>JBDKIY010000038.1:0-10313 GCA_039796875.1 Actinomycetota bacterium
ACTTGATGGCGAGAATTTGGTTTCCATGACACCCGATAAGCGTCCTATGGGTATGGTTTTTCAGTCTTATGCACTTTTCCCCCATATGACGGTTTTCGATAACGTCGCTTATGGTCTTCGTATTAAGAAAATGTCTGCAGCTGAAATTAAAAGCGCTGTCGCTGAAGTTTTGGAGTCGATGAGTTTGTCACATCTGGCAAATCGTGCTCCGAATCAACTCTCTGGTGGACAACAACAACGCGTAGCTTTGGCGCGTGCCATGGTAGTTCGTCCTAAGGTTTTGTTATTTGATGAACCACTTTCCAACTTGGATGCCAAACTGCGCGCACAAATGCGAGTAGAAATTAGAAATATCCAACGCCGTCTTGGAATTACCAGCATCTTTGTGACCCATGATCAGGATGAAGCGATGAGCTTGTCTGATCGCATCGTGGTCATGCGAAATGCGGTCGTAGAACAGGTTGGAAATCCAGATGAAATTTACCGCCGACCAGCATCGGTTTTCGTTGCTGACTTCATTGGTCGCTCTAATTTCTTAAAAGTAGCCAGCGCCAAAAAAGCCGGTAAAGGTAAAGCCACAGTTGTTGTCGGAGGCAAAGAGCTAGAGGTCGCCGCACAAGACCAAGCTTTGAGTTCTAATCAGCCCACATTATTGGTCCGTCCTGAGTCAATTTCAGTAACGGCTGCTAAATCTTCAACCCCAGGCAAAGGCGAAGGCCTAGTAACAAATGTGGTCTTCTACGGAAACCATGTCGAGTACACCCTCGATACTGAAGAGGGTGTAATACTGGCAGTTGAATCTGATCCAATTTATGAAGAGATTGTTCCCATTGGCAAAGTTGCGAAGTATTCATTTGCAGAAGATCGCGCGTGGTTACTCCCTTCTGACTCAGAACAAGCTACTAGAGAGGCACAAGAGTGAGCGCACTTCAATATTTTCGCTATACCGCATATGCCCTAATTGCAGTTGGCTTAATAAATCTGCGCTACCAAGGTGGGAAATCTGATTTAACTACCACCACTGTGCTAATCGTGGGTGTCGGATTTATTGTTTTTGCATTGACCTACCTAAAAGCAGGTCAAAAGTTTCTAGCAACTACTGCAGGGAAGAGTCTCACAGCGGTTGTTGCTGCAATAGCTGCCGTCATCGCAATAATTAATTAGCGGCAGTAGAAGAGGCTTAAAGTCAGATATGTCCTCCCTATCTCTGATTGAAATTAAGTCGCGCTGGAATGAGGTTCTCGACTTAGTAGAGCAAGAGAATCGAGTGGCATGGCTGGCTTTTTTTGATGCACGGCTAGTTAGCTTTGATAACAATCAACTTAAATTAAGTTTTGTGGATGCTGAGAAACTGAGTGGAATGCATGATTTCACTGCGGTGCGTATGGATTCTCATCGCGAAGTTTTAGAACGAGCGTGTGTTGAGATTTTTGGGGAACAAATCGCCATAATTGCCGAGTGAATCGGCCGCGACTGTTAATACCTTTACTTACCTTTGTCTTACTGTCCGCGCTTCTCTCCCCTGCCATTGCTGCCAAATCGACCTCCTCTTTCTACTTAGTTCAAACACCGGCATTTCCAGAGCAAAAGGTCACTTTTCATGGCGTTATCAAGCCAAAAGTTAAAAATGCTGTGGTGAGAATCGATGTAAAGCTTGGTTCCACCTGGAAAGACACCAAACTACGCACCAAATCCACACCAAGTGGAGCCTGGAAGATTCAGACCCGAGCCACTGGTTTAGAGGGTCGCACCACTTACCGAGCCAGAGTCACAATCGGAAACAAAACTTTAATTACTGGATCTAGAACTGTGGTTGTAGAAGCTGCGCCGGCAATAAGTACGCCAGATGAGTTAATTGCAGTCACTGGTCCAGGTGGTCGAATACATGGAACGGATGTAAGTCGTTGGCAGCATCCATATGACAAACCAATTGATTTCGAAAAAATGTATGCCGCAGGAATTAGATTTGTAATGATCAAAGCCTCGGATACACGTGATGATGCCGATGCGCTTGCCTTGAAATATTTGCTAATGGATAGAAATGCTGCGCAAGCAGCAGGTATTTATACCGGTTACTACCACTACACAATCCTGCCCAACACAACTGATCGAGCGGCAGTAATTAGAGATGCTCAAGCCCAGGCACAAAAAGCAATCTGGCGATTATCTAGCATGGGTGGATACACTGAAAAAGATTTACCTTACGCACTTGACCTAGAAAATAACTGCGTTGCCGCATCCGGTAGTACTTGCACTAAGTACGCACCAAGATCTTTAGTCACTTTATGGGCAGAAACTTGGCTAGATATGATGTATGAAAAAACAGGCCGCAAGCCAATTTTCTACTCCTATCCAACTTTTATGGAACAGGCGATGGTGCGAAGTGAAAAACTGCGTCAATATCCTTTGTGGAAAGCTAGATACGGAATCGATCCCGCTGACTTGACCGCCGAACCCGGGCGTAAAGATTTTGGTTGCTTTGTGCACTCTTGGTCTACCTCGGATTGCACCTCTCTCTGGCAAATCTGGCAATACTCTTCATGTGGCATTGGAAAGAAGTACGGAGTTGCATCGACAAGAATTGATTTGAATGTTTTTCGCGGAGATACCGCCTCTTTCCTTCAATTAACTCGCGGCGTTTGGACCCCACAAACCGGTGATTATTTGCCTTTGCAAGAACCAACTTCCCTGTTTATTACCGATATTAAGGCCACAACAACTGATAAAGCGACGAAAATAAAGGTAGAGGTTAAGCGCCCTTCAGGAAATCCGGTAGTTACTGGCACCGTTGCTTTCAGATTAAATGGCGATAATCCAAAGAAGGTAGATCAAACTCCAGTCCGTGATGCATCTGGTGTTTGGACCTTGTCACTTCGAAATCTTCCTGCCGGATTGACCGAGGGGTACATAGCTTTTGTTGATCAAACCGGTACACATGCCGAGATTCGACAAAACATCTCTTTCAACCTAATTCAGGGAGTAACTCCAACACCATCTCCCACCCCAAAACCAACCGCTACAAAAGCTCCAGTGGTTGTTGATACCTGCAAGGGTCAGATTAAGAACTAGCTGACCTTGCTCTTGGTTGATTTCGCAGCTAATAAAATATTATTTTGACGCTCAATTAATTCCTCATACTCTTTTATCGAGGCGGTCTTTTGAGCTTTCTTCCAGTTTAAATACGGGGCGATGAGGTCTGCGACTTTCTCTACAACACTCAATCCTTGATCTTTTGCCTCAAAGGCAATTCTGGTACGGCGCGAAAGCACATCATCAACACTTCTTGCGCCTTCATGAGTGACTGCGTAAATAATTTCTGCGCCAATGTAATTCAGGTTTGGAGTTATAGGTTCACAAAGCTTTTCATTTTCCTGGGCAGGAGCCAGAACTTCATCAATCAAAGAGCCGTAGCGATTTAGTAAGTGCTCCACGGTCTTCTCTGAAATCCCAAAACTTTGAGCCAATCTTGGAATTTGATTCATCAAGACTGAATATCCCTCAGCTCCAATAATCGCCAGAGTTTCAGTTTCAGAATCAGGCACGATGCGACGTAAATGATTAACCGCTTCATTCACCGCATCCTCAGCCATAATTCGATAAGTGGTGTATTTGCCGCCGGCGATTGATACAAAACCTCGTGCCGGGCTATCAACCACATGCTCGCGAGAAAGCTTTGTGGTGGGTGAATTCGGATCGGTTGAAACTAAGGGCCGTAAACCGGCAAAGACGCCAATTACCTGATCGCGTCTCAATTTAGGTTCAAGTACGCGATTGGCTTGGTTAATAATGTAAGTAACATCTTCTGCGGTAGCTAAAGGCTCTTCTCGGCTCTGATCGTAATCAGTATCAGTAGTTCCAACAATCCATTGGTCGCCCCACGGGATAATAAACAAAACAGAGATATCAGTTTTCAAAATAACGCCGGTTTCAGATTTAATGGCATCTCCCGGTACGACAATATGCGCACCTTTAGACATGCGAACGCCATAACCGCCTTTGAGTTCAAATTTCTCATGCAAGGGATCGGTCCAAACACCAGCCGCCATAATTGTTGCTCTGGAACGAACCTTAATTACTTCATCAGTTTCTAAATCTTTAACTCTGGCACCGATTACGGTTTTGCCATTTCTAATCAATTCTTCACAACGAGTGCGCGTGGCAATAATCGCACCATATTTCGCAGCTGTTCTAGCGATTGTCATAGTATGACGAGCATCGTCAACTTGTGCATCAAAGTATTGGTAACCACCGGTAACTACATCAAGACGTAGCGAAGGTGCAATCTCACTAATTTTTTTCTGGGTTAGATGTTTGTGCCACGGCAGGGCACGCTTGAATCCGCGAAGTGCGTCATAAAGTGCCATGCCAGCACCAACGTAGGTACGTTCTTTTAATTTCTCTTGGAGTGGGTATAAAAAGGAGACTGGTTTTACCAAATGTGGAGAGAGAGTGCTAACCATCAACTCTCGCTCATTTAAAGCTTCTCTGACTAATTTGAAATCGTACTGCTCTAAATAGCGCAATCCGCCATGAATCAACTTGGATGATTTAGATGAAGTTCCTGAAGCAAAATCTGCGCTTTCAACTAAGGCTACTTTCAGGCCACGTGAGGCTGCATCAAGTGCAATGCCAACTCCATTGATTCCGCCACCAATAACCAAAACATCAAACTCAGCAGAGCCCAATTCAACTAACGCCGCCTGACGTTGTTGGTCATTTAAGCTCGAATTGGTTAGCAACACAGGCTTAGGATACGGGCTATGGCGTACATCGGCTCCCTCGATCAAGGAACTTCCAGTACTCGATTTATAGTCTTTGATGATTCCGGCAAAATTATTGGCCAACACCAACTAGAGCACACCCAGATACTGCCGCAGGCCGGATGGGTAGAACATGATGCTGCCGAAATATGGCAACGCACCCAAGATGTGATTTCGGGGGCTTTAAAGGCGGCTCGAATTAGTGGTTCCGATCTTGCAGCAATAGGAATCACAAATCAACGTGAGACCACTGTTATTTGGGATAAAACTACCGGAGCACCACTTTCCAACGCCATTGTTTGGCAAGACACCCGAACCTCTAATTTTCTCAACTCACTTTCTGAGGAAACCAAGTCAAAAGTAATTTTCAAAACAGGTTTAGCAATTGCGCCATATTTCTCGGGAAGCAAAATTAATTGGTTCCTAAACAATGTACCGGCGGTAAAGAGTGCGGTGCAAGAAGGTCGCGCATTGGTTGGGACTATTGATAGCTGGTTGGTTTGGAATTTATCTGGTGGCGCACGAGGTGGCGTTCATGTTACTGATGTAACCAATGCCAGCCGTACTTTGTTAATGAACCTTGAAACTTTGGATTGGGATTCTGAACTACTGGAGATTTTCGGTGTTCCAAGCACAATTCTGCCCGAAATTAAATCCTCCTCGGAAATCTACGCCGAAACCGATCCTTCCGGTCCACTAGGCAGTGCCATACCGATTGCTGGGATCTTAGGTGACCAACAATCTGCAATGGTTGGTCAGGCTTGCTTTAATCGTGGCGAATCAAAAACCACTTACGGAACTGGAAATTTTGCACTCTTAAACACCGGAACAGAGATAGTTCGATCTAAGAATGGACTTTTAACCACCGTTTGTTTCAAGTTCGGAACTCAACCAACACATTTTGCTTTGGAAGGCTCAGTGGCTGTCACTGGTTCTGCCATCCAATGGCTACGTGATCAATTGCAGATCATTAGCTCTGCGCCTGAGATTGAACCACTAGCTAAATCTGTTGCAGATAACGGCGGCGTCTATTTTGTTCCAGCATTCTCAGGATTGTTTGCTCCTTACTGGCGAAATGATGCTCGAGGCGTTGTAGTGGGATTAACTCGTGCGGCGACCAAAGCACATCTTGCTCGCGCCGCTCTTGAAGCTATCTGCTATCAAACACGAGATGTTTTAGATGCAATGTCAGCAGATAGCGGCGTGAAGCTTCCTGAAATGAGAGTTGATGGTGGAATCACTGCCAATGAGCTTTGCATGCAGATGCAGTCAGACATCATGGGTGTCGATGTAATTAGACCGTTAATTATTGAAACCACAGCTTTAGGCGCCGCCTATGCAGCAGGGCTTGCGGTAGGTGTGTTTAAAGATATTTCCGAATTGCGCAGTAAATGGCAAGAAGGCATGCGCTGGAAATCAAATCAATCAAGCTCTCTTGCTACCGACGGATATCGGAATTGGAAGAAAGCAATTGAGCGAACCCTTAACTGGCTCGATTAGGCATTTACCTCTTCGAACTTTAACAACAATGCATTCGCTGGTCGCAAGATTGGCGCTGGAAGTCCAATTTTATCTAGTGCCGAGCCTGAGATTATTGCGCCCTCTTTAATCCAAGCCGGATTTGTAATTTCCATAAATTGCGTGCTTCCAGCATCGTGGATAACTGAAACTCGGTAACTACTCCCCGGCTTCAATCCGCGGAAAGTGAGTTTTGCGGCGTGAGATGCAGGAATCGGCATGAGTTGCACATAAGAAAAAAGCGCAGAACTTTGATCTTTACTTATTACCCCATGCAAATAATGCGCATCATCTGGATAATCAATTCTCACCAATTCACCTGAGTGAAGAAGTGAGCGTTCTCTCTTATAAAGCGATATCCAAGACTTTAACGCGCTTAGTTCTTCTTTGGAGAGAGCGGTTAAATCTCGCTCTAAACCAGCATGGCCAAATAAAGCGGTAGCGGCCCTAAATCCAAGAGAAAGATCTCGACCAGTCTGATGACCAGGATTTGAGCCGATGTGGGTTCCTAGCAACTCCGGCGGTATAAATTGTATGGTCCAACGTTGCATTCGCTGCCGCTCCAGTGCGTCGTTGTTATCGCTAGTCCAGAATCGATCTACCAAGTCAATGATCCCCAAATCAATGCGGGCACCACCTGAGGCACATGATTCAATTTCAAGACCATGGTGACGCTTTTTTAACTCAGCAAACAATCTATATAAGGCTTTTGTTTGTTTTTGAATTGCCGGTAAACCTGCCGATCCCGCATCAATTAGAACTCGATTGTGATCCCATTTTATGTATGAAATCTTGTGCGCCTTCAATATGGCGCTGGTTTGTTCAAGTACGTGTTGGAACACTTCACTTCTACTTAAATCCAAAACTAATTCATGTCTCCAGGTGGGTGGAACTCTTCCCGCAACATTCAAAATCCAATCGGGATGTGCACGATAAAGATCTGAATCAGGATTAACCATTTCGCCCTCAAACCAAAGGCCAAACTCCATCCCTTTGTTCACTACATAATCGGTAATCCCGCCTAAACCATTTGGCCAGGCATCTTTACTAACTATCCAATCCCCAAGGCCACTGCGATCATCGCGTCTAGATCCGAACCAACCATCATCCAGTACAACGCGCTCCACGCCGATCTCTGCTGCAATATCTACCAGCTGGCGGATTTTCGCTTCATCATGATCGAAGTAAACCGCTTCCCACATATTCAAAGTAAGTGGTCTGGGCCGCTTCGGATGTACATCTCTGGCCCGCAGATGTGAATGTAGATTATTTGCTAATCCATCTAGGCCTTGATTTGAGTACCAAGCAAACAATTCAGGCGCTTTATAGCTTTCACCATTCTTAAGAATTACTTCACCGGGGAGCAAAATCTCAGCAGCTCCGATACTTTGGATTCCCTCATAAGTTTTTTCAACACAATATTTAATGTCACCACTCCACGCCAAAGAAACAGCCCAAGCCTCCCCAGATGCAAAGTTGGTGTGTGAATTCAAAGCAATCTGACCAATTGTGTAGTTATGCCCACTGCGTCCTTCATGAGAATCGCGCACCCATCTACCAATGCTGATTTCTTTACGTTGCGGGTTGCGTTCATTGGACCAACGTCCGGCAAAATCAAGGGTTTCTGTTGCTCTATCGCTTAACGGCAACCAGTAATGCAACTCATTAAGTGTGTAATCCGCACCTTGGTTGATTAATTCAAACTGAGTTTTTAACACGCCATAGGAATCTAACTGGCCGACGAAATTCAAAGTTAGTTGTGCGTTTTCATCATGTAAAACAGCCTGAAAAGATTCCTTATTACTTTTTAAATCCTTTACCAAAAATTTGGTGGACCATTCTTTGCCGGCACGGTGTCCAGAGATAGTTGGGTAGCCGAGCCAGCCGCGCGAGTGTTCTCGCATCAGCCCTGGGTTTTGTATCTGGTCAAAATCGCTATGAGCGACCGATCCTTCAAATGGGATTGCAGCAAAATCGCCAGAAATCTTTGCGCCCCAGTATCGAATAACTAGCGCTTGATCGATAACCTCAATAAAGATATCGACTCCGCCATTTGAGATATGGGCTGTAGCTGACATGCCGGTAGAGTATCGGGCACTATGGCGAGTGAGAAACCCTCCAAGCAACTGAGCGCCGGTGTCGTGCGCACCGATAGAACTTTGATGGATGGAAGAACCATTCGTTATTACGACACTCAAGGTCAATCACGCCATGCGGTTGATGAGCGACCCATTGAGGAGCAACCTCAAATTGGAGAGATGCGATTAGATCCATTAAACAATGAATGGGTTGTAATCGCCGCGCATCGCCAAGGCAGAGTTTTCTTGCCACCTAAAGAGCTGAATCCCCTGGCTCCTAGTCGTCCTGGATTCTTAACTGAGATTCCCGAAAGCGATTATGAGGTGGTTGTTTTTGATAACCGCTCACCTTCGCTGCGTCCACCAACAGCTGACTTTTCCGCCCCTTCCGATCCAGATTTTGCGTCGCCTGCGGTTCCAGCCGCCGGTAAGTGCGAGGTGGTTTGTTACACCTCAAATTACGACTCCTCTTTTAAAGATCTATCCCACCAGCAGATTCGAACCGTATTGGAAGCCTGGCGTGATCGAACCAGCGAGCTATCCCAAATTCCTTATATCGAACATATAGCGCCATTTGAAAATCGAGGCGAAGAGGTTGGAGTAACTCTTAATCATCCGCATGGCCAGATTTATGCATATTCATACTTACCGCCGAAAACCGCTCGGATGTTAGAGGTTGCTAAAAATCATCTTTCGAAAACCGGTCGAGTATTGCTAGATGACATTGTGGCTCGTGAGCTTTCAGATGGATCCCGCATAATCTGCAAAAATGAACATTGGGTTGCTTATGTTCCTTACGCTTCGAGATATCCTTTTGAAATCCACATTGCACCAATGAAGAGCGCTCCTGATTTAGTAGCTCTAAGTGAAGAACAATGTCTAGCTTTTGCTCCTATCGCGAAGGAAGCGCTGCAACGCCTTGATGGAGTATTTGGCTTAAACATGCCTTACATCGCTTCATGGCATCAAGCACCAGTACGCCAAGGCAGAGATTCGCTTCGTGTGCATTGGCAAATTCAAAGCATCCGCAGAGCGCCTGGGAAATTGAAATATCTAGCGGGTTCTGAGTCTGCTTTTGGTGCTTTCATGATGGATCTAAAACCTGAGCAATCAGCACAGCAATTGCGAGAAGTAGTTTTGTAGGTATGGAAATATCAGAGGCATTTGAAAAAACTTTTGGTAGCAAGCCTGAGGTAATAGCTCAAGCACCGGGTCGAGTTAACTTAATAGGTGAACACATTGATTACAGCGATGGATACGTTCTCCCCTTTGCCATTGATTCAGTGACGAAGTGTGCAATTGCAACCCGTGATGACGAGCTAATTCGAATCACCTCTGCTCAACAAGCAGCTCCGGTTTTTGAGTGCTCAATTACTGAGGTGAAGAACAAAGTTGGCAGCGATTGGGAGCGCTATGTCCTGGGCGTAATTTGGTCACTAGAAATCAAAAGCGGTCTGAACATATACATAGATGGCCAAGTTCCGCTGGGAGCTGGGCTTTCATCCTCTGCAGCGTTGGAATGCAGTGTTGCTACGGCTCTAAATCATCTCTTTGCGCTAAATAAATCAACAGCGCAGCTGGCACAACTTACTCAGTTGGCAGAGAACCAATATGTTGGAGTTCCTTGCGGCATCATGGATCAATCCGTTTCTTTGATGGCACGGGCCGGATTCGCGCTACTTCTAGATTGCCGCGACCTCTCTGCAAAACATATTCCAGTTGATTTTGCTGGAGCAAATCTTCGGTTGTTAATAATCGATACCAGAGCCCATCACGCTTTAGTAGATGGCGGTTATGCAGAGCGTCGAGCTTCTTGTGAGTCGGTTGCGCAAAAACTCGGAATTAAAGCAATGCGGGATCTATCTATTCAACAACTTATGGAAAACAAAGGTGATCTTTCAGAGGTGGAATTCAAGCGCGCAAGGCATGCGGTAACTGAAATTGCTCGAGTTATTGC
>JBDKIY010000039.1:0-9641 GCA_039796875.1 Actinomycetota bacterium
TGGAGGTTGGTGCATTAACCACCATAACGCCAGCTGCGGTCGCTGCTGGAATATCAACGTTATCCAAACCAACACCAGCTCGGGCAATTACTTTGAGGCCTTTTGCTGCAGCAATAGCCTCCGCATCCATTTTTGTTGCAGAACGAATCAAAACCGCATCGACACCAGCTGCAAGTGCCGGAAGTAATTCAGCGCGATTTGCTCCATCACAATTGCGTATTTCAAAGTCCGGGCCCAACGCCTCTAAAGTTGCTGGGCTTAACTCTTCAGCGATTAATACAACAGGTTTACTCACGCGCAGCAGAACCTTCCTTGTAATCATCTTTATTCGCGGCTTTCACCCATGACATCATTTTGCGCAGATTACGTCCAACCTCTTCAATTGGGTGGGATTCACCTTTGGCACGTAGTGCTTTGAACTCCGGTGCACCAGCATCCTGATCCTCAATAAAGCGTTTTGCAAAAGCACCGCTTTGAATGTCAGCAAGTACAGCCTTCATATTTTCTTTAACGTGTGGATCAATAACACGAGGTCCGGAGATGTAATCTCCATATTCCGCTGTATCTGAAACAGACCAACGTTGCTTGGCGATACCACCTTCATACATCAAGTCAACGATTAGCTTTAATTCATGCAAGCACTCGAAGTACGCAACCTCTGGCTGGTAGCCCGCCTCAATCAAAGTCTCAAAACCGTACTGCACTAATTGAGAGGCTCCACCACAAAGAACGGATTGCTCACCAAACAAATCGGTTTCAGTTTCTTCTTTGAAGGTAGTGAGGATTCCACCTGCACGTAGACCACCCATGGCTTTTGCATATGACAAAGTCAATGGCCAAGCATTTCCGGTTGCATCCTGCTCTACAGCAACAATGTCAGGAACTCCACGTCCAGCTGTGTATTCACGACGCACCAAGTGTCCTGGACCCTTAGGTGCAACCATACAAACATCAATATTTGCCGGTGGTTGAATGTAACCAAATCGAATATTGAATCCATGGCCAAAGAAAAGTGCATCTCCGGCTTTTAGATTTGGCTCAATAGATTCCGTGTAAATATGGCGCTGTTTGTGATCAGGGGCGAGCAACATAATTACTGTAGCTTCTTTAACAGCCTCTGCCACAGAAACAACGCGCAAGCCTTCCTGTTCAGCCTTTGCGCGAGATTTTGACCCATCAGCTAAACCAACGCGAACATCTACTCCACTATCGCGCAAGTTCAGCGCGTGTGCATGTCCTTGTGAACCGTAACCGATGACCGCAACTTTTCGGCCTTGGATTACCGATAGATCTGCATCTTCATCATGATAGATAGTTGCCACGTTAGCTCCAGCTTTCTTGTTAGGTTTGTTAGTTTTGATAGTCCTCTGTCTGGCTATGCGACTCCGAAGAGGCAAGTCCAGTTTCCTGCAAAGTTCGTTCTGCCAGAGTCGAATCGCCGGTTTCCATAGCGATTAGACCTGATTGAACTAACTCTTTTACACCAAATTTATTTAGCTCACTTAACAAAATGGCTAACTCTTTGCTAGATCCAATTGCTTCAATGATTAGTGAGGAAGATGTTTCATCAACAACTGAGCAATTATGCTGAGAAATTACCGCATCCACTGCCGGACGTATTGCCGCGCTGTTGGTCACTTTAACCATCAAAAGTTCGCGTTGTCTCGAATCTGATGACTTCATCTCTTGGATGCCAATCACGTTTACTAATTTAAATAACTGTGCGCTTACCTGATCCAAGGCATGACCTTCGAGGTTCAGCACAATTGTCATTCGAGAGACTTCGGGATTTTCAGTAGGACCAACCGCCAGAGAATCGATGTTGTATCCGCGACGTGAGAATAGTGAGGCCACCCGGGCCAAAACGCCTGGGCTATTTTCAACCAGGACCGAAAGAGTGTGTTGGGCCATCTCTATAACTCCTGTGAATCCCAGTCCGGTGCCATTTCTTTGGCAATCATGATGTCATCATTTGAAGTTCCAGCTGCGACCATCGGCCAAACCATCGCATCGCGGAAGACATTGAAATCAACCACCACAGGAGCATCATTAATGGCATTTGCTTCTTTAATAATCTTGTCGACATCTGATTTGCTGTCACAACGCAATCCAACACATCCCATGGCTTCCGCCAATTTTGCAAAATCTGGGATGCGCTTGGAATGTAAATCCGTATTTGAATAACGGTTTTGATAAAACAGAGATTGCCACTGTCTTACCATTCCCAAACTCTCATTGTTAATGATGGCCACTTTGATTGGAATGTTATTGAGCGCGCAGGTAACCAACTCTTGATTGGTCATCTGGAAACAACCATCTCCATCAATTGCCCAAACAGGTGTGTCTGGTGCTCCAACTTTGGCGCCCATAGCGGCTGGCACCGCATATCCCATAGTTCCTAAGCCACCAGAGTTCAACCAGGTGCGCGGCTTTTCATACTTAACAAATTGAGATGCCCACATCTGATGTTGCCCAACTCCAGCAACGTAAATTCCATCGGGGCCGGTGATCGCACCAATTCTTTCAATTACATATTGTGGTGATAGAGAACCATCAGCAGGTTCGTTATAACCCAATGGATATTTGTCTCTCAACGATCCCATCTGACGCCACCAGGTTGTTAAATCTGGTTGATTCTTTTTAAATTCAGCTTGAACAGCAGGTATCAAGGCGCGGATGGTTGGGCCCAAATCACCAATTATTGGAACATCGGCGTAGCGATTTTTTCCGATTTCGGCAGGATCGATATCGGCGTGAATTACCTTTGCATTAACGGCAAAACTTGAAAGCTTTCCAGTTACGCGATCATCAAATCTAGCGCCCAAAGTTATTAATAGATCAGCTTTTTGCAGTGCAGTAACGGCAGCTACAGTTCCATGCATACCTGGCATTCCTAAATGCAGTGCATGACTATCTGGAAAAGCTCCGCGGGCCATCAAAGTGGTTACTACCGGTGCGCCCACTAATTCCGCTAACTGCAGAAGTTCTTTGGATGCGTTGGCTTTGATGACTCCTCCACCAACATAAAAAACCGGCTTGCTTGATTGAGCAATCAATGCAGCAGCATCTCTGATTGATTGAGCATTTGGTTCAGTCTGCGGTTTATAGCCACGCAAATTTATGCTGGTGGGATATTTGTAATCAGTCATTTTTTGCAACGCGTCTTTTGCGATGTCTACTAGAACTGGTCCCGGTCTTCCAGAGTTGGCAATGTAAAAAGCCTCCGCTATTGCTTTAGGAATCTCGGCTGGATCGGTAACTAAGTAATTATGTTTTGTGATTGGCATCGTGACGCCGCGGATATCTGCTTCTTGGAAAGCATCAGTTCCGATCGCTGGTGCTGGAACTTGGCCGGTAATTGCCACGAGTGGCACTGAGTCCATCTGTGCATCGGCAAGTGGTGTAACTAAATTTGTTGCGCCCGGGCCCGAGGTTGCAATACACACACCAGCTCTGCCGGTCACCTGTGCATAGCCGGTAGCGGCATGGCCCGCTCCCTGTTCGTGACGTACGAGTATGTGACGAATCTTTGAATCATAAATCGGGTCATATGCGGGAAGGATTGCGCCACCAGGAATTCCGAACATGACATCAACGCCAGAATCTTCTAACGCTTTCACTAGGGATTGGGCTCCTGTGATCTGATTACTCATGTTCCACTCCTTCCTCTATTTCCCTTGTCCTTAATTCCCTTGTCCTTAATTCCCTTGCTTGTATAAATTTTGTAAAGCCCTAAGAATGCAAAAACCCTCAGTTTCCTGAGGGTGCGCGTGAACTTTTTTTAGTTCACGCGCAGCGAATCACCACCACTGAAATCACGACTGATACAGAAGATGTGTTCGCTGACATGTGCAGAATTATCCCCTCACAAAAAGTATGCGTCAACCCCTGAGACACCCATCTCACATATTGAACGGGGTCAAAAGGAGCTATTTAGTCGCAGACCGCACCTTTAGAGGCGGAGCCCACTAGTTTCGAATACTTCCCTAAAACACCAGATGTATAACGGGCTGGAAGTGGTTTGAATTCATTCTTTCTTTTAACCAACTCTGCTTCATCTACCAGTAAATCTAAAGTTCGATCAGTTGTGTTGATTCGAATGCGATCGCCATCTTTAACAAGTGCAATCGGTCCACCGTCAACCGCTTCTGGTGCAACATGGCCGACGCACAAACCAGTAGTTCCTCCCGAGAAGCGACCATCAGTTAGAAGCAAAACAGATTTTCCGAGACCTGCACCTTTGATTGCGCCAGTAATCATCAACATCTCGCGCATTCCCGGTCCGCCTTTTGGACCTTCGTAACGAATTACCACAACATCGCCGGCCTGAATGGTTCCATTTTCTAAAGCTTGCATCGCTGATTGTTCGCGATCAAATACCCGTGCTGGTCCTTCAAAAATTTCTACACCAACACCAGCAACCTTTGTAACCGCTCCCTCTGGCGCGAGGCTGCCACCAAGAATGGTTATGCCACCTGTGGTTGCCATCGGATTGTTTACCGCTTTAAGAATTTCACCATCTGCATCTGGTGGATTAATCTCTGCCAAATTCTCTGCCATGGTTTTTCCAGTAACAGTTAAACAATCACCATGCAATAAACCGGCATCTAGCAAAGCTTTAAGCACGACAGGGATACCGCCAACTTTGTCTACATCGCTCATCACAAATCGACCAAATGGTTTTAAGTCTCCAAGCAACGGAACTTTTGATCCGATGCGATGGAAATCATTTAGCGTTAGATCCACTTTTGCTTCGTGAGCAATTGCCAGCAAGTGCAGTACAGCATTGGTGGAACCACCCAATGCCATCAAAGCTGTGATGGCATTTTCAAAGGCTTGCTTGGTAAGAATCTGACGTGTTGTTATTCCTTGGCGAATTAATTCCACAACCGCGGCGCCAGATTTGATGGCATAAGAATCACGGCGTCGATCAACAGCTGGTGGCGCTGCAGATCCAGGCAAGGAAAGTCCTATTGCTTCGCCAATTGTGGCCATCGTGTTTGCGGTGTACATGCCGCCGCAAGCACCTTCACCCGGACAAATCGCACGTTCAATCTTGTCTACTTCTTCACGAGAAATTAATCCGCGTGCACATGCTCCAACAGCCTCAAAGGCATCGATGATTGTTACATCACGGCCATCAACCTGTCCTGGCAAAGTTGAACCTGCGTAAACAAAAACGCTGGCGACATCTAAACGAGCTGCAGCCATCATCATTCCGGGAAGAGATTTATCGCAGCCAGCAAAGGTGACCATTCCATCAAGTCGTTCTGCCTGCATTACAGTCTCAACTGAATCTGCAATTACTTCTCGGGATACTAAAGAAAAATGCATACCTTCATGTCCCATTGAAATGCCATCTGAAACTGAAATAGTTCCGAATTGCATTGGGAATCCACCAGCATCTATTACACCTTGCTTTGAAGCCTTAGCCAGACGATCGAGTGAGAGGTTGCATGGAGTAATTTCATTCCAAGAAGAAGCAATTCCGATTTGTGGTTTTGCGAAATCTTCATCTTTCATGCCAACCGCACGCAACATGCCACGTGCCGGTGCGCGCTCTAAACCTTCCGTTACATCTTTTGAGCGCGGCTTGATGTTGCTGGTCATTTGCTAATCCTACTTAAGCCTGACCCAAATGCTTGAGAAGGAGTTCGCGAACTTTCGCAGCATCTGCTTGGCCTTTGGTTTCTTTCATAACTGCGCCAATTAGCGCGCCCGCTGCTGGAACGTGTCCGCCACGTACCTTTTCTGCAACATCTGGTTGAGCTGCAATAGCTTTCTCAATCGCCGCCATCAAAGCTGAGTCATCAGACACAACTTGAATTCCACGGTTCTTGATAATTTCTGCAGGTTTACCCTCGCCGTTAATTACACCTTCAACAACCTGTCGGGCCAATTTGTCTGTTAGCTCGCCCTTTTCGATTAATGCAACCAAATCTGCAACATCGGCGGCGCTTATCGATAAATCGCTGGCCGCCACACCTTTTCCATTGGCAATTCGCGCAATTTCGCCTAGCCACCAACCACGAGCGCGGGTTGGATCTGCACCTAACTTCACAGTGGCTTCCACTGAATCAAGTACATCTGCATTGATCATGGCGGCCATCTCTTTATCAGGAACTTGCCAAGCCTCCTGCAGTTTCTTTCTTCTAACCGATGGCTTCTCCGGCAATCCGGAACGAATCTTTTCAATCATCTCAATTGAAGGAGCTACCGGCACTAAATCTGGTTCTGGGAAGTAGCGGTAATCCTCTGCTTGTTCCTTTGAACGTCCCGGTGTGGTCAAACCTGTGTCTTCATGGAAATGTCTGGTTTCTTGAGTGACCTTCTCACCTTTATTCAATAACTCGGCATGACGAATCATCTCACCACGCACAGCGCGTTCAACCGAACGCAAAGAATTAACATTTTTGGTCTCGCTGCGCGTTCCGAGTTTTTCTGCACCAATTACTCTTAACGACACATTCGCATCGCAACGTAACGAACCTTGTTCCATCTTTACATCACTGACACCAAGTCCACGCAAGATGTCACGCAATTCAGATACATAAGCTTTGGCAACCTCTGGAGCGTACTTTCCAGTTCCAGTTACTACTTTGGTAACAATTTCAACTAAAGGGATTCCTGCTCGGTTGTAATCCAATAAGGAGTAATCAGCGCCGTGAATTCTTCCGGTAGCGCCACCCATATGAAGAGATTTGCCAGTGTCCTCTTCCATGTGAACTCTCTCAATTTCAATTCGGAAATCTTTTGGACCCTCTTCGGTATCAATAGTTACATCAAGGTATCCATTGACGCAGATTGGCTCGTCATATTGTGAGGTTTGAAAATTCTTGGGCATATCTGGATAGAAATAATTCTTACGGGCAAAACGTGAAAATGGCGCAATAGAGCAGTTCAAAGCTAGTCCGATAGCAATCGTGTACTCAATAGCTTTTGCATTTACAACCGGCAGGGAGCCTGGAAGTCCCAAGCAAACAGGACAGGTTTGGGTATTTGGCGCGGCACCAAAGACGGTATTGCAACCACAAAACATCTTAGATTCAGTACCGAGTTCTACGTGAACCTCTAAACCAAGTACTGGCTCGTATTTAGCAATTACATCTTCATACTTAAGAGCCATTATTTCGCTCCCAACACTGGAGCGGAATCAAGTATCGGCTTGCCCCACTTTGATAGCAATGCCGCTTCAAGAGCTGCGCCGGCTTTGTACATTCGATCATCCTGCATCGCAGGTGCCATGATTTGAAAACCTGCTGGGAGTCCATCTTCCTTTGCAAGACCGGATGGCAAAGACATGCCGCCAATACCGGCTAAGTTTGTTGGAATTGTTGCAATGTCATTTAAGTACATCGCAATTGGATCATTTGCTTTTTCACCAATCTTAAAAGCTGTCGTCGGCGCGGTTGGTGAAACAAGAACATCTGCTTTTTGGAAAGCGTTTTCGAAATCTCTTGAAATCAAGGTACGTACCTTTTGTGCACTTCCATAATATGCATCGTAATAACCACTGGATAGCGCATAAGTTCCGAGAATGATTCGTCGCTTAACTTCTCTTCCGAATCCGAGCTGGCGAGTCTGGTTCATGACCTCTTCAGCAGAACCTTCTCCCACTCTGATTCCATAACGCATCGCATCAAAGCGCGCGAGATTTGAAGAACACTCACTCGGCGCAATCAAATAATAAGCAGCCAACGCGTAATCAAAGTATTTACAGGAAACCTCAACAATTTCTGCGCCCTGCGCGGCCAAAAGTTCAAGTGATTGGTTGAAGAGCTCCAGTACACCAGGTTGATAACCATCGCCTTGTAATTCCTTGATTACACCAATTTTCATCCCTTTTACATTGCCATCTTTCGCAGCTGCAACTACTGGTGGAATTGGCGCATTAATCGAGGTGGAGTCGAGTTTGTCGTATCCACCAATTGCTTCATGCAAATATGCAGCATCTAAAACGGTGCGGGCACAAGGTCCGGCTTGATCCAGCGAAGAGGAAAACGCGACTAGGCCATAACGCGAAACTCCACCATATGTTGGCTTCACGCCCACAGTGCCGGTAACTGCAGCGGGTTGGCGAATTGATCCACCGGTATCGGTGCCGATTGCTAACGGCGCTTCAAATGCAGCAAGTGCTGCTGAAGATCCACCGCCTGAACCTCCTGGAATTCTTGAAAGGTCCCACGGATTGTGAGTCGGTCCATAAGCTGAATTTTCTGTTGATGAACCCATCGCGAATTCATCCATATTTGTTTTGCCCAGAATTACCACGCCATTGTCTTTGAGTCGAGTAACTACCGTCGAGTCATAAGGCGGACGCCATCCTTCTAACATTTTGGAGCCGCAAGTGGTTGGAATTCCTTTTTGAGTTATGACATCTTTTAGCGCCAAAGGAACACCGGCTAATGGTGAAAGTTTTTCACCGTTCTGACGTTTGATATCAATCTGCTTTGCTTGATCTAGGGCTCCCGCAGCATCTACATATAAAAATGCGTGAACCTCAGAATCAACTTTAGAGATCTGATCTAAATGTAGTTGGGTTAACTCAACGCTAGATATTTCGCCGTTGCTTAGCGCGGCCGCCATTTCAGTAGCAGAGCTTTTAATCATTGCTCTTCTCCTAAAATTTGTGGAACTTTAAATCTTTGTTCCTCAGAGGCCGGCGCTCCCGAAAGCGCTTCATCTGGAGTAAGACTTGGTCGAACTTCATCAGCACGAAAAACATTCTGTAGCGGCAACGGGTGTGAGGTCGGAGGGACATCAGCTGAAGCAACCTCTTGTACGCGAGCAACTGCATCAAGAATTACTGAAAGCTCATTTGAAAGATGGTCTAGCTCATTGTCGGACATATCGATACGCGCAAGTTTGGCTAGGTTTGCTACATCATCACGAGAGATGTTGGACATGTGCCCCACTTTACCTAGTGGGTCACACTTAACGCGAATTACTTTCTGATCTGCCCGTTGCCTCTGACAATCCAAGTGGTGGTCGTCATCTGCTCAAGGCCCATAGGCCCCCTGGCATGTAATTTCTGGTTAGAAATTCCGATTTCTGCACCAAAACCCATTTGTTCGCCATCAGTAAATCGAGTTGAGGCGTTAACCATAACCGCCGCACAATCTGATAACGCAATAAATGCATCAGCATTTTCTTGCGATTCAGTGACGATAGCCTCGGTGTGATTTGTACCGTATTTCAAAATGTGATCTGCTGCCGAAATCAAATTAGGAACGACCCCTACATTAATTTCCAACACTCCATACTCGGTAGACCAATTCTCTTCTTGAACTAAGGTGGCGGGAATCTTGAGAGATTGTGCAACTTGTAAAGATGCTTCATCACAATGTAAAACCACACCTGCTCCGTGTAGCGCTTTTAGCGCCTCGGGCAAAAATGCTGCCGCTACATCTTGATGTACTAATAAGGTTTCGGCAGCATTACACACGCTTGGTCGATGACACTTTGAATTGATCAGGATAGGTAGAGCCTTATTTAGAGCAGCCTTTTCATCAACGTATACATGGCAAACCCCCGCACCGGTTTCAATGGTCGGAACAGTTGATTCATCAACCACCATACGAATTAGAGCCGCACTACCTCTTGGAATTACTAGATCAACCTTGCCTCGAGCATTTAGTAAA
>JBDKIY010000040.1:0-9476 GCA_039796875.1 Actinomycetota bacterium
GTTGGAGTGGGTGTTGGAGTGGGTGTTGGAGTGGGTGTTGGAGTGGGTGTTGGAGTGGGTGTTGGAGTGGGTGTTGGAGTGGGTGTTGGAGTTGGAGTGGGTGTTGGAGTTGGAGTGGGTGTTGGAGTTGGAGTGGGTGTTGGAGTTGGAGTTGGTGTTGGTGTTGGAGTTGGAGTGGGTGTTGGAGTTGGAGTGGGTGTTGGAGTTGGAGTTGGAGTTGGAGTTGGAGTTGGAGTTGGAGTGGGAGTTGGCCCATCTCCCACTATGTAAATCAAGGTATTGGTAGCCGGATTTCCAGTCTGCTCATTTGCAACCAGATTTACTGTGCCGGATTGCGTTGGAGTAATTGTGAAGCTTTTTAAGGTTTCATCCTTTGCAAAATTAAAGGTTAGGGTTTCATCCAAACCCGCTCCTTCAATTCGCACCTTTACATTTCCATTGAATTTTCCATCCGTTGTGATGTTAAAAGGCAATGAGACCTGATTCACATAACCTGATGACGGACCACTAAATTGGAAATCTGCTGCAAAACTCAAAGATGGCTTTGCCAGTAAGAAGCTAACAACTGCCAAGGTCAGCACGAAAGAAGCTACTAGTGATCTCTTAAAACTTGTTCTGGTGCGCTGCATATTTACTCCTAATTTCATTATTTAAGGAGTGGAAGATTTCATAGAACTTCTTGGGCAAATCGTCACTGGCTTGTCTAAGACCAAATAGCAATTTTCGCGAGATATCTATAACCAGTCATTGACGATAAATAGACCGGTTAGTCCATCAGATTACTCAGAGTGAACTCTTAGACTTCACTGAAATTGCTCAACTCAGACAACGAAGAGATAGGAAGACCATGTTTTATCGCCAGTTAGCAGAGGTCAGTACCTATGTCACTGACCACAAATATCAGTTAAATGATTTACTGCGTTTACTTTGTTTGAGAGCGCTTTCTGATCTAAAGGTAGAGGCGCTGGTATTTAACGAATTAGATGCTCTTGGGACCACAACCGTGAAGCACTTTTTTGGATTTGAAGCTTCTGATAAAGACGGCGTCAGACCCAGCTACAAAATCACGGAGAAAACCCCTTTTACCGACTCCATTCGAGATCATCGCACTATCTGGATTGATAGCTTGCCGATCTGGCCCAAGGAGTACTCCAATATGAAATCTATTGCGGTACCAAAGCAGTTCAAAACATTGATAGTGAGCCCGGTTGAATCTCGTGGCCTACCCATTGGGAGTTTGTCCATTTATTCAAGTGCGAAGTTGGCATTTGATGAGGCCATTGTGCAGTTTATTGAGGCTATTTCCATGATTTTAGCGAGCTCAGCGAATATTGGCGGAAATTCAACAAGTATTCATGCACATGAAATTCGAACTCTATCTAACAACGGTCTAGGAAGTGAAGAAACGGAGCTTGGCTTACAGGATTACCGGGAACCACTTTCAGAGAGACAAGAGTTGATATTAAAAATGATTTCAGAGGGTCGAACCAATGCAGCTATCGCAGATGTATTAGGTTATTCAGAATCTCTAATTCGACAGGAGACTATTCGAATTTACGCCAAGCTTGGATGTTCGGGCCGCAATGAAGCGGCTCAAATCTATATTCGAAGCAGAGTAGCTGGAACTGCAGGAGCCATAAAAAACTCGGCATAGAAGGGATTATTCCTCCTATGCCGAGATTGATATTTCTAGATAGTTGGATAAATCAATACTGAAACCTTACGGTCGTATGGATTTACATTTCCGTCTTTTTTGTCAGATAGATACTCCCCCATGGTTTCTGAGGAGACTGCATACTTAGCTACACCTAGAGCTGCAAGTTTCTTCTGCAGGTAACTAGCTGCGGCATTGGCTCGCTTCTCCGCCAAAGTTAGATTGGCATCGTTGCTACCTGCTCGATCTGTAGAGCCCACTAGATAGGCACTGGTCAGATTGCTGCTTGCCATCTCCTGTGCCATCAAACGTAAAGCTTTCTTGGCATTGACAGTGAGTTTTGCAGAAGCGCTAGCAAAATGAACATGACCTAAGTTAATTGGGCCATTCATCATGACTCTTACTGGGCTGGAAAATGTCTGTGTATCGGGACCGAAATACACCACTTCACCAGCACGTACATCGGCATTGATGAAATAGCGATCGCCCTCTTGGGCTACAGGTAACTCTTCACCGGCTGCGTTTGTGAGAGTGAAACTCTGATCTCCATTTGGCATCAGAACGGTGAAGTAATTGACTACCGAATAGACAACATTTGACCCCTCTTTAAATGCAGGAACTTTGTCCTTTTCAATGGTGACAGTCATTGCCGTGGGAAAGCTGTAATCCGCAGCGTTCGCCACCCCTTGAAAGGTGAGTGCAGATACAGCAAACGCGACTAACAATTTTTTCATTAGTTTTCCTTATCTACTTGAAGATCTTCAATATTCGTTAATTTGCGAATATGCAGTAACTCTAATTCTTTAGCGCTAAAAGGGATGAGCCTCAAGTAGTCACAACTTTATTGAGACTGGTCTTTGTATATTCAAAATCAAATGCTGCGATGTAAGCCACATAATGTTCGCCCCATGATTACTAACAGCAATGCAGCACTGATAATTGAAAATAACCCTATTGATCGCAAGTTCATGCAAAATACTTTGGAGTCTTGGAACTTCAATGTATTTGCAGAAGGCGATGCAAATAAAGTGCGAGATCATTTCGCTCTTACCGACTTCAAAGTCATAATTTTTCATCTAGTTCAAGATTTCATGAAATCTCTAGATCTACTCGGCTGGATGCGACTCCAATCCACGGGCGCTCTAATTCCATTAATTGACCATGGCAGCCCAGTAACTGAGGAGATGTGCATACGAGCTGGTGCTGATGAAGTCATCAGCAAACCTCTAGTACAGAAGCTCTTTATGCAGCGAGTCAATTATCAGATTGATAAGCACACTGAGCGCAACGCACTTATGGATGAGGTATATACCTGGGGCAATATGACCCTTGATGTACCGCAATGTGAATTTCGAATTGGAGAGAAAATCGTTCCACTTACAAAGACCGAACTTCTCTTGACACAGGCATTTTTTGCCGAACCTGAGCGGGTTATTTCCAGACCAGAGCTATTAAATGTTATTAAGGTAAAAGATGGCATTGGTTCAAGCCATCTAATTGATACCCATCTTTCAAGATTACGTATCAAGATTAAAGAAAATGGTGGAGGCGATCACATTTACTCGATACGCGGCTTAGGTGTGCGATTTATGGCCCCATCTCACCTGGCTCGGAAGAGTTCCTAGCCTTACATAAATCAAAAGGGGCGATGCGGCTAGAACGCATCGCCCCTTATCGCTTCAAGAGACCAGCTCTCAAAGCAATCCTGATTTCTAAGCGGATTTCACCTCAATTGCGACATGCTTCCTCGGTTGCGGGTGCTCACGTTGTACATCAATTCCCAATATGCCATTCTTCAATTGAGCACTCAGGATTTTGTCATGTTCAGCTAGTTGAAAACGCTGCTCAAAACTTCGGGCATGTATGCCACGTTGAATATAATCGCTCTTCTCTTCCTTGGTCTCTTGGCTTGATTTGCCTTTAATAATTAAGGTCTCATCCTGTAGATCTACCGACAAATTCTCATTTTTGAATCCAGCCACTGCAAGCTCTATGCGAAACTTGTCATCGCCGATTTTTTTGATGTTTGAGGCCGGATACTCGTGGAAGCCATCAAATCCATCCTCCCATTTTTCAACCAATCTATTAAACATGTCATCAAATCCCACCATCCACTTTTCGCCATCTTGCAGGACTGAAGCTAGAGGTGAACGAAAACGACTTTCTCTACGCATTAAATCTGACATTTGTTACTCCTTAATAAGTATTGCTCAACTGCAATTGCATTTTTGTGCGCAGAGTGACGTGGATAGACACGTCACTCTGCTATACCAACTTCGACGAAAGTTCGCGCAATCGGACTATCCAGCACGAACCCAACTCGATTCGGATGTCACAGCTGAAGAATCCATCCGATCTATTTCAACCTGCAGGATTCCTTGCTGCAGATTGGTACCAAGCACACGGTCATTTCGACCCAGCTGATAACTACGGCGAAAGCCGCGTGCACTGATTCCTCGTTGTAGGTAATTCTTTTGATCATGAAGTGCTTTTTCATTCTGTGAAGCAGTAATCACTAGGAAGCCATTTTCAGTTGAAACCTTGGGGGTTTGCTGTGTAAATCCATCAAGATCCAACTCGATGGAGTAGCGATTATGGTTAAGTGCACGAATTCGCGCCGCTGGGTAATTGTTGAATCCCTCAAACTCAATCAAAGAACCATCGGGCATGTCTTCGAATACATGGTCGAACCCGACCATCCAGTCTTCGCCCTCCATCAAAATGGATACGAGAGGGGTGCGCAGATAACTCTGTGATTTAACCACGTAGATCACCACTTCCCCCTTTCGTATGGAGGAATAGTGGCTCTTATGAATGCTGGGTATGTCCCGAGGAACTCCCTGATTTATCGCAGCTTAATCGCGATCAAAACTAAATAATCTTAAGCGCTTCTAACTTGGCCTTTAAATCATTATCCGAAGGTTCAGTTAGGTGTGTTCCATCCGGAAAAACAATTACCGGAATAGAACGCTGCCCGCCATTAATTTCAATTACTTTGTCAGAGGCAGAAACATCTGCTTCAACATCAATCAAGTTATATTCAACATTGAGCGAATCAAGTAAACGCTTTGAACGACGGCAATCTCCACACCAATCAGCTGAGTACATAGTGATATTACTAGTCATATTTTGCTCCTATTTTCTAGAGTTCCATCAAATGTTCAAGACCAAAAGTTAATCCAGGACGATTTACAACTTCACGCACTGCTAGAAGAACTCCGGGCATAAAGCCAGTTCTGTCGATCGAGTCGTGACGAATAGAAAGTGTTTCGCCTTGATCTCCAAGTAAAACTTCCTGATGGGCGACCAGTCCCCTTAGCCGTACCGAGTGAATTGGAACATCGCCCACTTTTGCGCCGCGGGCGCCGGGCAGAGATGTGGAGGTCTTATCTGGCATAGCTGGTCGCTGTGCTGCATTTCGTTCTTGTGTTATTAACTCTGCAGTTCGTGCCGCTGTTCCTGAAGGAGCGTCCGCCTTTTCCGGATGATGAAGTTCAACTATTTCAACCGATTCGAAATAGCGCGCAGCCTTTGCTGCAAACTGCATCATTAATACCGCACCTAGACCAAAGTTAGGAGCAATAACGGCTCCTACTTTTGAATTGGCATCTAACCAGTCTTGGACCTGCTGCAATCTCTTCTCATCAAAACCTGTCGTACCCACAACAACATTAATTCCATTATTAATGCAAAACTCTAGATTTTTCATAACCGAATCAGGATGAGTGAAATCAACTATTACCTGCGCGCCACTCGTCTTGAGAGCCTCTAATGAATCACCGAGATCTAGCTCTGCAACCAACTCTAAATCTGATGCTGATTTGATGGCTTTTACCGACTCTGCGCCCATACGGCCTTTTGCACCTAAGACTGCAACCTTGATCGCCATTTTGGTCTTCACTTTCCCTTACTTCAAAACTCTTTCGAAAACAGAACGCTTGGAGAATGGTCCCACAACCGCAAGGGTAGGCGTTGAGTGAAGAATTTCATCTGCTAACGCCCTGATGTCGGATGAGGAAACATCTGCAACCGCTTTGAGTATCTGATCAAAGGTCATTATTTCCCCGTAAACCAACTCGCTCTTTCCGATACGGCTCATACGCGAACCGGTGTCCTCTTGGCTTAGAACCAAAGTTCCACGTACAGCGCCTTGAGCTCTAGAAAGCTCTTCATGGGTGAGGCCATTGTTGGCAACATCATGAAGTACATCGCGCATTATGGATACAACCTCTGTTGCTTTGCTGGGATTGCAACCTGCATAAAATCCAATGAAACCACTACCGGCAAATTGTTGAGCGTAGGAATAAACCGAATATGCCAGGCCACGCTTTTCTCTAATCTCTTGGAATAATCGCGAAGACATTCCCCCGCCCAGAGCTGCCGAGAGCACGCCCATCGCAAATCTTCTCTGATCATTTCGATCCACACCCGGCATCCCTAAAAAGATATGAGCTTGCTCGGTTTTACGATTGAGTAATCCAACTTGCTGTTTCTGAGCTCGTCGAGCCGGGGCATTTGACCTTAAATTGAAATCACTTCTCGGCACGTCTAGGAAGTTATCTTTAGACATTGCTTTTATTACTTGTTCGACCACTTTTTTATGTTTGATATTTCCAGCCACCGCAACCACTATGTCTTGCGGTAAGTAGCGTTTCTTGTAGTAATTAAAAATAGTATTGCGACTTAAAGATTTTATTGATTCAACGGTACCAAGAATTGGTCGTCCCAAAGTTGTGTCGCCGTAGAAAGTTTCGCCGAAAAGCTCATGAACCAAATCTGATGGATCGTCATCACGCATGGAAATCTCTTCCAAAACTACTTTGCGCTCCGCTTCAACATCTTCTGCTTTTCCTACAGATGAGGTGATCAAATCTGAAATCACATCAATTGCCAGCGGCAGATCTGAATCAATGACGCGGGCGTAGAAACAGGTGTATTCCTTTGAGGTGAAGGCGTTCATCTCGCCACCTACTGATTCAATCGAGGAAGAGATATCTAGCGCGCTTCTAGTTTTTGTACCCTTAAATAAGAGGTGTTCTAGAAAGTGAGATGCACCCGCTACTTTTGGTGATTCATCACGCGAGCCAACATTTACCCAAATACCGTAAGCGGCAGATCGAACGCCCGGGATTTCTTCTGTGACAATACGAAGACCGCTCGGAAGAACGGTCTTACGTACAGTCATAAGTTATTTATTACTCGTCTGAGGATTTAGCTTCAGCGTTTTCGTCAAGAACTGGCACCAAAGACAACTTGCCCTTTGGATCAATTTCACCAATCTCAACTTGAACCTTGTCGCCCACCTTCATCACATCTTCTAGATTCTCGATGCGCTTTCCGCCATGCATCTTACGAATCTGAGAAACATGAAGCAGACCATCTTTACCTGGAAGAAGGTTCACGAATGCACCAAAGGTTGCCAGCTTCACAACAGTTCCGTTGTAACGCTCTCCAACCTCAGGAAGCTTTGGATCTGCGATGCCGAGAATTTGCGCCTTGGCAGCATCTGCGGCGGTTCCGTTGGTTGCGCCGATGAAGATAGTTCCATCATCTTCAATTGAAATCTCTGCGCCAGTTTCTTCTTGGATTTGGTTAATTACCTTGCCCTTAGGCCCGATAACTGCACCGATTTGATCAACTGGAATCTTGATGGAAATGATTCGTGGAGCAAGTGGATTCATCTCATCTGGAGTATCAATCGCTGAATTCATAACGTTAAGAATTGCTAGACGTGCCTCTTTTGCCTGCAATAGAGCGGCGGCAAGAACGCTCGCTGGAATTCCATCCAACTTAGTATCAAGTTGTAGAGCGGTTACGAAATCTTTAGTTCCAGCAACCTTGAAATCCATATCTCCAAATGCATCCTCTGCACCCAAGATGTCGGTTAGCGCGACATATTCCGTCTTGCCATCAACATCATCGGAAATAAGACCCATTGCGATACCAGCAACCGGCGCCTTCAAAGGCACACCTGCATTAAGTAGTGACAATGTGGAGGCACAAACAGAACCCATTGAGGTTGAACCATTTGAACCTAGAGCCTCTGATACCTGACGGATTGCATAAGGGAACTCTTCGCGTGCTGGAAGCACTGGAAGAAGTGCGCGCTCTGCAAGAGCTCCATGGCCAATTTCGCGACGCTTAGGTGAACCTACACGTCCAGTCTCGCCGGTTGAGTATGGCGGGAAGTTGTAATTGTGCATGTAGCGCTTGTGATCCTCTGGATTTAGAGTATCGAGCTGCTGTTCCATCTTGAGCATGTTCAATGTAGTGATACCAAGAATCTGAGTTTCGCCACGTTCAAACAAAGCTGAACCATGTACGCGCGGTACGACCTCTACCTCAGCAGTAAGTGGGCGAATATCGCGAAGTCCGCGACCATCTATGCGGATCTTGTCACGAAGTACGCGCTGACGTACCAACTTCTTTGTTAGCGAACGGAACGCAGCAGGAATTTCCTTCTCGCGACCTTCAAATGCAGCTTTTAGTGATTCTGTAGTTTCAGCAGCAATGCGATCGATTTCTGTTTCGCGCTCTTGCTTACCGGAAATTGTCAAAGCTTTTGCAAGTTGATCTTTAGCAGCTTTTTCTACCGCTTCAAAAGCATCTGCTTGATAATCAAGGAAGACTGGGAATTCAGCGGTCGGCTTTGCAGCAACCTTTGCCAATTCCATTTGCGCTTCACATAGTGTGCGGATAAATGGCTTTGCAGCATCAAGTCCTTGACCAACAATTTCCTCAGTTGGTGCAGCGGCACCGGAACCAATTAAACCGATTGTCTTTACAGTTGCTTCAGCCTCAACCATCATGATTGCAACGTCATCTCCAGCAATGCGGCCAGCTACGACCATGTCGAAAACTGCGCGCTCCAAATCGCTGTGATTTGGGAATGCAACCCATTGGCCATCAATAAGAGCAACACGTACTCCACCAATTGGGCCTGAGAATGGCAAACCAGCTAACTGTGTTGACATCGATGCGGCGTTGATAGCAACTACGTCATACATGTGATCTGGATTCAATGCCATAACTGTTACAACGATTTGTACTTCGTTGCGAAGTCCTTTAATGAATGAAGGACGTAGTGGGCGATCGATCAAACGGCAGGTAAGAATTGCATCCTCTGATGGACGACCTTCACGACGGAAGAACGAACCAGGAATCTTTCCAACTGAGTACATACGCTCTTCAACATCCACTGTAAGTGGGAAGAAATCGAATTGATCACGTGGTGATTTTGAAGCGGTGGTTGCAGAGAGCAACATCGATTCATCATCTAGATAAACAACAGCGGTTCCTGCTGCTTGGCGCGCTAGGCGACCTGTTTCAAAACGAATTTCACGTTTTCCGAATTTGCCATTGTCGATTGTTGCGACGGCAGACTTAACCTCTTGACCCTCCATGGGTCTCTCCTTTTCTCTAACTCCAGCGCACCTCTAGAGAATGGATCTTCGATCGAAGCCCACGGCCATAATCCGTAAGCCACCACCGAGGACCAGTCGACCAGGGTTAAAGCGATTTGCTGCGCTGGGTTTTATTTAGTTATGCAAACTATCGGCGGATGCCGAGCTTGTCGATGATCGCGCGGTAACGCGCAATATCTGTCTTAGCAAGGTACTGCAAAATTCTGCGACGACGACCTACGAGCAAAAGCAATCCACGACGGTTGTGGTGGTCATGCTTATTAGTCTGTAGGTGAGCTGTAACTTGCTCGATTCTCTTTGAGAGAAGTGCAACCTGAGCTTCAGGGCTTCCTGTGTCTGATGCAGAGGCGCCAAACTTTGTGATGATTTCTTTCTTCTCGGCAGGTGTTAATGCCATG
>JBDKIY010000041.1:0-9430 GCA_039796875.1 Actinomycetota bacterium
TGTAAAACGCCGCCGCAGACTTACCTGGTCTTTGCTTTCTGCTAGCGCTCAAATTCTGGGCGTAGATGAAAAGCACATCACAATCGGAATTGTGAATGCAGGTGCACGTGATTCATTTATTCGTTCTGAAAGCGAACAGATTTTGGTTGATGCCTTTGTTGAAGTCACAGGTATTAAGCGCAAGATTGAAGTCATAGTTGATCCCTCAATCTCTCCTACTTCAGTCGCCGCAAAAGTAACTCGCACCGATGAAGATCCTGATGATGAAACTCAACTATCGGGTACTGAGTTATTGATGAAAGAGCTCGGCGCACGTGTTATTGCTGAGAGCGATAAGTAATGTACGAAGGAATAATTCAAGAGTTAATTGATGAACTCGGTCGTCTGCCAGGAATCGGACCAAAGAGCGCACAACGAATCGCTTTTCATATTGTGCAATCAGAGCGCGCTGATGTCAGTCGTCTCACTGAGGTACTGCGTTTAGTAAAAGAAAAAGTTAAATTCTGCACCCAATGTTTCAATGTTGCAGAGGAAGAGGAATGCAAAATCTGCCGGGATCCAAGACGTGACCCATCAGTGCTTTGTGTGGTCGAAGAAAGTAAAGATGTGGTTGCAATCGAGCGCACCAGAGAGTTCCGCGGCAAGTACCACGTGCTTGGTGGAGCGATCAGCCCGATTGATGGCATCGGCCCCGATCAGCTCAAGATCCGCGAACTATTAACCAGACTCTCCGATGATCGAATCACAGAAATCATCATCGCCACCGATCCAAACCTGGAGGGCGAAGCCACCGCGACCTATTTGGCCCGCACCTTGAAGCCCCTGGGTATCAAAATTTCCCGCTTGGCATCAGGCCTACCGGTAGGCGGAGATCTCGAATACGCCGATGAAGTTACCTTGGGCCGGGCATTTGAAGGCCGTAGAGCCCTAGATCTCTAATACTGAGACAATCACTGTCTCGTATTTCAAGATATACCTGCATTTCAATAACTTCTCTGCCAACATCTGGCCATGGGTTTGATAGTTCAGAAATTTGGCGGCTCCTCAGTCGCTGATGCCGAGAGCATCAAGCGAGTTGCGGCCCGCATCGCGGCCACCAAGAGATCCGGCCAACAGGTCGTAGTCGTGGTCTCCGCTATGGGCGATACCACCGATGAGTTAATCGATCTAGCCAATCAAGTCTCTCCAATGCCTAATGGCCGTGAGCTAGATATGTTGTTAACGGCAGGTGAGCGAATTTCGATGGCGCTACTTGCAATGGCGATTTCAAATTTGGGATTAGAAGCCAGATCTTTTACCGGCAGCCAAGCTGGAATTATCACAACGTCAACACATGGTCGCGCTCGCGTTATTGATGTGACACCAAGTCGTATTCAAGAAGCTCTTGCTGAAGGTGCGATTGCAATTGTTGCGGGTTTCCAAGGTGTTGCACAAGATACAAAAGACATCACAACACTTGGTCGCGGCGGATCAGATACCACCGCTGTTGCACTTGCTGCAGCACTTGATGCAGATGTTTGTGAAATCTATACCGATGTTGATGGAGTATTCAGCGCAGATCCCCGTATCGTGCCAAATGCCCGCAAATTGAAATCTGTTACTTACGAAGAAATGTTAGAGCTCGCTGCATCGGGCGCAAAGGTTTTGCACCTGCGTTGTGTTGAGTATGCCCGTCGTTTTAATTTACCAATTCATGTCCGTTCATCATTTTCAAATTTAGAAGGAACCTGGGTCGTAAAAGACCAACCTGAAGGAGGAAGCATGGAACAAGCAATCATCTCTGGTATCGCTCACGATAAGAGTGAAGCCAAGATCACCATCGTCGGAGTTCCCGATCGCGCAGGTGTTGCAGCCCGCATCTTCCAAGCCATTGCAGATAACGACATCAACATCGACATGATCGTGCAAAATGTTTCTGCCGCTGCCACAGGTCTTACCGATATTTCATTTACTTTGCCACGCGCTGAAGGATCACGCGCCACCGGAATCGTGCAAAAACTGCAGGGTGAAATCGGATTCCAATCAATTCAATACGATGATCAAATCGGCAAATTGTCATTGATTGGCGCTGGTATGCGCTCTCATCCTGGAGTGACCGCTACCTTCTTTGCCGCCATGTCAGATGCCGGCGTAAACATCGAAATGATCTCCACCTCTGAAATCCGAATCTCAATAGTCTGCCGCGAGAGCGATGTAGAGCGCGCAGTTAAAGCAGCTCACACCGCCTTTGATTTAGATGCGGATCAAATCGAAGCCGTGGTTTATGGAGGCAGCGGACGATGAGTAAAAAACCATCACTAGCTGTTGTTGGTGCTACCGGTGCGGTTGGCACTGTAATGCTCGATATTCTCTCAAAGCGCGAAAACGTCTGGGGCGAGATCCGTCTTATCGCCTCAGCGCGCAGCGCCGGAAAAAAATTGATGTGCCGTGGTGAAGAGTTAACTGTTGTGGCACTTTCACCGGAAGCATTTGATGGCATTGATGTTGCGATGTTTGATGTGCCAGATGAAGTTTCTGCAGAGTGGGCACCAATTGCAGCCGCTCGTGGCGCAGTATGTGTCGACAACTCTGGCGCGTTTCGCATGGATCCAGAGGTGCCACTAGTTGTTCCAGAGGTAAATCCAGATGACGTTAAGCGCCGCCCTAAAGGAATTATTTCTAATCCAAACTGCACAACTTTGTCGATGATTGTTGCGATGGGTGCACTACATAAAAAGTACACCTTGAAAGAATTAGTTGTTTCTTCATACCAAGCAGCATCTGGTGCCGGTCAAGCAGGACTTGATGCGCTACGCGCCCAGATCAAAGAGGTTGCTGGAACCGCGGTTGGTGATAACCCTGGTGATATCCGCACCGTTATTAAAGACAACGGACCATTCCCAGCTCCACTTGCGCTAAATGTTGTGCCTTGGGCCGGTTCTCTAAAAGATGCCGGTTACACATCTGAGGAGCTCAAAGTTCGTAATGAATCACGCAAGATTTTGGGACTTTCTGATCTTAAAGTTTCAGCAACCTGTGTTCGAGTGCCGGTATTAACTACCCACTCTCTTGCGGTACATGCAGTGTTTAACTCAGAGGTTTCCCGCGAAGAGGCCCAAAATGTTTTAGCAAACGCTGCTGGTGTGAAGTTGGTTGATGATCCAGAAAATCATCAATTCCCAACTCCAGCTGATGTGGTTGGAACAGATCCAACCTGGGTTGGTCGAGTGCGTAAATCACTAGATAATCCAAATGCTATTGATCTATTTGTGTGCGGTGACAACCTACGCAAAGGTGCAGCTCTAAACACCGCGCAAATCGCAGAGTTAGTAGCTAAGGAATTTAGCGCGTAGTTAGAGTTACTAGTGAAACCTCGCTGGGACAAAAAACTCGAATAGGTGCAAAAGGGCTGTAGCCCATTCCGGCTGAAACATTTAGCCAGGGTTTGCCATTTTCTTTAGTTAAACCACGGCTGCGCCAATTTGGTAAATCACAATTTGTGGTTAGTGATCTACTGCCGCCAAACCAAGGCAAACGCACCTGCCCACCATGGGTATGGCCAGCAAAAATAAGATCCAAATTATCTGCCGCCATGGCATCAAGCACCCGTAGATAAGGCGCATGAGTTACACCGATTGAGATATCTCCTTTGGGTGCGCCTTGTGCTTTTGAGTAATCATCTAATTCAAGATGGGCATCATCGGTGCCACGTACATCGATACTAATTCCTTTGATATTTATGGAGCTGCGCTGGTTGTTCAGATTTATCCAACCACGCTTTTCTAATTCCGCATCAAAGGCTTCAATCGGCAGCTTTCGTCCAAGTTTTCTACTGCCGTCATCCTTTTGCAGATAAGAAAAAGGATTTTTAAATTTGGGGGCGTAGTAATCATTAGAACCAAAGACATAAAGCCCTGGAAAATCCAACAGTTCATTTAATGCATTAAGCGCAACCTCTGGGGCATCTGGATGGGCGAGAAAATCACCGGTGCTAATTACTAAATCCGGTTTTAAGGCTGACCATGATTTGATATCAGCAATCTCTTTTTTGCGATGTGGGGTTAGATGTAAATCCGAAAAATGCAGAATGCGGATATCACTCGCCCCGGCAGGCAAAATCGGCACCGATACTTCGCGTAGTTGATATCCCATAGGCGTGAGAAGATACCGCTATGGCTCTGAAAGAAAAACTACAGTCTGATTTAACCCAATCCATGCGTGACCGCAATGAGGTCCGCTCCGGCACTATCCGCATGATTTTGACCGCGATAAAGAATGAAGAGGTCGCCGGCAAAGAGGCTCGTGAGTTAAGCGATGCCGAGGTAATCACCGTGCTTTCCCGTGAGGCAAAGAAGCGTCGCGAAGCAGCTGAGGCGTATGAACAAGCTGGCGCTGCAGATCGTGCCGCCAATGAAAAAGCAGAAGGTGTGATTATCGCCGAATACCTACCGGCTCAACTAAGCGAACAAGAGATCAAAGATTTAATTGCAGCTGCGATTGCAGAGACTGGCGCATCAGGTCCACAACAAATGGGATTAGTTATGAAAGCAATTCAACCTAAAACCGCTGGCAAAGCTGATGGCGGAGTTGTTTCATCATTAGTAAAAGCTGCACTTACAGGAGGCAATTAAATGAAGTTTGAATATGTAACTGTTCCTTTATTAACCCACGCCACAAAACAGATTCTTGATACCTGGGGCTCTGATGGTTGGGAGTTAGTGCAGGTAGTTCCAGCACCTGGTGGCGGAGATCAATTGGTTGCTTACATGAAAAGAGAGATCAAATGAGTTTAGTTCGGGAAAAATTAGCGCAAAAAGGTTTAACACTTCCGGTGGCTTCCAAGCCTTTAGCGGCATATGTTCCAGCGGTTCGTACTGGAAATATTGTTTTCACCGCCGGTCAACTGCCAATGGTTGATGGCGCAATTGCCAAAGCTGGAAAAGTTGGCGCAGATGTAACCGTAGAAGAGGCTTATGAATTAGCGCGAATCTGTGCGGTTAACGCTCTTGCCGCTGTTGAGTTGGTGGCACCGGTTGATTCAGTTGTAAAAGTTGTGCGCATTGTTTGTTATGTAAATGGCGCGCCAGGATTTGTTAGTCATCCAGCGGTGGCAAATGGAGCATCTGAGTTATTTATGCATATTTGGGGCGATGCTGGCGTTGCAGCACGCAGCGCAATTGGCGTAGCGGAGTTGCCGCTTAATTCACCGGTTGAGGTTGAGTTAACTGTAGAAGTGGCTTAACGGCCGCGCTTAAGCATGCGTTCGTAATCCAAAATCATTACGGCGCGTGCTTCAAGACGTAACCAACCACGTTGTGCGAAATCAGCTAGTGCTTTATTAACGGTCTCGCGTGATGCACCGACGAGTTGAGCTAGCTCTTCTTGAGTTAAATCATGGTTTACAAATAAACCTTCTTCGCGCTTATCGCCAAACTTCACACCGAGATCAATTAGCGCTTTGGCAACGCGGCCAGGCACATCTGAGAAAACCAAATCTCCCACAACCTCATTGGTGCGACGCAGGCGTGATGCCAAACGTGCCAGCAGATGAAGTGAAACTTCAGGATGCTCTTTAACCCAAGGAATAACTTTGTCTTGGCCTAAAGATAAAAGTTTTGTATCGGTCACAGCGGTCGCAGTTGCGGTGCGGGGACCGGAATCAAATAATGAAAGATCGCCAAACATGTCACCAGGACCCAAAATCATTAATAGATTCTCACGGCCATCAGGGGATTTGGTGCCAAGTTTTACTTTGCCGTTGGAGACGATGAATAGATGATCTCCATCATCGCCCTCTTTGAAAAGTGATTGGCCTTTACGAAGTTTTACGAAGGTCATTGAGGAGCGCAAGCTGGTTGCAGCTGCTTCATCCAAGCCAGAGAAAATCGGTGCCTTGCGAATTACCGCTTCATCAATCTGATCATTGGCTCTTGGGCTCACAAGCGCACCCTACTTTTATGATGTAAAAGACACAAATTGAGCTATTTTTAAGGCTGTGCGTGAATCAATGACCGATAAAAAACAGCGCGCGAAAGCTATGTATCGCATACTTTCTAAAACCTATCCTGATGTTAAATGTGAATTAGATTTTAAAAATCCGTTGCAGCTATTAGTAGCCACCGTACTTTCTGCGCAATGCACCGATAAGCGCGTAAATGCGGTCACCCCTGCACTATTTAAACGTTATAAAAATGTTCAGGCATTTGCCGGTGCTGATATGCGCGAACTACAAAATCTCATTAAATCCACCGGATTCTTTAGAGCTAAAGCAAAAAGTATTAAAGGTTTAGCAACCAAAATAGTTACTGAATATGATGGAAAAGTTCCAGATCAATTAGAGGAGTTAATAACACTGCCTGGCGTTGGAAGGAAAACCGCCAACGTCGTTTTAGGTCATGCCTTTGATACCCCGGGGTTAACAGTGGATACCCACTTTGGCAGATTGGTAAGAAGATTTGGTTGGACTAAAGAAACTGATCCGGTAAAAGTTGAGTTCGCAGTTATGGATTTAATTCCGCGCAAAGATTGGACCAATCTTTCGCAGCGCTTGATTTGGCATGGCCGCCGGGTATGTCACTCCCGCAAACCGGCATGTGCCGCCTGTCCATTAGCTAAGTTATGTCCTAGTTACGGCAGTGGCGAAATGGATCTCATCAAAGCCAAAGCAATGGTGAAGAGCGATAAGGATTTTCGATGAAGCGATATTTATTGGTTTTAATACTTTTGCTTTCATCCTGTTCTAGCGCTGCTACTCAGACCGCGCCAATTGAATCCTTTGCGCCATGCTCATCAATTCAAAGCACCGGCATGAAAGCCGATGGCTTGATGTTGGAATGTCTAGATGGTGAGGGTGAGTTAGCGGTGCAGGCCATTGAAGGCCCTGCTGTTATTACGGTTTGGGCGAGCTGGTGCACCAATTGCGAAGCCCAGCGCCCCAATTTCATCAAGCTTTATGAAGAGTCAAAAGGGCGTTTCCAAGTAGTTGGAATTGATGTGGAGGAGAAGAGCAAAGCAGATGGTTATGAACATGCTTTGAAAAAAGGCATGAGCTATCCGCACCTATTTGATCGCACCGGCAGTACCGCTAACTACTTTGGTCCCGGAGTTCCCATAACACAATTCATAACCGCAGATGGTCAGCTGGCATTTCAAAAAGTTGGGCCCATATTTACTTACGAAGAGATGCAACAGCTCATGGATGAGTATTTAGGAATCAAAGTTTAATGTTGCTTGATATCGCATTATTAATCTTCGGAATAATTGCAATTGCTACCGGCTATAACCGCGGCGCACTTGCCACAGTATTTTCCATCATCGGATATTTTGGTGGAGGTGTTGCGGGGTTTGCTTTAGCCAATTGGTACAGCGCAGATTGGAAAGGTTTAATCTCCATCATCGGGCTACATCTCATTGGAATATTCGCCGGTGCAAATTTAGGACGTTGGATCTTAAATAAAACAGGAATTGGAATTCACAAGCGAATTCTCTTTGGACCATTTAAGTTTGTTAATGCGGTGCTTGGTGCTGCGCTCTCTTTAGCGCAAGCAGCCATCATCGCATTTGTATTGCTGACCTTGATTAATTACCTACCTTGGCAGTTGCCGCACTCCATTATTGAAGACAGTCAGCTCTACAAAGAAATAGGAGGTTTTAATCTTCTTTCTTTTCAGATTTCAGACCTTCTGAAATCAACTTCATTACGTTTGGATCAGCTAGGGTCGTAGCATCACCAACCGCGCGGTTTTCAGCCACATCGCGCAATAAACGGCGCATGATTTTTCCGCTGCGGGTCTTAGGAAGTTCAGCCACCACCATGATTTGGCGCGGTCTTGCGATCGCTCCAATCTCCTTTGTTACATGAGCTTTTAAGGACTTCTCTAGCTCGTGATCCGGTTCAACTCCGCCGCGCAAAATTACGAAAGCCACAATCGCTTGGCCGGTGAGTTCATCATTAGCGCCAACCACCGCAGCTTCGGCAATCGCATGATGTGAAACCAAAGCTGATTCAACCTCGGTAGTAGAGATGCGGTGACCAGAAACATTCATCACATCATCAACTCGGCCCAACAACCAAAGCGCTCCATCATCATCTAACTTGGCGCCATCACCTGCAAAGTACAAACCATCAAAACGTGACCAATAAGTATCTTTGTAGCGTTGTGGTTCGCCCCAAACTCCGCGCAACATCGAGGGCCATGGTTTATCAAGAATTAAATATCCGCCACCACCATTGCCAACTTCTTTTGCTTCATCATCAACAACTTTGGCGCTAATTCCCGGAATTGGTCGCATCGCAGATCCAGGTTTTGTTGCGGTAACACCAGGAAGTGGCGAAATCATGATGGCACCGGTTTCGGTTTGCCACCAGGTATCAACTATCGGACATTTATTTCCGCCCACAACTTCGCGGTACCACATCCAGGCCTCTGGATTAATTGGCTCACCAACTGAACCAAGCAAACGCAATGACGAAAGGTTGTACTTCTTTGGATATTCATCGCCCCATTTCATCCAAGTGCGGATCAAAGTTGGTGCGGTGTACAAAATTGTTACGCCGTACTTTTCAATCATTTCAAAAATACGACCTTTGTGCGGTGTATCAGGGGTGCCTTCATACATAACCTGTGTTGCACCATTAATTAGCGGTCCATAAACCACATATGAGTGGCCGGTAATCCAACCCACATCAGCTGTGCACCAATAAACATCTTTTTCCGGCTTTAAATCAAAGATGATGCGATGGGTATATGCGGCCTGGGTTAAATAACCACCGGTGGTATGGGCAATTCCCTTTGGTTTTGCGGTGGTTCCTGAGGTGTAAAGAATGAATAGTGGGTGCTCAGAATCAAAGGCCTGCGCCTCATGTTCTGCACTTTGTTTTTCCAGTAATTCATGCCACCAAACATCTTTGGCGCCCATACTCACTTCTTGTCCGGTGCGCTTTACTACCAAAACATTTTTCACATTGGTTTCACCTTTTAGCGCATCATCAACAATCGCCTTTAGGCCAAATGCTCCACCTTTACGAAAACCTCCATCTGCGGTGATCACTAAAGATGCATCAGCATCCTGAATACGGGCTAATAATGAATCGGCAGAAAATCCACCAAAGACAACGCTGTGTGCTGCGCCAATGCGCGCACAGGCCAACATCGCAACCGCGGCCTCTGGAATCATTGGCATGTAAATCGCAACTCGATCGCCATCTTTAATTCCAAGTGAGGTAAGGGCGTTAGCGGTTTTCTTAACCTCGGTTAATAGTTCGGCGTAGGTAATCTTTCGAGTATCACCTGGTTCACCTTCAAATAGAAATGCGACACGATCTCCGCGACCTTCTAATACATGGCGGTCAAGTGCGTTGTACGAAGCGTTTAACTTTCCACCAACAAACCATTTCGCAAATGGTGGTTGCCAATCCAAAACCTGTGACCACTTCTCATGCCAGTGCAAT
>JBDKIY010000042.1:0-9250 GCA_039796875.1 Actinomycetota bacterium
TGCGCACTCAACCAGCCTGGAGTACTGGCGCAACCCTCCTTGTTTCATTTATTCCGTTATTCGCATTCACAATCCTGGCTTATCGTTTCATTTTGCAACGACCCGTAAGACAACTCTTTACCGCCTCGGGGCGATATTCATGGCGGGCGACATGGGCGGGCTTTGCCGCCATGTCGGTTATTCTGATCGGCTTTTCGGCAAGTGATATTTTGTTAAACCCTGATAGCTATACCTTCAACTGGAACCAAACCGCATTTTTTTCCTACTTATTTATAGCCTTTACTTTTCTGCCCATTCAAACCACAGCCGAGGAGTTGTTCTTCCGAGGCTGGCTGCAGCAATGGCTTGATAACGGGCGGCGCAAGAATTGGGTTGTTTCCTTAATAGGGGCTTTTCTCTTTGCCGCTCCTCACATGGCAAACCCCGAGGTATCGGGCAGCGATTTACTTCTTCCTTTGATCAGCTATGGCGCGACTGGATTCATGTTGGCCTGGGTTACCTTTCGAGACAAAACTTTAGAGATTGCTATCGGCGCCCACTTTGCCAATAACTTACTTACCGCCACATTTGTATCTACTCAGGATTCTGCACTTCCCTCAGTGAGCTTATTTACCACCCCTGAAGTTTCATGGGGTCCAGCCGCAGTGGTTTCCGTCGTAATAGTCCCGATTTTCATTTGGCTGAGCGGCAAATGGCGCGCTAAAGTCTTGGCATGACTCAAAAAAGCGGCATTTTTCAAGATAATTTCAAATCAGCGATCCGTCCTCAAGATGACATGTATCGCCATGTAAATGGTGGGTGGCTTGATACCGCAGAGATTCCATCTGATCGCGCCGCCGACGGAGCTTTCTACTTCTTGCGAGATGAATCGGAAAAGAGCGTGCGCTCCATAATTGAAGAATTAGCAAAATCTGGTGGACCGGCGGGCAGTAATGCGCAAAAGATCGGCGATTTATATGCCGATTTCATGGATGAGCAGGAAATAGAAAAACTCGGCATAAATCCAATCGCCCAAGATTTGGAAAAGGCCCAAAAATTTAACAACCTTGAGGAGTTCACCGCACTCCTGGGTCAATTTGAATCCCGTGGACTTGGTGGCTTTCTAAATGGTTGGGTTACCGCCGATGCATCTGATCCAAGCACAAACATTGCTTATATTTATCAAGGCGGAATCAGCCTTCCTGATGAGGCTTATTATCGCGAGGACACACATGCGCAGGTACGGAGCAAATTAGTCACCCACATCGAGCAGATGTTTGAACTGGCAGGAATTTCAGATGCTGCAGCTCACGCGGCTCGAATCTTAGATTTAGAAACTGAGATTGCCTCTTATCACTGGGATACGGTCCGTAGCCGTGATGCTGTCCTTACCTTTAATAAGAAGAGCCTGGCTGAGATTTCACAGCTAGCAGCCCCCTTTAATTGGCATTTATGGGCAGATAACGCAGGTGTCCCACGAAATGTTCTTGATTCCGTCGTAATTGCCCAACCTGATTTCATCGAAAACATGGGCAAGTTATTTGCGAACTTCGATCTTGAAAAGTGGCGCTCTTGGATGACTTGGCATCTACTCTCCAGCGCCGCCCCTTATCTAAGCTCTAATTTTGTTAATGAGAACTTCGCTTTTTATGGAACTACCTTGACCGGTATTCCAGTTCTGAAAGAGCGCTGGAAGCGTGGAGTGGCCCTTGTTGAAGGGGCATTGGGGGAAGCGGTAGGTCAGTTCTACGTAGATCGCCACTTTCCAGCTGCTGCCAAAGCTCGCATGGTGGAGCTAGTAGCTAATCTGATTGAGGCTTATCGCGTCAGTATCAACTCACTTGATTGGATGAGTGATGAAACAAAGGTTAAAGCACTCGATAAGTTAAATAAGTTCACTCCCAAGATTGGTTATCCCGATAAATGGCGTGATTACTCAGCACTTGAAATCAAGCGCGGAGATCTAATGGGAAATTTGGCCCGTATCTCAAGATTCCGTGGAGATTTTGAATACAGCAAAGTAGGAAAACCGGTTGATAAGAGCGAGTGGTTGATGACACCACAAACCGTGAACGCTTACTACCACCCATTAATGAATGAAATAGTTTTCCCAGCGGCAATTTTGCAGCCTCCATTCTTTGATTTGGCGGCAGATGATGCGGCTAACTATGGAGGAATCGGTGCGGTAATTGGCCATGAAATTGGACATGGTTTTGATGATCAAGGTTCGCGATATGACGGCGATGGAAACCTCGCAAATTGGTGGACCGATCAAGATCGCGCAGAGTTTGAAAAACGCACCTCAAAATTGATTGAACAGTTCGATGCTCTAGCACCAGAGGAGGTGCCAGATACCAAGGTAAATGGCGCACTTACCATCGGTGAAAACATCGGAGATCTTGGTGGTTCAACAATTGCTTACAAAGCTTACAAACTTGCTTTAGGCGGTAAAGAGGCACCAGTAATTGATGGCTTTACCGGTGATCAAACATTCTTTTTGGGTTACGCCCAAATCTGGCGTTCAAAGATTCGCTCGGAGGCGATGAAGGTTCGTTTAGCCACCGATCCGCACTCCCCTGGCGAATTTAGATGCAATCAGATTTTGAAAAACCTGACTGAGTTTCACAACGCCTTTGCGGTAAAGCCCGGAGATGAGCTTTACCTGCAGGAAAGTGAGCGAGTACGTATTTGGTAGCTCTCTTTTGAGAACTACCAAGTAAGACTACTTGCTCGCCAAGCGAGCTTCGCGACGCTTCTTTTGCTCTTCAGGATCTGGAACAGGTACCGCTGCGATCAGCTTGCGGGTGTACTCATGCTTGGCACGCTTCAAAATATCGTCGCGATCGCCTTCCTCGACTAGCAATCCGTTTTGCATAACCGCAATACGGTGGGCCAAGATGTCGACCACCGCTAAATCATGGCTAATAAACAAGCAGGCAAACTTCAATTTATCCTGCAGTTCAAGTAACAAATCTAGGAAGCGAGCCTGAACTGAAACATCAAGTGCTGAGGTTGGTTCATCAGCAATCAAAAGATCTGGTGTAAGCGCCAAAGCACGTGCAATACCTACACGTTGACGCTGTCCACCTGAGAGCTCATGTGGAAAACGGTTGCGGTAAGAACGAGGCAACTCGACCTGCTCTAGCAAATCCTCGACTTTGTGGTTGAGTTCATCGCCTTTAGCAAGACCAGCCAAAAGAATTGGCTCGCCAATTGATTCGCCGATTGGCAGACGTGGATTTAGAGATGAAGCTGGGTCTTGGAAAACAATTCCAGTGTGACGGCGAATTGGGAAAAGCTCTTTCCATGTCGCGTTACTAATGTCATTGCCCATGATCTCTAATTTGCCGGATTTAATCGGCAACAATCCGATTGCGGCGCGACCAACTGTGGTCTTTCCAGAACCTGATTCACCGACCAAGCCCACGATTTCGCCAGGGAAAATCTCTAGATTGAAATCTTTAACCGCCACGAACTCTGGAACTCGACCACGCTTTGGATAAGCGATGGTGACATTTTCCATCTTCATGACCGGCATCTGCTGGCGAGCCTTTGGATCAAGGGATCGCTTCGCAGAAGATCCAAGTTTTGGAACAGCGGCTAACAGCTCTTTTGAATAAGGATGCTGCGGGCGATTGAAAATCTGATCTGCAGTGCCATGCTCGACGGTATTTCCATCCTTCATAACCAGGATTTCATCTGCCATATCTGCAACAACGCCCATGTCATGGGTAATAAGCAAAATCGCTGAGTTCAACTTGGTGCGCAATCCACGCATCAAATCAAGAATTTCAGCTTGGATAGTTACATCAAGGGCGGTAGTTGGTTAATCAGCAATAAGCAATCCAGGATCGCAGGCTAATGATTGAGCAATCATGGCGCGTTGGCGCTGACCACCAGAGAGTTGGTGCGGATACTTATCAAAGGAACGCTCTGGATCTGGAATTTCCACCATGGAAATCAATTCGATTGCGCGTTCGCGGGCCTGGTTTGGACCCATATCAAAGTGAGTGCGCAGCGTTTCAACGATTTGGAAACCAATTGTGTAAACCGGATTAAGAGCTGTCATTGGCTCTTGGAAAATATAAGCCACCTCTTTACCGCGCGCTTTGCGCAATACAGATTTGGAGGCGCCGAGCATCTCTTGACCATTGACCTTAACGCTGCCTGAGGTACGTGCGTTAGAGGCAAGTAGGTTCATGATTCCCATTGCGGTAGTTGATTTACCTGAGCCTGATTCACCAACAATGGCAAGGGTTTTACCGGCATGCACATCAAAGTTCATCTTGATAGCGGCTGGGTACCAGACTCCATCTACCCAGAATTCAACGGTGAAGTCGCGGACTTGAAGAACTGGTTCGGACATTTAGGCAGCCCTTCTCTCTTTTTCGATTTCATTACATGAGATGATTGCAAGGTGACGAATTCGGAGACCTTTAGACCACGCAGTGGTTACATCATGGCTTTCAGCACTTTCTTCGCGGTTAGCGCTTTGGTCTACATAAATATTATTGATTTCGGTTTTAGAAATGCTGCGAGCTCCATTGCTTGGGGCTTGGTTATAAGCAGCATCTTCTATTTGATTTTTATTCATCCCAAAGTTGTTTTCTTTGATGAAGGATTGTTGATTATCAATCCCTTGCAAAGCTTCAAAATTGGTTGGCATGAGGTGCAGGAAATTGATGCTCGATTTACCATGTACATCGTTCATTCCATTTCCGGCAACAAAATTCACGCCTTTGCTGCTCAAGCTCCTGGTCGCTACCACAGTCGCAGTGTTCATCCCAATGAAGTTAAAGGAATGCGGGTTGGAGATAGCGGCATGATCCGAGCCGGCGAAAGCCCGCGCAGCAACTCTGGAGTTGCTACCGCAATTGCTAGATCCCGCATTGAGCAGTTCCAAAGATTTAGCACCCCGGGTACCGTCGTTTTTGAGTACAACTTCAACAAGCACGCCGCTTATATCTTTAGCGCTTTGCTTGCTGTAGCTGTGATTGCCCAAATTCTTCATCCTTAGGCGACCTCGGCACGACTCTCTAATTTGCGAGCATTGGCTTTATCTTTACGGCTCAAACGGCGGCGCTGACGTGGATCGAAAGCATCGCGTAATCCATCGCCAATAAAGTTGATGCAAAGCGCAATCGCAATAATAAACAAACCTGGATACCAGAACAGCCAAGGACGGGTTGTGAAGGCATCTTGGTAAGTTGAAATCAATAGACCAAGTGACACATCAGGTGCTACAACACCAAAGCCTAAGTAGCTAAGTGCGGTCTCAGTAAGAATCGCACCGGACATCAAAAGGGTCACAGAAACGATAATCACGCCGACCGCGTTAGGAAGAATATGCTTAAAAATAATGCGGCGATTTCCGGCACCTGCAACACGTGCTGCATCAACAAATTCACGTTCACGCAAAGTTAAAAATTCACCACGTACCAGACGAGAAAGTCCAGTCCAGGAGAAGATACCCAACAACAACGCGAGGAAGGCTGCTCCCTTGTTTCCGTAGTGGAAACCAATAACAGATCCGATAATGATTACTGGAACTGTGATGATGAAATCAACTAAACGCATCAAAACCGCATCAACAATGCCGCGGAAGTAACCAGATACTGCACCGATCACAGTTCCTAGGGTTGCTGCGATAATTCCAATAATGAACATAACAAGGATGGAACGTTGAGCGCCGCGCATTACCAAAGCAAGGTAATCGCGTCCGATGTCATCCTGTCCAAATGGATGCTCGCCAAGTGCTACCCCATCACCATCAAGAAATGGAATTGCATCAATGGTTGGACATCCAACTGTGCCACCTGGGCAATCTTCATAACGCAGCTCTGGCATATCTTCAAAGCCGAACTTCCACCAACCCGGGATTGTGAAAGCGGGATCATCCTGATTTCCAATCTTCCAATCGAGGGAGGTGTAGACAATGGTGATTAATGAGAAGAGGAAAAGCACTGAAATCATCGCAGCACGGTGGCGGATGAAACGGCGAAATACGATTTGGCCTTGGCTTAAGCCTTCAGTTTCTTTGTTGGCAATGGCGTTTTCATTCGCCTCATTGACGATTTCTACCTCTTTTTTATTGCGCGCCATTATTTACCAGCTCCTACGCGGATTCGTGGATCAAGTACGGAATACAACAAATCGGCAACTAAGTTTGCCAAAATCGCTAATGTTGAGAGGAAGAGAATTACACCCATCAACAAGTTAAGGTCGAATGAGTTAATCGCCTTATTGAAAAGGGTTCCCATTCCCTGCCAACCAAATACTCGCTCAGTAATGATTGCACCACCGACGATTCCTGCAATGTCGCCCACCATGATGGTAGTTAAAGGAATCATGGTGTTGCGGAATGCGTGACGCATGATGACGGTGCGCTCAGTAAGCCCCTTGGCTCTTGCGGTGCGGATGTAATCTTGATTCAAAACATCCAGCAAAGTTCCACGTGAGAATCGAATGTATCCTGCGAAGGAAATCAGAGTTAAAGCAAGTGTCGGAAGCACCAAGTGCATTGCGAAATCTAGTACCCGCACCCAGAATGAAACCTCTGATAACCAAATGGTTGATTGTCCAATGGTTGCAACTGGTCGATAGTTGACATCATCGCTTTCAACATATGGACGCCAAGCTTGCATCATCTTGTCCACCAAAATGAGTAATCCAATTAATGATGAGGTGATAATGCTGGTGCGAATAATTGGTGCCCGATCAATTCTTGCGAAAATATATGCGCCTGCAACTGAAACAATCAAAAGAACTATATAAAGTCCTAATATTCCAACTCTTGGACGGTTGGAGTCCAAAATACTTTGTGCCGGGAAGTAAGAAATCGTGCCTACGACCACCATCAAAAGCGTAGTTTTTAGGGCATTTTTATCGGATAGACCCATTGAGAGGTAGGTGACTCCAAATGCGATTCCGGTTCCCAGAATTGCTATAGCGATAGGTCCAAGTCTTGGGTATGCCAACCACTCTGTCGCGCTAATTGCGCTCAGCAAAATTACATTTGCAGTAAATGCGATTGCGAAAATTGTTATTACCCGTTTGCGAGTTCCGCTGATAATCGCGGCCCAGAAGAATCCAGTAACAACGCTTAACCCGATTATCCAAGGCGGCGATATTTTTGCCGTCACTAAAAAGTCATTGAAATCAATAGCCAAATACTGCTTGAGCAAAACAGCGACCCAGAAGATAGGCAATGAGAAAAGCAAGAATGCAAAGAAGGTCATGCTGTAATCAAAGCGAGTGTATTGGCGAAGCGCTGAGGTAATACCCAAAGAAATTCCCAAAACAATTGCCACAATCGTGGCCACAAAAACCAAACGGATGGTGGTTGGCAAAGCTCCAAGAATTGCATCAACTACCGGCTCTTGTTCACGGGTTAAACCAAAGTTTGGATTACCGACAAAAACTCCCAGCACACCACGAAGCCAAATAAAGTATCGAAGCGGTGGTGGAAGATCCAAGCGAAGTTCGCGGGTTAAATTCAAAATCAACTGCTCTTTATTGGGAGCATCGCTCAAGCGTAGTTCGGCGAGCGGGTCGGTTGAGACGGCAGCTAGGTTATAAAGCAAAAAGCTGGAACCAAAGAGAATCACGACCAACGCACCAAGGCGTCGAATCACATAAGCCAACATTCTCTTTCTCCTTTAAATCTCAACTTAAAGCGAAATATTTTCGTTGTGCCATTTACATGTATTAAGTGGCACCTAGGCAATTTTACCCAGGTGCCACTTAATTTACTGCTATTTGGTCTTCTCTACAGAGAAGCGGCTAAAAATAAGGTTTTTGGGCCTTATTTTTAGTACTTCCACTCCCAATAGTTCCAAACCAACTGTGGTGACAATGGATTTGGCTTTACGTTCTGCAGCTTCTTGTTAACTGCAGTTACGCCTGGGTGCTGGAAGATTGGAAGTGAAACAGCATCATTCATCAACTCTTTCTCGATGATTAGATACTGAGCCAACTTCTCCTTCTCAGAAAGAAGTGATGCGCCTAGCTTCTTGTTAGCAGCATCAACTTTCTTGTTGCTGTATCCAAGAAGCATGTTTCCGCAGTCAGAGCAGAACAAATCTGAGTTACCTTGTTGGGTAACAGCTGACTTAACCCATGCAAAGAACTCTGCGTCCCATGCGCTTGAATCAAGTTGGCTTGACCATGCGGTTACACCTGGTGCGTTGACATCAAAGCCAGCGCGGCCAAGAGCAGCCTTAACGATCTGTGCAGATGCTGCACGACGAGCGTTTGAAGGTGTTCCCCATAGAAGGTTTACCTTTATATCGGTTGCTGAGTGCTTACGAACTAGAGCAAGAGCTGCCTTTTCGCGCTCTGCCTGTGTTCCCTTGGTGTACTTAGCAACGCCGGAGTTTTTAACCATGTCTGCATAACCTGGCTCACTTGGGAAAATCAAAAGTGAGTCCATGCGAACTGCCTTGGAGTTAATTGGCTTGATCAACTTATCCATGATTTCATCACGTGGATATGCCATCAAGAATGCGGTACGAAGATCAACTGCCTTCTCGCTCATTCCTGCAAATGGTCCTGTGTATGGCTCATCAACACCGCTTGCAGTTCCAACGCGAAGATCGATGTGCTCATAAACAGCCTGATCTCCACCAATGATCTTTGCAGTTGGGATCTCAGAAAGAAGTTTCACTGAGTCAGCTGTTGGCTGGCCCTGGTAGATATCTACTTCCTGGTTGCGAAGTGCTTGAGCAGCAGCAGTTCCATCACCAATGATGCGGAAAACAACGGTCTTTACTCCGTTAGTCGCTGGACCTGATGGGTTTGACTTGTGCTTAGGGTTAAGAACAAGTGTCACGCTCTGGCCAGGGATTGCTGACTTAAGAATGTATCCACCATTACCTACTAGAAGTAGTGGGTTTGTTGAATCATCAACTTTATTGATGCTGTAAGACTTTGACCAGATGTCTCCAGCAGCCTTCATCAACTTGGTGTTGTAGCTGTAGAAAGCCTTTTCGAACTTAGCCTTTGCAGCATTGTTTGCTGCAACGCTCTGCAAGCTCTTCTTGCCTTCTGCCATCAATACCAATGTGTGAACAGGTGATGGACCAGGGCCTTGAATCTGCCAATCTGGAATCTTTGCATCGTATTCAACAGTTACTGACATCTTGTCAGCTGAAAGTGTTGGAAGACCAACATGGTGCTCATCATAAACACCGCCGTAGCAAAGCGCGTTGAACGCTGGAGCTACTTCGTTATCTGTTGGATCACCGAGTTTTGCGGTGAATGAATATGAGCT
>JBDKIY010000043.1:0-9243 GCA_039796875.1 Actinomycetota bacterium
CTGGGCTACTCAAAGACCAGCAATGTGGGTCACACTGGTTATTACATGGCAGAAATGGATGCCACCGGAGATCGCAAGCCATACGGCGGATCAGTAGTGCTTTACACAACTGATAGCGGATCTGGCCCAGTTGTTAAATCCACCTTCAAGAGACCAGCAATGCCAGCGAAAGGATTGCCAACTAACTCATGAGAAACTTCAAATTGAAGCGTTCAATCGCTTTCACAGCGGTTTCAGCACTGCTATCACTAACAGTTGTTTCAATTCCAACTGCAGCGCGTGCAGCTGATCCAGCATGTACCACTGCAAACTTTGTTACAACTTGCGTCGGTGCAACATCTGATACCGCTCCATACATGATGATGGTTCCAGCGAATTTCAATGGAACTGTTTATCTATATTCACATGGCTATCGCAATAACGTTCCGCTACCTGCGGCACTTTCGGCGATTACTGGTTTTCCAACAACAGTTGTAAATACTCCAGAGCCAGCACCAGGTGGAAATGCCACCATCATTGGAACTCTTCTTGGTAAGGGTTACGCAGTTATGGGTTCAGGCTTTGCACGTCAAGGCTGGAACGCAGATTCTGCAATCAAAACCAACGCAGAACTAATTGGTGTTTTCAAGAAGCAGTTCACAAAGACAACCAAAGTTGTTGCGTGGGGTAACTCTCTTGGAGGCTTCATTACTCAGGCACTAGCTGAGCAGTATCCAGATTTGGTTGATGCAGCTGCGCCACTATGTATGGCCAGCGATATTGCACCAGCGCTAACACTTGCTGGAGATGCACTTTGGGGAATCAAGACCTTCTTTGATCCAACCATCAAGGGCGGTTCATACTCTGCCGGAGCTGCGGGATATGCCGAAGCTATGGGCGACCTTGGCAAAGTATTTGGCGCTATTGGTGCACTGCAAGCAGCTTTTGCCGCTAATCCAACTGCACCAGCATGGCCAGCAACCTCAAAGGTTCCTGATGCCCTAAAGGCTGTTCCTTCACGAAGCGCACTTGTACTAGTTGCGCTCATGTCTGGAGTTCCTTTGCAATCAGCACACTTTGATGGCACCTCTGCGCCATCAGTGCTTCCTGTGTCACAACAAACTTCATTCCAATTAGCAATTAACCCTGCTTTCGCGGCTCTTGAAAATATGGCTAACGCAGCTGCACTTGGAGTACTTGTAACTTATGATCTAGAGCTACAAGCAGGTGGCGCAGTGTTTGATAACTCTGCAACTGATTACGCAGCAAGAATTACGGAAGAGCAGTACATCTGGAGCTCAGCACTTTCTGGTACCTCTGCAACAGCAGCGATGCTGGGATATCTAGCTGCAGTTCCTCGCGCAAAGGCAGATCCTGCTGCTGCTGCAAAACTTAAGACTCTTGCTTCTCATAGTGGCAAGGTTGAAATTCCAACCATTCTCTTCACAGGTACCGCAGATCCTGTAACTGTTGCTGGAAATCAGCAATCAGTAGCAGATAAGTACTCTGCTTACTACGCTGAAAAGTGGGCCGATGCAAAAGCAAACAAGAAGAAGACTGGCGATTACAAGAAGCCACAAAACAATCTTCTTGTGCTTTGGAACTTCCCTCCTGAGAAGTACACCAAGTTCACCGCTCTAGGTGCACCAGACACAACTGTTGCAGCAGCGACCGGTACAAACCACTGTAACTTCACCACAAAGCAGTATTTGGCGATTGCTGAACTACTTGCTTATGCAGCTGATAACGGTAAGAACCTCTCCGGAGGTGCATTACTAACCAAACTTCGTAAGGCTGGCAACATGACCTACGACCGTGGTTACAGCGCACCAAAGATGAAGTACTACGGAGAATAATTCGTAACCTTCATTAAATAGCAGTAAAGAAGGGGCTTGGGTAACCAAGCCCCTTCTTCTTTTATGTGCCAATATTCATAAAGATTTAAGCTGGCAAAGCTAGTAAATGTATTAATGATGAGTACCTTTAATGGGTGGCCAGTATTGAAGAAGGTAGAGCAATAGCTCGACTTTCGCACCGATTTGGTTTTGGCCCGCGCCCTGGCGAATTTAGTAATCTGCTTAATTTAGGCTTTACAAAGGCTGCCGAGAGTTTACTTACATCACCGACCACGGATTCATTTGCCGACAATCAACAACTACCTGCGGTAAGTGATCAAGGTCCGCGGCCTCGGGCAAATAGCGCGCAGATAGTTCCTTATGCCACCGAAAAACGGGCCCAGTTCACTGAGATGTTGTTCTGGTGGCTAGATCGCATGGTGTTATCGGAGCATCCACTAAAGGAACGAATGACTTGGTTTTGGCATGGCCATTGGGCTACTTCTTACCAAAAAGTTGATGATGCCTTGCCGATGTTTAGACAAAATCAAACCCTTCGCAAAAATGCGCTGGGTAATTTTGCTGAGATGTCCAAAGCGATGGTAAATGATGGCGCATTAATTTATTGGCTAGATGGTCAAAGCAATACCGTCAAAGCACCAAATGAGAACCTATCCCGAGAGTTGATGGAGCTCTTTGTTTTAGGGGTAAATCGCTACACCGAAAACGATGTAAGAGAAACCGCCAAAGCTCTAACGGGTTACAAAGTTAATAAGACCAGTGGCGATGTGACCTTTAATCCAAAGCAGCATTACACCAGCTCAGTCAGCTTTTTAGGAACTAGCGGTGTCTATGATGGAAATTCACTAAGTGATTTCTTAGTAGCTCGACCTGATTGTGCATTATTTATTACCGAGCGAATTTGGTATCGCTTCATATCCAGCGCTGAGCCATTAGCTGATAAAACTTTAACTAGTGCGTTTGCAACTAGAGACATCGCCCAACTTGTAAAAGCCATTGGTACTCACACTGCCATGCGCGATGAAAAGTATGCGATGGTAAAAAGCCCTGTGGATTGGTTTATCTCTGCTTGTAGAGCTTTACAAATTACCCCTTCGCAATTTCCCAACACCGCAAATATTAGAAACAGCTTGAATCTATTGGGGCAGGTACCGTTTTTGCCGCCAAATGTTGGTGGTTGGCCGGCTGATCAAGCATGGCTTTCTACTTCATCTGCGCAATACCGGATTAGTTTGGCCGAGAAATTAATCAAGGCCGGAGATATCTCACCAATTGCTGATTTGCGAGCCACGAGTCGAATTGATGGATTAGCGGATTGGTTAGGTGTGGTTTCCTGGAGCGATAGAACAAGATTGGCTTTACGTGGTGCGCAGAAAGATCCAGCAAGAATGGCTTTGTTAGCAATTTGTTCACCTGAGTACATCGTGAGCGCTTAATTGAGGAAATGAGAAAACATGGACACAATAACTAGAAGACAATTCCTCAAAGCAACTGGCGCGGGTGCAATTGGAGCCGCTGCAACCTCACTTACATTTGAAGATATCGCTAATGCAGCAATCACCAGACCTTTACCGCTTGGTACGCCAATTCTGGTTGTGGTGACACTTTATGGTGGAAATGATGGATTAAATACCGTTGTTCCAGTTACTGATTCCGTTTATCAATCAATGCGTCCCGGTATTGCATATAACCAAAGTGAGGTATTGCCTTTAGGTGAACAGCTGTATCTCAATGGTTCTATGACTGGAATGCATGATCTCTGGAGTAAAAAACAGGTTGCAATTGTGCGCGGCGTTGGATATCCCAACTCGGATCGCTCACATTTTTCATCAATGGCAATTTGGCAATCTGCGATTTTGGGCGCTGCAAAAACCGGATGGTTGGGTCGCTGGGTAGAAACTCAACCCGAAGATCCCATGTTGGCAATTGGTTTGGGCTCGGTGCTGCCACCATTATTGGCGGGCGATAAACGCTCGGGTTCAGTTTTGCCACTAGGTGGATTAAAAGTGCCGACCGGATCACTTGCTAGTGATTGCATGAAACTTTCCTTAGCAAGCAACAGCGATAACTTATTGCAATCCATGGCAGCTCGTAGCATGCGCAATTTATTCACCGTTTCATCGGATATAACTCCAGTACTGAAAGCGCCGGCACCGGCCGCTCCCGATTTACCAACTGCGGTAGGCGGAAATGCAGGTGGTGACAACAACTTAACTCAGCAGCTAGATATCGTTGCCAAACTCGTTGCAGCGGGGGCTCCAACCAGAGTTTGGTCGGTTTCCTTGGGTGGATTTGATACACACGCTGATGAAAAAGGCGCGCAATCTATTTTGTTGGGTGTTGTTTCACAAAGTATTTCCAAATTTATGTCGCAAATGCGCTCGACCAATCGCGCCAAAGATGTTGTGGTACTTGTTTATAGCGAGTTTGGCCGCCGAGTAAAAGGAAATGCATCGGAAGGCACCGATCATGGAACCTCCGGACCGGTTTTCTTAATTGGAGAAAAAGTAAAAGGTGGTTTTTATGGAGAGCAGCCATCATTGCGACAGTTAAAAAATGATGATTTGGCGGTCACCTCTGATTTCAGAGACATATATGCCACGATTTTGGAAAAGATATTGGGAACTCAATCTGAGCGGGTAATAGGGAGCTGGAAAGGGCGTATTCCTTTATTCAATTAAGGCTTTGCCCTCGGTAGCATTGCCAAGTGTTAATTGAGTCGGTTGCTGCCATGCGTGAATTGGGCGCAAAGTTGGCAGCGCATTTAAGAGCTGGCGATATCGTTGTTTTGCGCGGAAATCTAGGAGCGGGAAAAACCGCGCTAACTCAAGGGATTGGAAAGTACCTGGGTATCACAGATGTAACTTCGCCAACCTTTGTTATTGCCCGATCACACAAAGCTGCAATCCCACTAATTCATGTTGATGCTTACCGGTTACTTGATGCGGGAAATCAAAGTTTTGAGATTGATGATTTAGACCTTGATACCTCAAGAGCGGGGGCAATTACCGTAATTGAATGGGGCGAAGAGGTCGCAGCGCGCTTGCAAGAAGATTATTTATTAATCGATATTGCTTTTGGCAAAGCAGAAGATGAGCGGGAAGTTAGTTTTGTGGGACATGGCAATCGTTGGGAGGGATTTAGCCTGTGATTTCACTGGTTATTGATACCTCAACCAATCGCACCTCGGTCGGACTTTTCCATCGCAACGAGATTATCTTCAATGATTTTCATGATGGCGCCACAGCTCACGCCGAAGCGCTACCAAAGTTAGTTTCGAAGGCGCTCGCTTTAGAAAACTCAATTAATCAAGTAATTGTAGGCATGGGGCCAGGGCCATTTACCGGACTTAGAGTGGGAATTGTTTTTGGCCAAAGCTTTGCACAGGCGCGCAACATTAACTGGCGCGGGGTTTGTTCTCTAGATGGATTTGTAGTTGATGCCGATGAGTACATTGTTACCACAGATGCACGACGCAAAGAAATTTACTGGGCCAAATATAAAAATGGCGTAAGGAGTTTTGGACCCGCGGTAGCAACACCAGAGTATGTTGCTGAATTACCAGAGAAAAAGTTTGGATTTCAATTTGGTGAAACTCTCTATCCATCGATGGAGCGTTTGCTTGCTAAAGCTCATACTGATCCCGTAACTGAGCCAATGTATTTACGCCGGCCCGATGCGGTTCCCACGAGTGAGCGCTCATGATTAGTTATCGCGAGATGATTGCCTTAGATGTTCCGGTATTGGTAGGAATTGAAAAAGATATTTATCCAGAAAGCCCATGGAGTGCGGCGCAGTTCCGGGAAGAGTTATTTGGAGTTCCCAAGACGCGAAAATATTTAGTGGCGCTTAGTGAAAATGAGATTGTTGGATATGGCGGAATCGCATTGGCGGGCGATGTGGCAGATATTCATACCTTGACCGTGTTGCCAGAGTTTCGCCGCAAAGGAATTGCCTCTCACATGCTTAAAGAGTTAGAGGCCTGGGCAAAGGAAAAAGGCGTGGCAAATTTCATGTTGGAGATGCGCGAAGGAAATACCGAGGCCCAACCTTTATATGAGAAGTATGGATATTCCGTTATTTCTAGACGTGACAACTACTACGCCCCAGGTATTCACGCTCTAATAATGCGTAAGGAGATTGCGCATGAGTGAGCCATTAATACTGGGAATTGAAACCTCCTGCGATGAAACCGCGGTTGGAATAGTAAAGGGGCGCAAATTATTAGCAAATGTGATCGCCTCCAGTGTTGAAGAACATGCGAGGTTTGGCGGAGTTGTTCCAGAGGTAGCATCACGAGCACATTTGGAGGCGATGCCATCTACTATTGAGAAAGCTTTGCAAGATAGCGGTGTAAAACTTAAAGATCTGGATGCAATCGCCGTTACTGCAGGTCCGGGATTGGTTGGGGCTTTATTAGTTGGAGTAGCGGCGGCAAATGGTTTGGCGCTGGCCTTGGACAAACCTCTATATGGAGTAAATCATTTAGCATCACATGTTGCAGTTGATTTGCTCACCCATGAAAAAGATCCGCGTCCAACAATTGCATTATTAGTCAGCGGTGGTCATTCATCGATCTTGCAAGTAAATGACATAACCGGTGATATAAAACCTTTAGGTCAAACCATTGACGATGCGGCCGGTGAGGCTTTTGACAAAATTGCGCGGCTATTAAAACTTGGATTTCCTGGCGGACCTTTAATCGATAGAGAAGCAAAGCTAGGAAGTGAAGCAGCAATCAACTTTCCACGTGGCTTAACAAATCCAAAAGATTTAGCAGAACATGAATTTGATTTTTCCTTCTCTGGATTAAAGACAGCGGTCTCCCGATATTTACAAGCCACACCAGATTATGCACGCGCGGATGTGGCGGCTTCTTTTCAAGAAGCAATTGTTGATGTGTTGCTACAAAAATCAATTAAAGCTTGTAAACAAACCGGCATCGATTCACTAGTAATTGCCGGGGGAGTTGCAGCTAATTCCAGATTACGTTTTGTCGCCGAACAACGTTGCACCGCAGCAGGCATCGAGCTGCGCACCCCGCCGCCATCGCTGTGCACCGACAACGGGGCCATGGTTGCGGCCCTCGGCTCCCTAGCCGTCTCAGCTGGCCGCCCACCTTCCGCCCTAGGCATCGAAGCGGCCTCTTCGATCAGCCCGGCAATCCCAATCTGGGCTTAAGCCCAGCTTCGGATTTGATAGCGGGAATAGCCAGCCGTAGGCTTGGCGTTAGCACTCGCCGGGTCAGAGTGATAACTAAGGACCCATAACTACACGAGAAATCGATAAGAAGGAGCTACCGCGATGGCCATTGCCATTAAGCCACTTGAAGATCGCATCGTTATCAAGATCAACGAAGCAGAAGAGAAGACCGCATCAGGTCTTGTTATTCCAGATACCGCAAAAGAGAAGCCACAGGAAGGCACCGTTGTTGCCGTAGGTCCAGGACGTTTTGATGATGGAGTACGCGTTCCAATGGATATCAAAGTTGGCGATGTTGTGCTTTACAGCAAATACGGCGGAACTGAAATCAAGCATGGCGGTGAGGAATACCTAGTGCTTTCAGCACGCGACATCCTTGCTGTTATCGAGAAGTAAAAAGAGACGATAACCAACAATGGGTAAATCACTTCATTTTGACGAGAACGCTCGTCGCGGAATGGAGCGTGGAGTAAATATCCTCGCTGACACCGTAAAGGTAACACTTGGACCAAAGGGTCGTAACGTAGTTATCGGCAAATCTTTTGGTGCGCCACTTATCACTAATGATGGTGTAACAATCGCAAAAGAAATTGAGCTATCAGATCCAGCTGAAAACATGGGTGCCCAACTTGTTAAGCAAGTTGCAGAGAAGACCAATGATGTTGCTGGAGATGGCACAACAACTGCAACCGTTTTGGCACAGGCCATGGTTAAAGAGGGTCTACGCAATCTTGCAGCAGGTGCTCAACCAATGGGAATTAAATCCGGAATTGAAGCTGCGGTTGAATCAGTTACTGAAAAGCTACGTGCAAACTCAACCAAGATTTCTGACAAAGCTCAGATTGCAGATGTTGCAACTATCTCTGCTCAGGATCGTGGCATCGGTGAATTAATCGCTGAAGCTATGGACAAAGTTGGCAAAGATGGCGTTATTACCGTTGAAGAATCCTCCACCACAGGTTTGGAGTTGGAGTTCACCGAAGGTATGCAGTTCGATAAAGGCTATATCTCGCCATATTTCGTAACTGATCAAGATCGCATGGAAGCGATTTTGGAGGATGCTTTTGTATTGATCTCTGCCGGCAAAATCTCAGCGCTATCTGACTTGCTGCCAATTTTGGAGCAGGTAGCTAAGGCTGGAAAGCCGCTTTTGATTATCGCTGAAGATGTAGAGGGCGAAGCTCTTTCCACTTTGGTCGTAAACCGTATGCGCGGAGTGTTTACTTCAGCTGCTGTTAAGGCACCAGGTTTTGGCGATCGTCGTAAGGCGATGTTGCAGGACATGGCAATCCTTACTGGTGGTCAGGTCATCTCCAGCGAAGTTGGTTTAAAGCTTGATCAAATCTCACTAGATATGTTGGGTCGCGCCCGACGTATTGTGATCACAAAAGATCACACCACAATCGTTGATGGTGCAGGAGATAAGAGCAATGTAGAAGGTCGCATTGGCGAACTACGTCGCGAAATCGAAGCAGCGGATTCTGATTGGGATCGCGAAAAACTTCAGGAGCGTTTAGCAAAACTTTCTGGTGGCGTTTGTGTCATCAAAGTTGGTGCGCACACTGAGGTTGAGTTGAAAGAAAAGAAGCATCGTCTCGAAGATGCTATCTCTGCAACACGCGCTGCGGTCGAGGAAGGAATTGTTGTTGGTGGAGGAGCTGCACTAGTTCATGCCGCAACAGTTCTTGATGGCGATTTGGGTTATGAAGGCGATGCAGCTGTCGGTGTTCGACTTGTTGCAAAAGCTTGCCAAGAACCACTTCGTTGGATTGCAGAAAACGCAGGCCTAGAAGGTTATGTCGTTGTATCCAAGGTGCGCACTTTGAAGCCAAATGAAGGTTTCAATGCAGCCACCGATGAATACGGCGATTTAGTGAAAGCCGGTGTTATCGATCCAGTTAAAGTAACTCGATCTGCTTTGGCGAATGCGGCATCAATTGCGGCAATGTTTATTACTACTGAAGCTCTGGTATTTGAAACTCCAGAGGCAAAGAAGGAAGAAGCAGCCGGTCATGGTCACAGCCATGGACCTGGTGGACACTCACACTAATAAGTTCATTAATAAGTAATGAAAATCAAAGGGCTCTAACTGAGGTTAGGGCCCTTTTTCATTACACTTGCGCAGATGAACTCTGAAACGGTAAATGTCTCCACCACTGTTTGGCTAGTAACCCTAGGAATTGTTTCGGTAGTGATAATTGCAGAT
>JBDKIY010000044.1:0-9188 GCA_039796875.1 Actinomycetota bacterium
AATCAAATGAATTAGATCGGATAGCCAACGACAGCTCGATTCTAAAAGCTTCTATTCGCGACTTAGCTACTGTAAGTGCAAAGAAGTTAAGTGCAGCCACAACAGTGGCCGCCACTTCCCACATTGCGCATGCCGCCGGAATTTCTTTTTTTGCTACTGGTGGATTAGGTGGCGTGCATCGAGGTGCGCAAGATACTTGGGATGAATCAGCAGATTTACACTCACTGGCTTCCTTGCCTGTTTTGGTGGTTAGTGCAGGTGCGAAATCGATACTTGATGTTGCTGCGACTCTCGAGCGTTTAGAAACCGAAATTGCTGAAATTTGGCTGGCTCGTAACGATGTCAAAACCAACGGCTCTGGCATGGTCGTAGCGAATCCTGTTAAGAATCAAATGGATTATGAATTACATGAAAAGACTTTAGTTGAGGGCATGGCGGCTTCGGAGCGTGCAGGAATTAAGGGTAAAGCGGTAACGCCATTTCTCCTGGAGTATTTCCATTCCCACACCAATGGCGAATCTTTGAGAGTTAATATTGAAATTATCAAAGCCAACTCTGAATTAGCTGCGCAGATTGCTGTAGCTGCCAGAAAAATCAAGTAAGTCCCAAAATGCCACGCATTCTCTGCATCGGAGATTTGATGCTTGATGTCGTGGTGTTGATTGATTCTCAGATCCATTACGGCAGTGATACTCCCTCGCGCATTTCAACACATGGAGGTGGGGCGGCGGCAAATACCGCAACTTGGTTAGCCCACGAAGGCAGTGATGTGTTTTTTGTTTCGCGAACGGGAAATGATGCGGCGGCGCAGGCAGTTATTAGCGAGTTAGACTCATGGAAAATTAAACATAAAGATTTACGACGACATGACAGGAAGACTGGCGTTGTCGTAGTAATTGTTGATGAAACAGGTCAACGCACGATGTTTCCTGATTCTGGCGCGAATTCTGGTTTAGATATTGAAGATCTTCCAGAATTACTTGATTTTGATGCGGTATTTCTCTCGGGTTATTCGCTTTTCAATAGGGAGTCAACGGCAGGGGTTGAGCGCATCATAAAGATGATCAAGCAATCAGGTACGCCACTATTTTTTGATCCTGCATCGGTTGGGACTATTTCACACTTTGGAAAAGAAGCTGCTTTAAAGTATTTATCTGATGTAGATGTCTTGCTGCTAAATGAAGAGGAAGCTTTATTTCTAACTGGTGCAGATTCGCACCTTGAAGCCCTGCGCTCACTCAAAGATATTTGCAAAACAGTCGTCATAAAAAGAGGAGCATTAGGAGCTGTGGGTTCTGATGTGAATTCAGAGACGGTTGTTGCAGAAACTGCACAGCTCACTCCGGTGGATACAACTGGGGCTGGAGATGCTTTTGCAGCTGGATTCATTCCAGTTTGGATCGAGTCAGGTGACTTGCACAAGGCAATGAGTAATGGAAATGAAGTTGCCGCGCATTGTGTTGCAATTATCGGAGCTAGACCGAGCGTCAATCCCCGATAAAACCCCTTTTGATTGGCAGAATCCCGCCCATGGCAAAAACGGATTCAACAAAGAACTCGAAGAAGAAACCGGTCGGTCCGAAACCTGGAGAGTTCCCAGGAAAAATCGTTGATGTAGATGTCTCATCTGAGATGTCTGACTCTTTCTTGGAGTACGCATATTCCGTTATTTATTCCCGTGCTTTGCCCGATGCTCGTGATGGATTAAAGCCAGTTCATCGCAGAATTTTGCATCAGATGTCTGAAATGGGTTTGCGTCCAGAAAAAGGTCATGTCAAAAGCGCTCGTGTTGTCGGCGAAGTTATGGGTAAGTTGCATCCTCACGGCGATGGAGCGATCTACGATGCACTAGTTCGTATGGCGCAGAGTTTTTCCATGCGTTTGCCATTGGTAGATGGTCACGGAAACTTTGGATCACTAGATGCAGGTCCAGCAGCCATGCGCTACACAGAGGCACGTTTAGCGAATTCGGCTTTGCTAATGGTGGAAGAAGCTGATGAAGATACCGTTGATTTTGGCGCTAACTATGACGGACAAATTATGGAACCTTTGGTTTTGCCGGCGGCTTTCCCAAATCTCTTAGTGAATGGCGCAACTGGTATTGCAGTAGGTATGGCAACCAACATGGCCCCGCATAACTTGGGTGAGGTAATTGCCGCAACTAAACATTTAATCGAAAACCCAAATGCAACACTAAAACAGCTCATGAAATTTGTGCCAGCACCTGATTTCCCAACTGGCGGAACCATTATTGGCAAAGAAGGAATTCTGGAGGCCTATGAAAGCGGCAAAGGAGCCTTCAAAGTACGAGCCAAGGTAGAAATCGGAAAAGTCACCAATCGCAAACAAGGTATAACCATCACCGAACTTCCCTTCAACATTGGCCCGGAAAAGGTCGTGGAGAGAATTAGTGATCTAGTAAAAGCCAAGAAAATTCAAGGAATTTCTGACATCGTTGATTTAACTGACGGTCAATCAGGAACTAGGGTCGTTGTTGAAATTAAGAATGGCTTTGAACCAGAGCAGGTATTGGAAAACCTTTACAAGTTAACACCATTGGAGGACGCGTTCTCCATTAATGCGGTCGCTCTCGTGAATGGCAAACCCAAGACTTTAGGCCTAAAAGAGTTACTTCAGGTCTTCGTTAATCACCGAATTGAAGTTGTGACAAGACGATCAAACTTCCGCAAGGAAAAAGCTAGCGCTAGATTAAATTTGGTCGACGGTCTCCTCAAAGCGATTATCGATATCGACAAAGTTGTAAAGATTGTGCGTGGTAGTGATGATGCTGCTGAGGCTAAAGAGGCGCTAATCAAGAGCTTTAAATTAACTGACGAACAGGCTACCTATATTCTAGATATGCCACTACGTCGCTTAACTAAAATGTCCAAGATTGAACTAGAGGCCGAGCAAAAAGAATTGAAATCAACCATTTCAAAGTTGACTGCTTTGCTTAAGAGTGATGAAGCGCTTCGCAAACAAGTAGCTGATGAGTTGTCCGATGTTGAAAAGAAGTTTGCTACACCTCGGCGATCACTTATCGCATAGCGGCTTGTAAAAAATACTTTTTAAGCGTCGATTCGTTCGCGGTCAATATCCGCAGTCGCAATGAACTCTTTGCGCGGCGCAACCTCATTACCCATTAATAGCTCAAACATCTTCTCAGCTGCCTCAGCATCTTTAATTGTTATACGTCGCAATGTGCGGTGATCCGGATCCATTGTGGTTTCGCGCAGCTGATCTGCATCCATCTCGCCTAAGCCTTTGTAGCGCTGAATTGGCTCTTTCCAGCGCTTGCCGTTTTTCTTAAGGTCATTCAAAAGCTTTTTCATTTCATCATCTGAGTATGTGTAATGAACTTCGCCCTTTTTGCCTCCCCCACCAACAACTTCAATGCGATGAAGTGGTGGAATAGCAGCAAATACTCGTCCATCATCAATTAGTGGTTTCATATAACGGTACAGAAGGGTCAACATGAGACAGCGAATATGCGCGCCATCAACATCGGCATCGGACATCAAGATAACGCGTCCGTAACGAGCGTCATCCAAGGTAAAAGATTTTCCAGAGCCCGCACCAATAACCTGAATAATCGCGGCACATTCAGCGTTATCAAGCATCTGTGAAAGTGAGGCTTTTTGCACATTTAAGATTTTGCCCTTCAGCGGCAAGATAGCTTGATACTCAGAGTTTCTAGCTGCTTTGGTAGTACCGAGAGCAGATTCACCCTCAACTATGAATAGTTCAGTGCGCGAAACATCTTCGGAGCGGCAATCTGAGAGTTTTGCCGGCAACGACGAGCTTTCTAGAGCATTCTTGCGGCGCTGTAGCTCTTTATGTGCCCGTGCTGAAATTCTAGTACGCGATGCATTTGCCACTTTTTCCAGAATCAAAAGACCATTAGCTTTATCGATGCGCTTGGTGGTTGTGAAAAACTTCTTAAGCTCATCGCTCACTACCTGTTGCACAATTCTGGTTACGGCAGGGGTTCCCAAAACCTCTTTAGTTTGGCCTTCGAACTGCGGTTCAGACATCCGAACAGTGACAACCGCTGTTAATCCCTCGACGATGTCATCTTTAAGTACATCTTGTTCATTCTTCTTCAAAACGCCCTTGGCACGCAAAAACTCGTTAAAGGTTTTGACTAATGCTTTTTCAAAACCTTGGACATGGGTTCCACCTTTAGGGGTTGCAATAATATTTACGAACGAGCGCGTTGTATTTTCATAGCCGTTGCCCCATTTAACGGCTATATCTACATCCATATCTCGCTCAACTTCTTTTGGTTCTAGGTGGCCTTTTTCATCCAACACCGGAACTGTTTCTTGATAATGCCCTTTACCGGTCAGGCGGATTACATCGCCAACTGCAGCGTCAGGTTGAATGAAATCGCAGTATTCAGAAATTCCACCTTTGTGAAAAAAGGTTTCCGAAGTTTTTTCCTTTGTGCGATTGTCATTTACGATCAGCGTTAACCCTGGCACCAAATAAGAAGTTTGACGTGCTCGGGTATAGATTTCTTCTAAATCGTAAGCTGCATCTTTTAGAAAAATCTGCTTGTCAGACCACCACTTAATGCGTGTACCAGTTACTTTGGCAGAAACTTTTCCAATTACCCGCAATCCGGATTGTGGTTCGAAGGAGGCGTTTGGTCCATCTCCATCAAATACGCCAGCTACCCCTCGCTTGAAAGACATCCAGTAAATTTTTCCATCACGATCAACTTCAACATCTAGCCTTGAAGAGAGCGCATTAACTACTGAAGCTCCAACACCGTGTAATCCACCAGTAGCTGCGTATGACCCGCCGCCAAATTTTCCACCAGCGTGCAATTTGGTCATAACAACCTCTACGCCAGTAAGTCCGGTCTTAGGCTCCTTATCAACTGGAATTCCGCGGCCATCATCATGAACCTCGACTGAACCATCTTTTTCTAAATTAATTTCAATTTTCTTGCAGTGACCTGCTAAAGATTCATCAACCGCGTTATCAATAATCTCCCACAAACAGTGCATGAGACCGCGACCATCGGTAGAGCCGATGTACATTCCGGGACGTTTGCGGACCGCATCAAGGCCCTCTAGAACTGAGAGATCTTTTGCGGAATAAGAAGCTTCAACATTTCGCTTGTCGTCAACCACGATGCGCAAGGGTAGCTATGGCAGGCTCATAACTTGAGGAATACGCGCCGATTAGGCTGAGAATTTGTCAACAATTTCACAGAATATGGCGTGAATTGCAAAAAAGTTCCTTTTTAACCTGCGGGGAATAAGTAATAGGTGGTTTGATGTTCCACTGTAGGCATAAACATGGAAAGCATGAAAGGCAGGCTATATATGACCGAGAACGTAGTACTCGATTCAACGCCCCTTAACGCTCTTGACCGCTGCGATCGTTGCGGCGCGCAAGCATATGTTCGTGCAGTTATGGCAAATGGATTCGAATTACTTTTCTGCGGTCATCACGCCAAGAAATATCAAGAGGGCTTAGCAAATGCCGCTACCCGCATAGATGATGAAACCGCTCGCCTTAGCGAAGGATCAACGGCTCAATAATCTTTGAGACCACACTGGGTCTGCGCGTTATAGCTTCTTCTTTATCTGCAACTCCACTTAGCTTTACCAATGTGTTAACCGCAAAGTAACGCAATGGTTCAGGTTCCCAATTTCTAGTTTTGCGGTTTACAAAATGAAGTTTGGTAATTGGGTTATTTTGTTCAGTTATTAAGCAGGCCAATATTTTCGAGGCTAAGTAACTCATTGTTACTCCATCTCCGGCATAACCTCCCAAACGTCCAAAACCAGTTGACTTATCAAATTGCACGTAAGGTTCCCAGTCGCGAGTTATTGCAACCGCCCCGCCCCAGGCATGGGTAAATTCATAATTTTCTAGAATGGGAAACCAACTCTTGGCTAAGTTACGAATGTTTTCGTGAACAGCTTTGGTCATCTCTTTGTTATTTTTTAGCTTGGAGCCGAAAGGATAAGTCGCACCTCTGCCCCCGATAGCAATCCTGCTATCAGCGGTGCGTTGGGCATAATTGATTAAATGTGAACCTTCGGCGAAGGTAAACCTTTCAGATATGCCAATTTCATCCCATACTTCTTTGGGAAGTGGCTCTGTGGCAACCATTTGGGAATAGAGTGGTATGAAATTCCTGCCGGGATCGCCGTAAACCTCCGTTGCCTGAATAACTATGCGTGATTTAACCAAACGGCTATTAACCAATACGCCGTTCGGTACAGGGGTAGTAAATGCGTTTTCGATTAATGCCACTCCGCTGTTCTTCAAGTATTGAAAAATTCCTTGCAGCAGACCCATCGGATTAACTGTGGCGCACTCTGGATTGAATAATCCGCCGCGCGCTCCGCTAATTTTTATGGAACTGCCTAATTCATCCGCGTTTTTCCAACTATGTAAGTCGTCAGTCATAGCTTGCAATCTTTTTTCCTGAGCCTTATTTCTCGCAAACATAATTGTTCCGGCTTTAACAAAATGTGATTCTGCAGCGTGCTTAGTAGCAAATGATCCAATTTCATTTATTGCTGCTGTCAAAGCTTCGAATAACGAATTCGTCTTTTCGATTCCATGGCGTTTTTCCAAAGTTGGTCGATAAACTGGGTAATCAGATGAGGCCCATCCCCCATTTCGACCACTCGCACCAAAGCCAAAGTTACGTGCTTCGAATACTGCGATTTTGAGCTCTGATTTTAAAGTTAGTAAGTGATATGCGGTCCAAAGACCAGAGAAGCCTCCACCAATGATGGCAACATCGAACTCAGAATCAATCAGCTCAGTTCCCACTAAGGTCGCTGAGCTATCAGCCCAAAGCGAGCTATTCAGCCTGGAAACCTGCTTCGCGGTGAGAGCCATCGCAAAATGGTTTTTCTTTGGAATGTCCGCAGCGACAAAGTGAGAAATTTTCTTTGGTTTCGATGACATTTCCCTCAGCATCAACAAAATCTGCTGTGCCAGTAACTCGTACTGAGCCATTTGGTTTTACAAAAATCTTTACCCGATCTGACATGGTTTTCTCCTTGTGTCGTTTTTAATCTAAGTAATCGCGAAGGACTTGAGAACGCGATGGGTGGCGCAGCTTGGACATCGTCTTTGATTCGATCTGGCGAATACGCTCACGGGTTACGCCATAAACCTTGCCAATTTCATCTAGAGTTTTAGGCTGGCCGTCGGTCAGACCAAAGCGCATCGCTACGACGCCGGCTTCGCGCTCAGAAAGAGTATCTAGAACCGAGTGGAGCTGCTCTTGGAGCAATGTGAAGGAAACTGCGTCAGCCGGAACAATGGCCTCTGAATCTTCAATCAAATCACCGAACTCAGAATCTCCTTCTTCACCTAGTGGGGTGTGAAGTGAGATTGGTTCGCGACCATATTTCTGAACCTCAACCACCTTTTCTGGGGTCATATCAAGTTCTTTTGCCAACTCTTCAGGGGTCGGTTCGCGCCCAAGATCTTGCAACATCTGACGCTGAACACGTGCAAGTTTGTTGATGACTTCAACCATGTGTACTGGAATACGAATTGTTCGAGCTTGATCTGCCATAGCGCGGGTAATAGCTTGGCGAATCCACCAGGTCGCGTAGGTCGAGAACTTGTAACCCTTCGTGTAATCAAATTTCTCCACTGCACGGATAAGACCGAGGTTTCCTTCTTGAATTAGATCAAGGAACAACATTCCGCGGCCGGTGTAGCGTTTTGCGAGAGAAACAACTAGACGTAAGTTAGCTTCTAGAAGGTGATTCTTAGCGCGCTTTCCATCCTCTGCAATCCATTCCAATTCCCGTTTAACGGAACGTTCGAGTTTCTCACTGGAGTTTAATTTCTCCTCTGCAAACAAACCGGCCTCGATGCGCATAGCTAGTTCAACTTCAAGCTCGGCATTCAAAAGAGCGACGCGACCAATTTGTTTCAAATAATCTTTAACTGGATCAGCGGTAGCGCCTGCGGTCAAAACTGTCTGCGGCGGCGCGTCATCTTCTTCAGAATCCTTGAGGGTGAATTCGCCTTCCTCTTGTTTTGATTCTTCAGAGAGGTTAACTACACGAACATCTGATTGCGGTTCAGCTGTCTCTTCTCCGGTATCAGCAACTAATTTGTCTAAATCTTCTAACTCAACCTCTTCAAGCTCTACATCTTCGCCATCGATTTTTTCTACCAGCTTTTTGCCCGATGGTTTTGCGGTAGCGGTTGATGGTGCATCGGGGACTACTGTCTCACCGGCCGCGGCCGCCTTCATGGCTTCTAACTCTGCTTTGGTTGGGAAACGGCGTGGACCTTTTTTCTCAACAGGCGATGCGGTTTCTTTTGGAGTCTTTAATGCTTCTAGCTCTGCCTTGGTTGGAAATAGACGAGGACCTTTTTTGCTGTCCTTCTTTGTGGTGGCTTTGGTTGATTTTTTGGCTGGTGCTGCTTTAGCAACTTTTTTCGCTACTGCTTTTTTGGCTATGGCTTTTTTCGTTATGGCCTTTTTCGCTGGAGTTGCAACGCTCTTCTTCTTGGCGGCGTTTTTGGGCGCACGAGATACAGCCACGAAATAGTCCTTTGTTTATTACTGACGAAATGTCAGAGCTACTGATCAGCCATTTGGGGAGATTGGCTATGGCTATATTATAAATTGTCCACAGGCCGAAATGCACATTTAAGCTCTAGGCGCGTGCGGCGTGCGCCAAAGCCAATGTATCTCGGATGATTTCCCCAACGGTTTCGACCTCGATAAGGAAGCCGTCATGGCCAAAGGGCGAGGAAATGAGCTTTAGAGGTGCGGCGGTGGGTGTTAATTTAACGATTTCTTCCTGAAGTCTTGGTGGAAACAATCGATCGGTATCGATGGAGGCAACCACCACAGGGGTCTGCAGTTGAGAAAGGGCAGCCTCAACTCCTCCTCTATCGCGACCCACATCATGCGAGTTCATGGCCTCAGTTAGAGCAATATAGGTATTGGCATCAAATCTCTTTTGAAGTTTTGCCGCTTGGTGATCGAGATATGAGGCAACGGCATATCTTCCGGTGTCATCGCCCTGGAGATCTCGACCAAACCTCATATCCATCTCATATTCAGTTCTATAAGTCAGATGAGCGATTTTTCGTGCAATTCCCAGGCCGGTTGTTGGTCCTTTTTCTTGCTCGTAGAAATCTCCATTATTGAAAAGCGGATCTGATTTGATGGCTTG
>JBDKIY010000045.1:0-8916 GCA_039796875.1 Actinomycetota bacterium
AGTCAAAGCATCTTTAGCTTTCATCATTGTGTTGTTGTTAAGCGCATTTAGAACAATTACCTGAACCGCTTTTTCTGGACCAATTAGTTTTGGTAGCAGAGTCGCTCCACCCCAACCCGGAACAATTCCTAAAAAGCATTCAGGGAGAGCGGTGAATGCTGTACTTGCCAAAGTTCGATAGTGACAATGCAAACCAACCTCTAAACCACCACCAAGTGCTAAACCATTAATAAATGCAAAGGTTGGCTTTTTGCTTTGGCCCAGTCTTTTGAAAACATCATGACCAAATTTTCCGATCGTAAGCGCCTGATTCTTGTCGGAGACAAATGGCAAAGCTGATAGATCCGCACCTGCCGCAAAGATAAATGGTTTGCCGGTAATACCAATTGCCACCGATCCAGAGTTCTCCGCAGCGGTAATCGCATTGTCCAACTCTTGAAGAGATTTCGGACCCAAAGTGTTTGGTCTGGTGTGATCCATACCGTTATCGATGGTAATTAAAGCCAAAGTTCCTTTTGCGCCAAATGGAGCGAGATCAATCTCGCGCATAAAAGCTTTGGTAACAACCTCTTCAGGAGCACCAGTTGGAGTTGTCATTTCAGTCATGATTATGCCTTCCCGGTGTAGTTTGGATTTTCCCAGATTACGGTGCCACCCATACCAAGCCCAATGCACATAGTGGTAATTCCATACTTAACATCAGGTCTTTCTTTAAATCCTTCAGCAAGATTAAGCATTAAACGAATTCCAGATGATGCCAATGGGTGTCCTACCGCAATCGCACCACCGTAGATGTTAACTCTTGGATCATCATCAGCGATTCCAAAATAATCCAAGAAGGAAAGCACCTGAATCGCAAATGCTTCGTTTATTTCAAATAGACCAATATCTTCAATCTTTAGACCAGCTTTTTCCAAAGCCTTCAATGTTGAGGGAACGGGGCCGTAACCCATGATTTCCGGTTCGACGCCAGCAAAAGCAAAGGTAACTAACTTGGCCTTCGGCTTTAATCCCAACTCTTTTGCTTTGGATTCACTTGCCAATAGCGCAGCGGTAGCACCATCATTTAATCCAGCGGCATTTCCTGCGGTAACTCGTCCAGCTGGACGAAATGGTGTTTTTAGTGCAGCTAGCGCTTCGAGAGTAGTTTGTGGACGAGGAGGCTCATCTACTGTTGCAACACCCCAACCTAATTCAGGATTGCGCACCGCCACCGGAATCAGATTTGGTTGAATCTTTCCAGCTTCATAAGCTGCGGCGGTTTTTAATTGTGAGTTAAGTGCATATTTATCAGCACGCTCTTTTGTTAGGTGCGGAAGTTTGTCATGCAATCTCTCTGCGGTATTACCCATTGAAAGAGCATCGGTATCAACCAATTTTTCTGCCAAGTAACGAGGATTTGGATCCATTCCTTCACCCATTGGATGGTTGCCCATATGTTCAACGCCGCCTGCGATTGCTAAATCGTAAGCACCCATATTTATTGAGCCCGCCAAAGTTGTTACTGAGGTCATGGCACCTGCGCACCAGCGATCAATGGAATATCCCGGAACCGTATTTGGTAATCCCGCTAACAATGAAGCGCTGCGACCAATATTCATTCCTTGGTCGCCATATTGCGTCGCTGCAGCTATGGCTACATCATCGATGTCAGAGGGTTTTATCTCTGGATTGCGTTCCAATAAACCGCGAATACAACGCACGATAATGTCATCGGCACGAGTACCTGCATACAAGCTGCCGGCTTTTCCAAATGGGGAGCGGACAGCGTCGAGGAGAACTACATTGGTTGAGGTAGTGGCAGTGTTCATGCCGCTAGGTTACTCGCGAGTAGCCTTTCCCGACACCCAACGCATTGGTCCGACTAGCTTGGCGTAAACCTCTTGATTGACCGCAAACTCCATGGGCCCGGCTACTCGAGCTCGAATCGGTTTTTCATATCCGCCCACCTTAAGCTCCAAGAGAGCGTCATGGCCGTAATAGTTAATGCGAGCTATGGAGGCGCTAACGCCATCAGCCATTGGCGCGGTGCTGACCTTGATTTCTTCAGGGCGAATTAGCAGTTCGCCATCGGCGTTTTCGGCAAGACCCCCTAAATGCAAGGGTGAGCTAAATTTATCGACCCCTAACTTTCGGGCTGGGATAGTAATTATGTCTCCAGTGCTTTCGGCGACCTCAGCGGAGATTGGTTTGGAATAAACATCTGTAGGAGCACCGGATTGCACAACTGCACCATCTCGCATCAATGCGATTAGATCGGCGGAAACTAGAGCGTCCTCACGATCGTGAGTCACCATTATGGTTGTTGTTTTGGTGCTCTTTAGAAGTGATACAACCTCTTCGCTAATTCCGGCCCGCAAAGCTTGATCAAGTGCTGCAAATGGCTCATCAAGTAAAACTAAAGCTGGCTTCATGGCAAGGGCTCGAGCTAACGCAACACGAGTTTGTTGGCCACCACTTAACTCTTGCGGCAATCTTTTTTGAAACCCCGAGAGTCCAACAAGATTTAGCATCTCTTCAACTACAGAAAATTTCTCATCGCGCGAAACAGATTTTCCTAATGCAAAAGCGACATTTTCCGATACCGATAGATGAGGGAATAAGCCACCTTCTTGAGGTACATAGCCGATGTTTCTCTTGTGAGGGGGCAAAACCAAGGAAGAAACACTTACTAATTGTTTTCCAAAACGAATTGTTCCTGCAGAGGGAGTTATTAAACCTGCAATAGTTCTAAGTAATGTGGTCTTGCCACAACCAGATGGTCCGAGAATTGCGGCAAAGGAACCGGATGCAACATCTAAATTCAACTCTTGCAAAATTGGTGTTGCGCCAAAAGTCACGCCGAGATTGCGAATTTCTAGGGAGGTCATCGCAAATCTCCTTCATCATTCTCACCTTTGTCAGGGCGATTGATCAGAAATGTTGGTATAGCTGCAATCAGAACTAAGAATAAGGCGTAAGGCGCAGCCTCGCTAAATTTAGAAATCGAGGTATACCGCCACATTTCCGTTGCTAAAGTTTCAAATCCCGTTGGCCGAAGCATCAAAGTTGCTGGCAGCTCTTTCATGGCAGCTAGAAAAACTAACAAGGTTCCAGAGAAGACTCCCGGGGCGGCTAATGGCAAAACAACTCGTCTTATGGTTTGACCTCTGGTTTGACCTAGCGTTGCTGAGATATCAACTAGATTTTGAGGCACGCGTGACAAACTCGTTCGCACCGCGCCAACGCTCTTAGCCATGTAGAGAAGGGCATAAGAAAAAGCGAGCAGTCCTAAGGTTTGATAAAGCCATGGCAGTTCTGAGCCAAAAGAGACTAGAGCTAGTCCCATAACAATTCCCGGCAATGCGTGAACCAATAGGACACCCTTATCTGCAACTCTGGCTAACCATGAGCCTTGCAGTACTAATAGCCCCAATGGCAGGGCAAGAAGAAGTGCAATTAGCGCGCCCAGAGATGCTGCTAATACAGTCGATAGGGAAGCACTCAATAAGTCAGGAAGATTAATCTCAACTTGATTTATGACAGATCGGTAAACCAGTAAAGATAAAGGAATAAGCAGTCCGAGTAAGACATATAACGAGATGAGAATCATCGAGAGAAATCGAGTGCTCTCTTTTGAAATTAGATTTGGTGATTTGATAATACGCGATGAGCTACGAATCAATCTTGACTTCGAACGAATTCTATTTTCTGAACTAATTAGTAGAGCAGAAATCAAAACTAATATTAAAGCGAGAACGGCAGCGCTACTGCGGTCAAAAGATCCGCGATATAAGTTCGAGATAGATCTAGTGAAAGTGTCCACTCCTAAAAGTGAAACCGCTCCAAAATCACTCAATACATATAGCGCAACCAAAAGAGAGCCTGCCGCGACGGAGTTTCTAATCTGCGGCAAAGTCACCTTCCAGAAACTTTGCCAATTATTCAAACCTAAAGTTTGGGCCACTTCGTACTGCGACCAATCAACCCTGCGTAGCGCGGATAGTGTTGCTAAAGAAACATATGGTGTAGTTGATAAGACAAGTATGAAAACCGCTGCCCAGAATCCACTCAACGCTGGGTATAGAGACATCCAACTAAATGTGAAAACGTAACTGGGTATTGCTACGGGCAAAATGACTAATGCTCGAATCAAACCAACTGCGGGAAGTCTCACGCTATGTAGCGCCCAGGCCATTGCAATACCAAGAGTTGAGGCCAAAATGACAACGACAATGGTTAAGGAAAGCGTAGTAACCAGAATTTCCAAGGTCTTCGTGCGCCAGATCAGCAGTGAAAGCGCTGTTCCTTCACTCTGCATAGCTCGTCGGATTAGATAGAAAAGAGGTATTGCGATAAAAAATAATGAAATTAGAGTTGCGATAACAAGCACAGAAGGCACATGGCGTCTTGCATTGCCATGTGCCTGGGTGGCCATCGTTGATGGCTCCTTAATCTGCGTTATTAGATCAACCCCACCTTCACTAGCAGCGCTTGGGTGGCTTTGAGATCAGCTAATGTTGAAAGATCAACAGCGGGCGCCTTTATATCTTGCAACGCCGGAAGCCCTTCTGGCTTCAAAGCAGGCGAGACTAGTGAGTACTCATGTGTATCAGTCACAAACTTACTTTGGGTGGATTCATTTAGCAGATACTCAATTAATTTACCTGCTGCATCTTGTTTTTCAGAGGTTGCTATGACGGCAGCTCCGGAAACATTGATTAAATTACCTAAATCACCTGGCGCAAAGAAATCAATTTTGGCGTTAATTTCCCGACCAAGCTCTTCGGCGGTTTCCCAAAGATAGTAATGATTCACTAAACCTAGATCTATTTGACCAGTATCGACCGCCTCAACTATCTGAGAGTTCTTTTCATAAATCTTTGGGTTATTAGCATTAATGGCATTTAGCCAATTTTCAGCTGCAACTGCTCCGCGGGCTTGAATCAATGCAGAGATGAATGCTTGAAAGGAGGAATTGGTTGGAGCTATTCCCAATCTATTTTTCCATTCGGGCTTTACCAGATCATCAATTGAGGTGGGAAGTGTCTTGACGCGATCTGGTGAATAAACAAAGACTCTTGCTCGTCCAGTAACTCCAACCCAATCCTGTGATTTTGAGCTGTAGCTGGCTGGTACCTTTGAAAGCAAAACTGAATCCAAGGTTTTAAGCAATCCTGCGGCGCTAACAGCGCCTAATGAGCCAGCATCCTGGGAAAGAAATAGATCCGCGGGTGAATTTTCTCCCTCTTCAAGCAATTGCGCAGCTAATGCGGCTGAATCGCCATAACGCACATCAAGCTGAATACCGGTCTCGGCGGTGAATTCGGCGAAAAATGGCGCAATGAACTCTTCGCTGCGACCTGAATAGATGGTCAGGGTCTGGTCAGCGGCCTTATCTGAGCTGCATGCGCTCAGGCCTGCACCCAAGAGAACAAAGCTGGCCAGAGCAAAAATTACCCGTGATTTGGTGGATCTAAGTTTCATGGGCAGACCCTAAACCCAGAACCGGGAATTACGCAACATTTATGTTGCGTAATTCAAGTCACCCCTCAGTGGGTGTTTCAGAGGGTTTGGGGTCAGGGGTTGGAATCGGTTGGGTTTGGCACAGCGCGCCAGCCAGCACAGCTGCACATTTCTCTATCTGCCATTCGCGTGCGCCATTAAGTCTTAATTGAGTTTCGACTTTCTCAATCAGTTTTGCAGAAAGTACATTCATTTGTTCCGCGCCGTTATCAAAACAAACTTTGCGCGCAAGTTCTGGAGTCAACAAATTTTCCAATGGCATTGAAAGATCGGCGGCTATTTGCGCTAAATCATGGCGCGCATGAGAAATCCGAGCATGAGCTAATGGAAATTTCACCTTCCAAATCTTTACCGGTGGCAGACTGTCGGTCTTGGTACGAAGTTGAGGCCAGGAATCTTCCTTCAATTTACTGGCGGTCAAAAAGGTTTCTAGCCAGAGCTCGATATAACTTTTCTGAACTTCATTTCGTATTCTTGACTTGGCTTCGGGAAGTTTAAGAAATTCTTCTCGGGTTTTAATTTGTGATTTTGCTAGAGCGACAATTACGGCATCTGAAAGTAGCCGTCCGGGAGCGAGATCTATTTGAGATGCAATCTCATCGCGCTTGATCCATAAATCTCGAATTATCGCCATCTGATAACGTGATTTGATTTCATGCATACCAGAGGTTCTGCGCCAAGGTTCATTTCGTGGTTTTGCAGGAGGTGCATTAAGAATCGCAGCAAAATCCTGCAGCGCCCACTTAAATTTATTCTGATTTTCAAGCAAGGCCGCAATTTTGTAGCGAAGATCCAGCAAAACTGCAACATCAAGAGCTGCATAATCGAGCCACTCTTGAAGCAAAGGGCGAATCGACCAATCAACCGCTGAATGCTCTTTAGCTAAGGAAATTTCCAACAAGGCTTCACATAGGGCGCCAAGACCAACACGTTCACAACCAGCTATTCGGGCGCCCAGCTCAGTATCAAAAAGCGTCTTGGGATGAATTCCATACTCATTCAAACATGGCAAATCTTGTGTGCTGGCGTGAATGACAGTTTCACATCCTGCGATTACTTCATTCAATTCAGAGATTAATGCGGGGTCTGTTACGGCAATTGGGTCTATTAGATGCAAACCACCACCGCGCCTAAAAAGCTGTATCAAATAAGCCCGAGAGCTGTATTTGAATCCAGATGCTCGCTCTGCATCAATGGCAATAGGTCCGTGACCAGCTTTTAATTCAGAGATGCATAGTGAAAATTGTTCCGCAGTGGTGATTAGCTCAGGGGTGCCTTGTTCCGGCGTTAGTAAAGCACGCATTAAATTTAGCGACGAGCCGAAAGAGAGGAAACTCCCTCTGGTAGTGGAGGCAGTCCGGCAGCGCTTGCCATGAGATCCAACCATGCGTTTACATGATTTATTAACTGTTTTGGATTTGTCGGAGTCCATGAGGCACGAACTTCAATTTCTGAAGATTCATCTTGAGGCGAAAGCTGTCCGTAAGAGGCGCTCATAACCCGAGTAACGGTTCCGCTAGGTGAAACATATTCCGCCTTTGAATTAGATAAGGCGTCGACAAACCAGGACCATCCAACATCAGGAAGTAGTGGATCAGATTCCATTTCGATATCAAGCGCTGATCTCACAAAAGTAACGCAGCGAAAATTTCCTTCCCAGGTTTCTTGCCCATCGGGGTCATGGAGTAAAACAAATCTTCCAGTTGCTACATCTAAATCGCCATCCATTAGGTCGGCGGAGATTGCATAAGCAAAGGGGGCCAAACGTTGTGGCGCAGGAATTTCCGAGATAGAAATTTCCGGACGAGTTTTTAATGATTTGATTTCATCAATGACAGCATGAAAGAAATCGGTTTCATTTCTCAATTCAAACTCCTCACAGGTCAAGGGTAGCCAGTATCCTTTCCAAATGGGTTCATTGCTCGCACTTCTATCCAGTGTTTTGTGGGGGACAGCTGATTATTTAGCTGGAAATCTATCCAAGAAGTACAAAGCAATTGCGGTGACCGGCGTTTCTCAAAGCTTCGGATTGCTTTTTGGTATTTTTACGATCTTATTTTTTGCTGATTTTATTAAACCAACTCTGGCCTTTGATGGTTATTTTGTACCGGGAGTAATTGCAGGAATCGCGGGTTTTATCGGGTTAGTTTCCTTCTATACGGGGCTCGCGACCGGACGCATGGGGGTAGTTTCTCCGATTAGCTCGCTTTCCGTTGTCATACCTTTGGTTTTTGCGTTAGTGCAAGGAGAGCGACCTTCAACCACTCAAACAATTGGCATATTGGTTGCAATTGCGGGTGCATTTATGGCTAGCGGTCCAGAGGTCAAAAATGGACTTCCTGTTAAGCCATTAGTTTTCGCCTTGATTGCCGCGTTTGGTTTTGGAACCGCTTTAACCTTTATTGCAATTGGTTCGGAAACCGATTCATTGCACACCATGACCGCAATGCGCGTTGCTTCTGTATCTGTATGTATTTTGTTGGCATTGCGCTTCAGAACAATTGGTGGCTTTGTTAGAAGTAATATTCCGTTGTTGATATTTATTGGAGTAGCTGATTTCTTAGCAAACTTCCTTTTGGGCGTTGCTACTACAAAAGGTTTAGTCTCGGTTGCGATGGTCTTTGGTTCGTTATTTCCGATAGTCACAATTTTGTTAGCTTATAAATTTCTGCATGAGAGATTGCAAAAAGTTCAATACATTGGAATTGTTTTTGCAATCAGCGGTGTTATTTTAATTGCCGCATTCTAAAATACCGGTTCCCAGGTTTCGAAAGTAGTTTCATTTTTTGAGAAAGACTCAATTTTCTTATAATTGACCTGCAAGAGTTGTTCGGAAAAGTAGTTGTCATCACCAGATATCAAAACACGGCTTATGTAGAAACGGTCGATTGCCTTTGAAGCTAAGAGGGGAGCCAAGAAATTAGGCCCGCCTTCAACAACAACCGGTGTCCCAACTTTTTCTATCGCTACCGCTAGCAGCTCTTCGGGTGAGAGTTTTGATATTTGCAGATTGCGGGTGTTTTGCTCAGGCAAAGTATTGCTGGACACAAATACCGGGATTACAGATTTGTTGTAGGGCTCGTTTCTGAAGGTGTTGCCCCCGATTAGAACAGCTTTGGCACTTTTTCTGATTTCATGAAAACGCTCACCATCTTCGCGGGTACGAAGTCCTGCGGAATGACCCTTTATTGTGGTGGCGCCATTTTTGGCTAACAGCAGGTTTGCGACCACTCGGAGACTCACAGGCGCCAAGTTACCGCCTTGGCATTCGCTCTTTGCGCTGCGATGTCAGTGGTGGGTTCTATGGTTTTGTCATGATCATTGATTGCGATAGCTGTGTAATGCGCGAGATTGCCTGCAAAGATTGCGTTGTCTCGGTGTTCATTTCTTCCCCTCGAAATCTTGATGATG
>JBDKIY010000046.1:0-8602 GCA_039796875.1 Actinomycetota bacterium
CCGAGCGCTCCACCAGTTGGATCTAGAACTAATCCAGTGCGTATCTTTACGACGCGGGTGGAATTTGCAATATCTGCTGCCGCTTCCCATTCTTTACAAACTGCAGCAAGAAAATCATCCCCCGGTCTATCAGATTCGGTGACCGCACGATTTCCCGTTTCGCCGTACCAGCCAATTGCGCTGGCCGAAATGAATACCTGTGGTTTTACTTGATTCACAGCATTGGAAATAGTTGTGGTGCCCAGTAATCTGGAATTTAAGATCTCTGCCCGATATTTCTTAGACCAGCGCTTATCACCGACATTAGCTCCGGCTAAATGAATAACCGCATCAACACCTTCGAGCGCGGCAAGATCGACTGTTCCGGCAATTGGGTCCCATTTAATCTCATCGGGGGAGACCACCGGTCTGCGGACCAGTTTTTGAACCGTGTGACCTTCAGATTTCAAGTGACCAATAAGCGCTGTACCGATTAAGCCGGATGCGCCTGTTACCGCAATTCTTTGGGGAAGCGTCATTAGATTCCTAAATCAGATTCAAATCGGCCTTCTTCTAAACGTTCTTTCAGGGTGCTTAAGAATCGGGCAGCATCAGCTCCATCAACAATTCTGTGATCGTAAGAGAGAGCTAGGTAAACCATTGAGCGAATCGCAATGGTTTCTCCACCATCTTCGCCTTTGACAACCATTGGACGCTTTACAACAGAACCAACACCAAGGATGGCTACCTGCGGCTGATTGATAATAGGTGTATCAAAAAGTGCGCCGCGTGAACCTGTGTTAGTGATTGTGAAGGTACCGCCTCCGAGATCATCAGGAGAGATTTTGTTATCGCGGGTGCGTGATGCAACATCAACAATCTTGCGAGCGATACCGCCCATATTCAAATCGCCAGCATCACGAATAACTGGAACTAGTAGACCGCGTTCTGTATCGACCGCAATACCTAGATGCTCGGCACCGTGGTAAGTAATTTGGTCTCCTTCAACTGAAGCATTAACAACGGGATGTTGTTTTAACGCTTCACAAACCGCAACTGCAAAGAATGGCAAGAAAGTTAATTTCACACCTTCGCGCGCTTCAAAACTTGCTTTTGCTTTCTCTCTTAAACGTGCAATCTTGGTGATATCAACTTCAACAACGGTTGTGAGTTGCGCGCTAACTTGCAAAGATTCCAACATTCGCGCTGCGATAACTTTGCGCAGGCGAGACATGGTGACAGTTGTTCCACGCAGTGGGGATGCCACAACAGGAGTCGGGGCTTTTGCTACCGCAGCTGGTGCAGAGACTGAGGAAGTGGAAACTGGTGTAGAGGCAGGTTTTGAAACCGCTGCTAATACATCTTCTTTTCTAATTCGACCACCAACGCCGGTGCCGCGAACTTTAGAGAGATCAACGCCATTTTCAGCAGCTAATTTTCTAACGATCGGTGTTACATATGAATCATCTAGAACAGATGCGTTAGAACTCTTCTGAACAACTGGAGTAGGTGCCGCAACAACAGGTGCGACCGGCGGTGTAGGAGCGAGCGCAACAGGCTTGGTTTCAACGACTGGTGCTGGCGCAGGAGTGGCTGGCGCAGTAGATGGAGCAGATCCAGCTGCACCAATCGAAGCTAATTTAGTACCCACTGCAACAGTGGAATCAACTGGAACGTCAATTGAAAGCAATACACCTGAAACAGGTGATGGAATCTCGGTATCAACTTTGTCGGTAGAAACTTCAAGGAGCGCTTCATCTACCGCAACAGTTTCGCCAACTTTTTTGAGCCATCGGGTAACAGTTCCCTCAGTTACAGATTCGCCAAGTGCAGGCATTACGACAGGGGTTGATTCTGCAGATGCGGTGTTAACAACTGGCGCTGTAACAACTGGCGCAGTAACAACTGGCGCAGTAACAACTGGTTCTGCAACAACCGGCGCTGGAGTTGGACCAGGTGCAGGTGTTTGAACCGCAGCAGGAGCGGGCGTAGCAGCGGCAACGTTTGAACCCGATGCATCTGCAATTATCGCGAGCTCGGCACCAACTGGTGCAACGCTATCGACTGGCACAACAATCTTTTGCAGAACACCAGCTGCAGGAGAAGGGATCTCGGTATCAACTTTGTCGGTGGAAACTTCTAGTAGTGGTTCATCAAGAGCTACTTGGTCACCTTCTGCTTTGAGCCATCGGGTAACAGTTCCTTCAGTAACGCTTTCGCCCAGCGCTGGCATTTTGACTGAGAAACTCATCGCTTCATCTCCGATCTAGTTTTTAACAAAAAATTCTCACATTGAAAGTTATTAACCATGAGCGTGAAGAGGCTTTCCAGCCAAAGCTAGATGCGCTTCGCCCATAGCTTCAGACAATGTCGGGTGTGCGTGAATAAGAGGAGCCACATCGCTCGCTTCTGCCTGCCAATTGAATATTAATTGCGCCTCGGCTAACAACTCTCCGACACGTGAACCGACCATGTGAATTCCTAATACTGGGCCATTTTTTTCTGCAACTAATTTTATAGAACCTGCTGTTTTTAGAATCTGAGCTTTGCCATTTCCGGCCAGGTCATAATTGAGTTCAACAACATCATGTCCCTTTGCCTTTGCTGCAGCAGTTGTTAAACCAACTGAGGCAACTTCCGGCTCTGAGTAAGTTACTCGCGGCACGCCGTCATAATTAATTGGGCGAGGATTTAAACCAGCAATCTCTTCAGCAACCAAAATACCTTCACCAAAGCCAACGTGGGCTAATTGCAAAGTTGGAATTAAATCTCCAACAGCCCAAACGCCTGCAACATTGGTGCGGCACTTATCATCAACCAAGATGTATCCACGATCCATATTGATGCCTTGCTCTTCATAACCCAAACCTTGTGAAACCGGTCCACGACCCACAGCTACTAGTAACAACTCCGCATCAAAAGTTTTTCCATCTTCCAGAGTGACTGTTACGCCGTTAGAGGTTTTGGATGCGCTCTTGAAGCGGGTACCAAGTTCAAAATTTATGCCGCGCTTGCGGAACGCGCGCTCTAACTGCTTACTTGATGATTCATCCTCTAATGCGACAAGGTGAGGAAGTGCTTCGATAATGGTTACCTCTGCACCAAAAGATTTCCAAACCGAGGCGAATTCACAACCAATAACTCCGCCTCCCAAAACAATCACTGTTTTAGGAACATGTGTCATGTGCATCGCATGATCGCTGGTGACGATTGTTGTCCCATCAACTTCCAAACCTGGCAGAGATTTTGCGTAAGAACCTGTTGCTAGAACTACATTTTTACCGGTGTAGCGCTCGCCATTTACCTCGACGGTGTCGCGTGAAACTAATTTGCCAGCACCTTCGACATAAGTAATGTTTCGGGACTTAACCAAACCTTGTAATCCCTTGTGCAATTTTGTAATGACACCATCTTTATATGCGTTTACCGCCACCATGTCCATCGAATGAAACTCGGCTTTGACTCCAAAATCTGAGGAGTGACGCGCGCTATCGGCGATCTCGCCTGCGTGCAGCAATGCTTTTGTAGGGATACATCCTCGATGAAGGCAGGTGCCACCTAACTTGTCCTTCTCAATCAACACAACCTGCAGGCCGAGTTGAGCTGCGCGTAACGCACAGGCATAACCGCCGCTGCCGCCGCCGAGAACTACCAAGTCGAAATTAGCCACCAGAGACCTCACACTCTTTTTATCTGAAAAAATCCCCAACTACTTACCGAGCTACTGTCCTATCCTGCCAGCATCAATGGGATGCTGCGGACTCGGCAAGGGCTACCAGCGTGCGAAGTGCGACACCTGTTCCGCCCACCGGTGTATATCCGTGGGGCTTTCCTTCGTTGTAGGCGGGGCCAGCGATATCCAGGTGCAGCCAAGGCAGCTCCGGTGCCACAAACTCCTTGAGGAAAAGTCCAGCAACCAACATGCCACCCATGCGATCGCCAATATTTGCGATGTCGGCAACGGGGGAGTCAAGTGATGCTCTCAGCTCTTCTGGCAGTGGCATTGGCCAGAACTGCTCGCCAGTCTTCTCTGCCAAATTGAGGAACTGTTCTGAGAATTCTTGATTATTGGTCATAACAGCGCAGGTGCGTGTACCTAGCGCAACAACCTGTGCGCCGGTGAGAGTTGCAACATCAACCAATCCATCAAGCCCATTCTTCTTGCCGACCTCAGTAGCTTTCATCATGGCATCTGCCAAAACGAGGCGACCTTCAGCATCTGGATTTAAGACTTCAACGGTTTTACCACCATAAATAGTGATGATGTCACTTGGTCTAGTTGCAGTATCACTCACCATGTTTTCTGCAAGGGGAGCCCATGCATCAACTGCAACCGGCAAATTCAATTCAGCAATTGCCAATATTGCAGCGGAGACAGCTGCCGCACCGCTCATGTCAGATTTCATGGCCTCCATTCCTTGTGCAGGTTTAAGGGCCAATCCGCCAGTGTCAAAAGTAATTCCTTTTCCAACAAAGGCATATCGCTTTGTCTTTTTGTTGGATTTTTTAGGAGTGTAGGAAAGATGTAACAACCTTGGTTTGTTTGCCGAACCTTGGCCGACGCCGATAATTCCGCCGTAACCTAATTTGCGCAGCTGAGTGTCGTTCAAAATTTCAACTTTGATTCCTGTGCCGGTGGCCAACTTCTTGAAACGTTGACAGAAAGAGTCTGGTGTTAAGTGGCTCGGAGGGGTATTAATTAGGTCGCGCACGATGTGGGTGTGCTTGGCAATTACCTCTGCGCGCTTAATGGCTTTTAGATATTCAGCCCGTTTTGCCTGCTTCGAGTGAATGACAATATTCTTTAGCGCTGCCTTGCGATCCGATTTTGAAGTACCACGGAATTCATCGAAGGCATACGCACCAAGGAGTGCACCTTCAGCAAGAGCTGCAAAACTCTCTAAATTTGGATTTGGCAATGCAAAAGTCGCGCTGGAATGTCCTGATAAAGAACGAGCGGCCGCCCCAGCTGCACGTCTTAAAACCTCATGCGTAAATTCATTTTGAGTGGTTCCCAAACCAGTGAGCACTATCAATTTACTTGTGGAACCTGGCAGTTTAATAACCTCATCGGCAGCAGCGGTTGCGCCCAGATCATCAAGCGCTTGCGCCACCCCGGTGACGTCAAAATTCAAATCGCCAGAATGGATTGAGAACTTTTTGCTTTTCTTGTCTCTGGAGAATCCGAGAACCAAAATATCTTCAATAGCTGAGCTGTCAGTCGCAATAATTGAGGGCATTGGGCTAGGTTATTGGAGTGAGTCAAAATTCGCCATTACGCACATCTCCGCTTCATAGTTTTCACCTATCTGCCGGCGCCAAATTGGCTGATTTTGGTGGGTGGGAAATGCCCATTGAGTATCCCGCAGCAAATGGCGGGGGAGTTCTCAATGAACATCAAGCGGTGCGGCAGCATGTTGGTCTGTTTGATGTTTCGCATTTAGGTAAGGCTGCAGTTACCGGCGTTGGTGCATTGGATTTCCTCAATTCAGTTTTCACCAATGACCTCTCTAAAATTGCTGACGGTCAAGCTCAGTACACATTGATTTGTGATCCAAAAACCGGTGGAGTTATTGATGATCTGATTGCCTACAGATATTCATCGAGCCAAATATTTCTAATTCCAAATGCCGCCAATACCGCAGAAGTTGTTGAGCGGCTAAACGCTCATAAGCCAGCGGGTGTAAATATTGAGAATCAGCACGAGAAATACTCAGTGCTGGCACTGCAAGGCCCCAAATCGAGTGAGGTACTAAAGAGTGTGGGAGTTGAAACCAATTTGTCCTATATGGCATTTACTGCGGCACAGATTGGTGAATTCAAAATAACTTTATGTCGCACCGGATATACCGGCGAACTCGGCTTTGAAATATTAACTAAATGGGATGAAGCGTTGCCGGTTTGGAATCAATTGGTCGAAGCTTTGGAAAAAAACTCTGGAAAAGTTGCAGGATTGGGTGCACGAGACACGTTGCGTACCGAAATGGGTTACCCACTTCATGGCCACGAACTCTCACTGGATATTTCACCTGTGGAGGCAAGTGCTGGTTGGGCGGTCGCTTGGGACAAAGAGTTTTGGGGCAAAGCAACAATGTTGGAGCAAAAGAACTCCAAACAGCACCGAGTGTTGCAAGCAATCCAAATTGCCGATCGAGGAATTCCGCGAGCTGGGATGCAGGTTCTGGCAGAGGATGGGACAGTTATAGGTGAAATTACTAGCGGAACTTTCTCGCCTACTTTAAAGACAGGAATTGCACTAGCTTTGATGAATTCCAGGCTAGAACTTGATACAAATGTCGTTGTGGATGTTCGAGGTAGAAGAAGCCAGGGAGTTATTAAACGGTTGCCTTTTGTGCCGTCACAGGTGAAATAAGATTTAAACGCAACTTTGCTCTTTTTAAAGAGTTCAAAATGGGATTAGCGGTAATTGAAATCAGGGCAGCGGTGGTTATGGCGCGCGGGATATCCCAAGAAAGAGCAGTGGCGGCGTGAAACATTATGAAGCGCTGTAGATTTTCGGAAACTCCCGCACCGGCTAAATAGGAAAGTTGTGTATCAGCTCCCGTTAACCAGGGCCAGAGCTGCAAATCCATTAATAAACCAAAGGCGAGCGAGCTAAAAACTCCTAGAAATACCAGAAGTAATTTGTTACTCCTGTTACCCATTTTTGCGCTGAATAAGGATCCAATAATTCCTGCGAACCAACCTATCCATCCTGCCGCAAGCATTTGAAATGGCAGCCAAGCGCCAATTCCACCAGTAAGAACTGCTGAGGTGGCCATCGAAACTATGCCTAAAGAAAATCCAAATTTCGAACCAAAGGCGTAACTCGCCAAAATTAATAGAAACCACATTGGTTCAACTCCAACCGCTCCAGCACCGACCATACGTAAAGCAGCTATTACTGCGGCCAAAACTCCCAACACCGCTACTGACTTTGCATCCATTGTTCCGCGCGAAATCTCCAGCGCTACAACTCCCACTCCTACGCAAACAATTATCACGGCCAGAAGGCGTGCCGCTTCAGGCTGTAGTAGATATAACTCTGATTGTGGAATGTATAGCGGCCAGCTAAAGGCCACCAAGCCAAGTACAGAACCAATGAGAAATAAAATGGAACCGAATGAAATTTTATTGACCAGCATCTAAATGTCTTTCTACCTCGGCAACAGTCAGAAAATCTGAATGCGGTAAAGCTTTTGATACTTGTGGCGCAAAAGCGGGAGAAGCGGTCAATACTTTTCTGGTTTCTCCATCAGCAATTAACTCTCCCTCGGCCAAAAAGATCACTCGATCAGCGACTTCAGCTACTAACTCAACATCATGAGTGGAGATTAAGACCGCTCTCTTTTCTTGATGAGCAACTTGTTTTAAGGTACTAATTAATATCTTTTTCGCGGCATAATCCAAACCTCGCGTAGGCTCATCGAGCACCACTAACTTTGGTTGCGCGGAGAGAATGATGCTAAGGGCCAAGCCCAAGCGTTGGCCTTCGGAGATATCGCGGGGATGTGCATTCAGATTCGGAATTTTCATTAGTGATTCATAGATTTCCAAAGTGCGACCCGAAGCGACTTGATTGTCGTTATCTGCCAACTCGCACTCTTCTCGCACCGATTGTCCGTACAGCAAATCCGTTGGTTCTTGCGGTACATAACCAACTAATTTGATGAGAGCTTTTCCATCGAGTGAGGCTGGATCACTGCCGAGAAGATTTACCTGTCCCGAAACCAAAGGTGCCTGGCCTACAGAACATTTTAGAAGTGTGGTTTTTCCCGCGCCATTGCGCCCCATTAATGCGACTACTTCTCCGCCATAAAGCTCCAAATTAATATTTTGCAGGGCGTATTGACGGTGTGAATCTTCATAAGCTGCATTTACACCTACGAGTTCAAGCACCTTTTCTGAAAGCTCATTCTGGGAAAAGTTTTGGCGCGAATCGCTATTCAATTTTTCTGGAACTGACTTCCTAAAATCTCTAATACTTAGAGGGATATTCTCCATTTCCAGGACCCGTGCCAATTCCACTAACGGAGGAGCGATAGGTGAGTTTCGTAAAATTGTCTCAGCGGTACCGAGGTTCAAAGTTCCATCGCCATTAATGAGAATTATGCGATCCACGAATTGAATAACTCTTTCCAAGCGATGCTCAGAGACCACGATGGTAAGTCCAAGGTCATGAACTAAGCGATGCAAAATTGATAAAACTTCCTCTGCAGCTATCGGGTCTAATGCGCTGGTTGGCTCATCAAGCAACAACACTTTGGGATTGGTAACTAATGCCGCAGCAATTGCAACTCTCTGCTGTTCACCACCGCTAAGTTCGGAGATATTTCTGCGTCGCAGGGGTGCTAGAGCCAATAAATCCAAGACCTCTTCGACTCGCTTACGCATTACATCGGGTGCGATACCAAGAGTTTCGAGGGAAAAAGCTATTTCATCTTCGACGATATCTGACACAAAGCCGTTGCTAGGGTTTTGTCCGACTACGCCAACGATGTCGGCTAGTTCACCGGGTTTCAAAGCGCGCGTCGATCTACCTGCAACGATTATTTCTCCAGAGAGAATGCCACCGGTGTGATGTGGAACCAGGCCATTTATTAATTTTAGAACTGAACTTTTT
>JBDKIY010000047.1:0-8465 GCA_039796875.1 Actinomycetota bacterium
CATCACACATGGTTTGCCACGTGTAGTTGAGCTCTTCGAAGCACGCACTCCAAAGGGTGTTGCACCAATTGCTGAAGCAGCTGGTGTTGTTAGCTTCCTAGAAGATTCAAAGGGTAAGAAGATCATCGTTACTCCAGAAGATGGAAGCGAAGCGGTTGCTTATCCAATTACCCGTCGTCAGAAACTTCTTGTTGAAGATGGAACCAAAGTAACTGTTGGGCAGCAGATGGTTGTTGGTGCGATTGATCCTAAGCAGGTTCTTCGTATCCTCGGTCCTCGTGCAACACAGACTCACTTGGTCCATGAAATCCAAGAGGTTTATCGTTCACAAGGTGTAGGTATTCACGATAAGCACATCGAAATCGTTGTGAAGCAGATGTTGCGTCGTATTACCGTTCTTGAACCAGGCGATACTGATTTGCTACCAGGCGAATTAGTTGATCACCTACGTTTCCAAGCAGCTAACCGTGAAGCAGTACAAAAGAGTGGCAAGGCTGCATCTGGTCGCCCAGAACTTATGGGTATCACCAAAGCATCTCTTGCAACCGAATCATGGTTGTCAGCAGCTTCCTTCCAGGAAACAACTCGCGTACTTACCGATGCCGCACTTTCAGAGAAGAGCGATCCATTGCTCGGTCTCAAAGAGAACGTCATCATCGGCAAGCTCATCCCAGCAGGTACCGGACTTGCACGTTATCGCAACGTGCGTGTTGAACCTACTGAGGAAGCGAAGGCCGCGGTTTACGCAGCTTATGAAGAGTATGACTATGCACCGTTTGAAACCACTGGATCCGGCGAAGCAGTTCGTTTGGATGATTACCAAGTTGGAGAAAACCGCTAGTTAAGAAGTAACTAAATAGCCCCGGGTTTAATCATCCGGGGCTATTTTGTTTTGCGGTGCAATTCTCTATTCTCCTCAAGTGAAGCGAGCATTATCTGTAGCTTTGATTGCAGCACTTTGTATCTCAATTTCAGCGGTCGAAGTATCAGCTGCTGTTAAAAGTGGAGCTTCATGTAAGAAACTAGGGGCTAATTCAACGGTAAAAAAAGTAAATTACAAATGTGTCAAAGAGGGAAAAAAGCTAGTTTGGCGAATAGTTAAGCCAACTATTCCGACGGCAACTCCTTCGCCAACGCCAACATTGGACCCCACTCCCACTCCAACGCCAACTCCGTCCCCAAGCTCAGAGCCGACTCCAACGCCAACTCCTACTTTTTCAGAAATTGAACTGCAAAGAGTTACATTAAAGGGAACTGTTTTTTATCGATTGAATAATGGAAAACTAGAACGAAAGTCAGATGTCGGACTTTATTTCAATTCTGATGCAAGAGAAGAAAGTTCATTTTCACAAATAAGATTAAAAGCGTTTACAGAAATTGCCAAACTCCCAAGGAGTTCAAATCACCCAAATGTGAAGTTTGAATGGGATATTCGACCAGGTTTCCCCGCTCAGATTCTGGAGTTTAAATTACGGAGAGCGAAGGAAGCCGCTGAAGTTTTTAATTCCATATTCAAAGAACAAATAACAGTTCAAGGATTAGTTGCTACCGAAAGAGATGTCGACTATCCGCCCGTAAAGAGTGATTACTTTAGTGACACATATGATCAGATTAAGCGTTTGGGAACTTTGAATAAGCAAAATCAACTTATTTGGATAACAGGTGGGGGTGGATATTGGAATAGAGCTGGGAAAACGATCGGACGGTTCTTTATGGGGACACCGTCAGATGCCGATCCTGCTTTTTACTCTCCAGAATGGATTCAACTGGCTTCCCATGAATTTTTCCACATAGTCCAGCAATACCTGCTTTATCCAAATGTGAGCGAAGGGCAATCTGATTTTAATGCCCGAGTTCCAAATAATTTTAGAGAAGGAAGTGCGAATTTTATTGGTTATGCACTAGCTACGGAAAACATCGGTTGGTATAGCGATGCTATGGATGTTAGTTTGATTAGAGTTTGGCAAAGCAAGCGAGATTGGAAGCCGACCAAAACCAAAAAAGACATGGTGGATCTATTAATAGCCACCGAATCAAGAAATGACCCAATTGCTTTTGATGCGGCATATCCATTGGGCTCAATATTCTATGAATGGATAGTTGGCACATATGGTTATTCAAAGTTCATGGAGTTAGCCAAAGAGATGGGCCAATCTTCTAACTACAGCGAAGCAACAAAAAAAGTGTTTGGGCTGAGTAAGGTTGAGCTATATGAAAAAGCCGCGCCTTATCTACTAACGGTTTTTGATAGAACGATAAACAATTAACTAAGGTTTTAAAACGATCCGGATGGGATTGCCGATTTTCTTTTCTAGTTTTTCCAATGCGCTAGCGGCTTCATCAAGTGGCATAACTTCAGAAACAGATTTCTTTAGATTTAATCTTCCTGCTCTAACAAACTCCACCAGCTCTTTAGTGTGATGAGCTTCAGATCCATAGTGACCAAGAACTTGGGTACGCATATAGGTAAATGCCATGTCGTTGGGAATTGTGATTGGCTCATTTGCGATACCAACGATTACTAGTCGGCCTTTTTCGCCCAGAAGGGATAGCGCTTGTTTGCGAACTGGAGTAACGCCAGCAAAGTCAAAGGCGGCATTTAAGCCACGGTGCTTTTTTAACTCTTCATCGGAGGGGTCAAAAGCGAAATCGGCCCCGATTTCTAAGGCCTTTTTACGTGCTTCTGGGCGTGGATCAATAGCTATTACCTTTGCGCAGCCGATCATTTTTAGTAGTTGGACGGCGTGAATTCCAAGTCCACCGACACCAAAGACAGCCGCGGTTTCACCTGGTTGCATCTTTGCGGTTGATGAGATTGCGGCCCAAGGAGTAGAAACCGCATCAGGGATTATCGCGGCTTCTTCAAAAGGTAAATCATCGGGAATTTTTACTAGTAAAGATGGTCTAGTAATTACATACTCGGCATAACCGCCATCGTAATCAAAACCCAGTGTTGTAATCTGATTTTTCTCATTACGTTCTCCAGCAATTACTAAAACTCTTTCGCCGACTTCAAATCCGTGCACCGCTGAACCAATGAGATCAATGGTTCCGGCAACTTCATGGCCGAGAGTGACTTCATCACCATTGAGATAACCGGGGGAGAGAGTGCCATCAAGAAAGTGCACATCTGATAAACAAACTCCAGCTGCACCGACCTTAATCCGAATCTCTTTATCACCAGGTGTCGGGGTAGGAATTTCTTTTACTTCAAATTTACGGGTTGGTACATGAATTCTTCCTGCCTTCATGAGATTAATCCTTGCGCACGATTAATCAGAATGTTAACTCCCATGCCGAAGCCAGAGAATGCAGGGTTAGTAGTTTGACCAGCACGATAACGAGCCCAGATTTGTTGAATGATTACTGTTAAACGGAACAATCCAAAAACTTCATAAAAGGTGAAGTCATCACATTTGCGATTACTTATCTCCAGGTATTTTGCGATGAACTCTTTGCGGATAGGCATACCTTCTAGATTGCTAGGTTGGCGGCGCAGAGATGCAAACATTGGTTCATCATCTTTATCAATCCAATATGCCAGAGCTGAACCCAGATCCATTAGTGGATCTCCAACGGTGGCTAACTCCCAATCCAGCACTCCGGCTAGCTTTTTTGCCCCTAAGTCAAAGACCATGTTGTCGATGCGCCAATCTCCATGAATGACACAGGAATCAACATCACTTGGCTGATTAGCAACAAGCCAGCTCATTACATCCTCTGCATCTGGAACATCATCGGTGAGGGCTGCGCGATAACGCTTGGACCAACCAGATACTTGGCGCTCCACATATCCGGCACCTTTATTTAACTCGGCTAATACTGATGCATCTACGGAGTGAAGTTGGGCTAAACCTGAAACCATTGAGTCTGCCATGATGGCGATATCTTGCTTTGTGATGCTCTCTGGAACATCGCGCCGGAATATTTCACCTTGGACTCTTTCCATGACATAAAAATCAGAACCCAAAATCGAATCATCTTCGCAAAGAGCAACAACCTTTGGAACTAAGGGATACACCGGCTCCAATCGAGATTGAATTAGAAATTCACGTTTCATGTCGTGCGCTGATGCGGCCTTTGTACCAACTGGTGGGCGTCGCAAAACAAACTCACGCTCTGGATATTTGAGTAAATAAGTTAAGTTGGAAGCACCGGAGCGAAACTGTGAAACTTGCGGTAACTCTTTTTCGCCAACAAACCGCGTTAACCAGTTATGAACTGCGGAGATGTCGAAAGCATCTTCATCCCGAACTGGGGTGAGATCACTCATGAGAGGTAAGGCTTGAGCTCTAATCTTGCGATATCACGTAGATGCACCTCATCGGGTCCATCAACAATGCGCAAAGTTCTAACCCCGGCATACATCGCTGCAAGTGGAGTGTCCTGACTTACGCCAGCTCCACCAAAGGTTTGGATGGCGTGATCAATAATGCGCTCAGCCATACGTGGTGCCACAATTTTGATGGCGGCAATCTCTTTACGGGCCGCTTTTGCACCGTGATTATCAATAATCCACGCTGCTTTTAAAGTAAGAAGACGGGCTTGTTCAATATCAATACGGGCCTGAGCGATCCACTCTTGGATTACGCCTTGGCGGGCTAACTCTTTACCAAAAGCGTTTCTAGTTAGAGAGCGTTGCACCATTAATTGCAGCGCGCGCTCTGCCATACCAATAGCGCGCATGCAGTGATGAATTCGTCCCGGTCCAAGGCGAGCTTGCGCGAGTGCAAAACCTTCACCTTCACTGCCAATCAGATTTGAAACTGGGACCCGCACATCGGTAAAGGAAATTTCAGCATGTCCATGTTGATCAACATAACCAAATACATTTAAGTTTCTAATTACTTCTACACCCGGTGTATCGATGGGAACTAAAACCATAGATTGTTGTTTGTGGTCCTCGGCATCGGGATTGGTTTTGCCCATCACGATAAGAATTTTGCATCTCTCATCCATTGCGCCAGTGGTCCACCATTTAAGGCCATTAATTACATAATGATCGCCATCACGCTTGATACTGGTTTGAATATTTCGCGCATCGCTAGATGCGACATTTGGTTCGGTCATGGCAAAGCCGGAGCGAATCTCACCATTTAGTAGCGGCTCTAACCATTGCTTTTTTTGTTCGGCGCTACCAAACATATCTAGCAACTCCATATTTCCGGTATCGGGAGCGGCGCAATTAATAACTTCAGGTGCAATATCGGGAGACCAACCAGTTATCTCCGCCAAAGTTGCGTAATCAGTAACAGTTAATCCATGATCAAGATGGGGCAGAAATAAATTCCATAAGCCTTGAGCTTTTGCTTTTTGTTTTAACTCTTCAATAATGGAGGGGAGTTTGTGGGGTGTGCCAGCGGCTGCAAACTCTGCTCTTTGCTGGTGATACTTACTTTCAGCGGGCAGAATTTCATTTTCCAAAAAGGCTTGCAGTTTGGCGGCATATTCGGTTGCCTTAGGGCTTAAGCTGAACTCCATACGGATACCGTACGCATACTTGGCTAGATTGTTAAGGAATTTAAGGAGAGGGAAGATGGGTGTTCTTGACCGCTTTCGCCTAGATGGCAAGGTCGCAGTAGTTACTGGAGCCTCATCTGGTCTTGGAGTTGCATTTGCAAAGGCATTGGCTGAAGCCGGTGCTGATGTCGTGTTAGGTGCCCGCCGTGAAGATCGCCTACCCGAAACTGGAAAATTAGTTGAAGCGGCGGGAAGAAAATATGCCGCATTAAAAACCGATGTAACTTCACCTGAACAATCCGAAGCATTAATTGCATTTGCAGTTGAGAAGTTTGGCAAGGTTGATATTTTGGTTAACAACGCAGGTGTTGGTACCGCAGTTCCTGCGACGAGAGAAACACCAGATCAATTTAGAAATGTCTTAGATGTAAATTTGATGGGCGCTTATTGGATGGCACAATCATTTGCCCGCGCCAATAAGGATGGCGGCGTCATAGTAAATATCTCTAGCGTTTTAGGTTTGAAACCACAGGGTTTGCCACAGGCTGCATATGCGGCAAGCAAAGCGGGATTAATTGGATTAACCCGTGATTTAGCGGCGCAATGGACTGGCCGCAAAAAAATTCGCGTCAACGCTTTGGCACCAGGTTTTTTCCCATCAGAGATGAGTGATGAGCTACCCAAAGATATGGTGGAGATGTTAAAGATGTTTACCCCAGCAGGACGATTGGGTGATCCTGATGAGTTGGCAGCAACCCTAATTTGGTTAGTTAGCGATGCATCAAGCTACGTCACAGGAATTACAGTTCCGGTTGATGGTGGCCTTGTAATGCCCTAGTTATGCCCTAAATATCAGCCATTAATTGCGGCGTGCAGCGCTACCTCAACCATGTCGTTAAGGGTGCGCTCGCGAGCCTCTGAATCCATAGATTCGTGGGTAAACACGTGATCTGAAATGGTCATGATGGCTAATGCGCGGCGGCCTTTACGAGCTGCGATTGAGTAAATCTGATTCGCTTCCATTTCAACAGCTAGTACACCATGTGCTTGAAGCTTTTTAGCGGAATCAGTTTCATCGTAGAAGAAATCCATTGATGAAACTCCACCGACATGTACTCGCTCAAATTTCTTGGATGCTTCATAAGCAGCTTGTAGTAAATGGAAATCAGCATGTGGTGCAAAATCGAGTCCGTTAGTCATACGGCGGTTGATGTTTGAGTCAGTAGATGCGGTCATCGCAAGAACTAAATCGCCTACCTTGGTTTTATCTTGAATACCACCGGCGGTACCAATGCGGATTGCAACTTGAACATCGTATTCATTGAAAAGTTCAGTTACGTAAATAGAAGCAGATGGCAGACCCATTCCAGTTCCTTGAACTGAGATGCGCTCACCTTTGTAGGTTCCAGTGAAACCAAACATGTTACGCACTGAGTTGTACTGCTTGACATTTTCTAGATAATTTTCTGCAACCCATTTAGCACGAAGTGGATCTCCTGGTAGCAGAACTCTTTCAGCAATTTCGCCTTTGGCGGCTCCGATATGTACGCTCATAGTTAGCGAACTATAACCAGTACCGCAGCAATAAAGTGCGAAATGAAGGCTGCGGCGGTCATGGCGTGAAACAACTCATGAAAACCAAACCAGTTGATGGAAAAGTTAGGTTTCTTAACCGCATAGATAATGGCGCCGGCCGAGTAAAGAACTCCGCCGAGAGCAATAAGCAGCAGAACCAATAAGCCACCATTGCGATAAAAATCAGGTAAGTAGATAAGTGCCGCCCATCCGAGCGCTAGATAAATCGGTACATATAACCAACGCGGCGCCGAGAGCCAAAAAACCCGGAATATTCCAGATAGCAGCGCACCGCCCCACACAATAGAAAGCAGTACTACAGCCTGGTTTTTCTCTAATAAATAGATCGCAAATGGGGTGTAGGTGCCAGCAATTAGTAAAGGAATGTTGGCGTGATCGATGCGACGCCATATTGCTTTTGCTGAAGGACCCCAAGGAACACGGTGATAGATAGCGCTGCAGGTAAATAGGGAGACCGCTGTGAGAGTAAAAATTGTGAGTGTTACTCGACCACGCAATTCAGAGGTAATCGTGATTAGCGTAAGCCCGGCAACAAGTGCCAGCGGAGACATAACTAAATGAATTATGCCGCGCAGTTTTGGTCTACTTAATACGTTCATAGACGGACCTCATATTCTTATCAAAAGTCAAAAGCTTTGACTTTTCTGATAGAGCAGTGGCGATAATTATTGCGTCACCTAAGGTTATCTTGTTGTTAGATCTAATCTGGGCTGATTTTATGGCGATATCAGAATCTAGATTAACTATTGAACTGAGAGATGATTTCAAAGTAGTCAGTGTTGATTGAAAATCGACAGCTTCATTTAATTCAAAATTTACTAGTAACTCTGCAAGTGCGAATGCGCTTACAGAGGGAGCGGAATTTAATTCATCAAGTTCTTTCAGTGCACGGGTGTGATGTGCATCTTCAGGATTCAGTAGCGCGATTAACCAAGAGGTGTCTGCGTGGCTTTTTTGTCCCATGCTTCACGCTCCTTTCGAAAATCAAAATCTTTTCCAAGGCCTGGCATGCTGCCTGCTAAATCACGCAAAGATTTTTTCCATTTCGCATCTGCGATTGGTGCGAGTACAACTCGATCCTCTTTATCAATCATGAATTCGATTTGATCACCGGGTTTTAAATTCACTTCGCGCAGCACCTCGATCGGAATAGTTATTTGATTTTTGGAACTTATCCGAGATGTGGTGGCACGGCCGCGACGGGGACGAGGAGCTGGGGATTTCGGGCTCTTCTTAGCCTTTACTTTGGAAGCCATAAGTAAAGGCTAACGTGATTTTTGTCGGCGTGTTGAGGGTTAAAAAGCGGCGTGTTTTACTGCTTTACCCGTTTTGACCTTCACGCTGGGCTTCAGATAACCTCGCGCCCTTGTGTCCACAGAAGCGACACACCCGACCGCGTGGGTCGGACG
>JBDKIY010000048.1:0-10169 GCA_039796875.1 Actinomycetota bacterium
CCTGGAATCTCTGGTGATCGAGATGATGCGCCCGATGTCGATCGAAGAGTGTGGCTGGCAAACTCCACATCAGGTCGTGAATGCGTGGGAGCAGATGAATGCAGATTTGGCGCGGAGTGTTTTGCGGTAAGAGCCAAAGCAAAAGCGCAAACCGCAGATATCGTCGTAACCAATCACACCTTATTGGCGATAGAAATTGTTGATTCACATCCGATTTTGCCGGAGCGTGATGCGGTAATTCTTGATGAAGCCCATGAGTTCATGGATCGCACCACTCAAGCGGTGACTGAAGAGTTAACCTCAGGACGGGTTCTGCGTGCTGCAAATATGGTGCGCCGGCACATGCCAGGAAAATTGGCAGAGAGCTTTGCCAAAGCTGCTGATGGTTTTCATGAAGCGATGACGGATTACGGCATGGAGTATCGCTCCAGAAGTGATGATGAGAGAAAACTAGCTGAGCTACCAAATGAGTTGGCTGCTCCTGTTCGTAAAGTCAAAGAGGCCGCCGAAGCTGTAATCGCGGCAATAAATGCGGATAGTGAAATTATCGATCCAGATACCATGGCAGATCGGGCTCGAGTTAAGGGCGCAGTTAATGAGGTAAAAACCACTGCGCAAAAATTGATGAAGATTGGCAGCGGCCAAGTGCTTTGGTATGAACCAACTTTTTCAACTTTGTATCTGGCGCCACTGGCGGTCTCACATGTACTTCGAGAAAACTTATTTACACAAACACCGGTAATTGCAACTAGCGCCACTTTAACTGTGGGCAAAAGTTTTGATCCGATTGCAAAAAGCTTGGGGATAAATTCTTCAAATCTTGGTGAAGAGTCTGAGGAAGAAGACAATCCCATAGATCCATCAAATGTTCAGATGCTAGATGTAGGTTCACCTTTTGATTTTGCAAATCAAGGAATGCTTTATCTACCAAAACAACTTCCCGAACCAGGCCGCGATGGTCCGAGCAGAGAGGCTTTGGTTGAGTTAGGCGAGTTAATTGATGCCGCAGGTGGAAGAACCTTGGCGTTGTTCTCATCTTGGCGTGGAGTTGAGATGGCCGATGAACATCTCAGAAGAGTTCTAGCTGAACTTCCCATCTCAATAATTACTCAAAAACGCGGGGATAGTGTGGGCGCATTAGTGGAGCGATTTGCGAGTGACCCAACCTCGATTTTGATTGGAACAATGAGTCTTTGGCAGGGTGTTGATGTTCCTGGACCGTCCTGTACTTTGGTGGCAATTGATCGAATTCCATTCCCCAGACCAGATGATCCCGTTATGTCGGCACGGGCCGCAGAGGCAGATGCCTCAGGTGGCTCTGGTTTTATGCAGGTTTCTCTGCCACGTGCCGCTCTCTTATTAGCCCAGGGGACCGGGCGCTTGATTCGTTCTATTGATGACCGGGGAGTCGTGGCAATTTTGGACTCACGCATTGTCACCAAGAGATATGGATCGATTCTTCTTAACTCTATGCCCCCATTGTGGCGCACCAGTGATGGAGCGATTGTTAAAGAGTCTTTAAAGCGACTTCATCAACAATTCAAAGCTGATTAATCACACATCCTGAAGTTATCCACCAGATCTAGAAAACTTCAAGCGAGGATTCAACAAACCGCAAAAATCCGGCATGCGCAAAATCGCTATGGCCATTTGCTTGGTATTGCTTACACCAATAAGTTCTTATGCTGATTGTGAAGGTGATACCTGTATTGATGTCAGCGCCGATGAAAGTAGCAATGAAGTAGTCATAACGGTCAAGAAAGGCCGGCCCGGAAGTTCAACCTCCACAAAACCACAGCCTCGACCATCTATCTCAACTCACAAGCTCTGGATTCCATGGTTACCCAAACCGGTTACCGCAGTTAAGCCAAAACCTCGTCCTGTTAATACATCAAGGCCCGCTAGAAAAGCGCGAGTCAAAACGGTTTCCGGCTCTCAGATTTCAAATCAAGTAAAGAGGTTATTACCCAGCGGTTCAATTATTGCTCAACCCTTAGGAGACCCATTACTTCAAGAGCCGGTAAATTTTTTAACTAATACTCCAACTCACTTCACAACTGTGATTGTGGTTCTTGATGTTCCAGTAACAATTCATTTAACCCCTACCTTCAAGTGGGATTTTGGGGATGGAAATACTTTTATTACCAAGCTACCCGGGGCCCCTTACCCTTTGAATATCATTGAAAACACCTTTAAATCTGCGGGGGAGAAGCAAATTCTCTTAACCACCACTTGGAGCGGTTATTGGCGGGCCGGGGCAATATCTGCGCCCATTAAAGGTGCGATCACCCAAAAAACCTCCAAGCAGATTTTTATCAGACCTGCAGCAATTACCTACAAGCCCTGATTATCAACAAAATTAGCGGCCTTGATATTTTTGATCTCATCCAACTCCCATGCTCCGCCCATGACAACTTTAACCTCACCACATGATTTATTAACGGCCATTCCTTTCCTAATTGGATTCAAACCAACTGAATCGATTATTCTGATTTCGCTGCGCAATGACACAGTAAATCTGGCTATGCGGATCGATTATCCCGATGAGATTTCAAAGTTGGAGCTGGCTAATTTGAGTAGCCACCTACTTCGAAATGACTCCGATGCAGCCATCGCAGTTTTTTATTTACCAAGCTCCGCCTCACCTTCCAATCTCGTTTTGCAAAAGATTTCTGACCAGTTATCCAAATTGCCGATCCAAACCAAAGAATCCCTAGTTGTTCAAAATGGAAAATGGCGCTCCTTGCTTTGTAGAGATGTTCTTTGTTGCACTCCAGAGGGCAAGGAAATACCTGACATTGAGAACTCCAGAATTGCCGCAGAGCAAGTTGCACTGGGAAGGCCACTGCCATTTGAAAATATTTCGGCGCTAAATGATTCGATTTCCGCGCTGGATAGCGATGAAGAGTTATTGGATCTAATCAGCAAGGTTCCTGCCATTAAATATAAGACCGACCCTGTCCCACAACAAAGACAAGGGGCGGAGGCGGTAATTGATTTCATCGCAGATTTTTCTGCCGACGGAGTTTGCAGAGATAAGAAATTAATAGCTCTAGTACTTGTTCGACTGCAAGATCTACAGGTTAGAGATTTTGCCTTGGGTAGTGTCTCAGTTGAAACATTGGAGATTTATTTCAATGCTTGGCGCTGGCTCTTGCGCAAAGCACCGCTTGGATTTGTTGCACCGGCTGCGAACCTGTTTGCAGCAGTTGCCTATGAAAAAGGAGAAGGAGCACTGGCCCACAGATCGTTAGACCGAGCCGAGGCTGATGAACCTAGTTATGCCATGACTCAACTCTTAAGAAAAGTTTTTATCTCGGGGTGGTCGCCCGCCTCATTTTCCGCCATGCGAACAGAGCTACACCCCCGAATTTGTGATGCAATTTTCTCAGGTAACATAAATTCATGATTATTGGTGTGCCAAAAGAGATAAAAAACAATGAGTTTCGCGTAGCCATAACCCCTTCAGGAGTTCGTGAGTTTGTAAAGCACGGACATCAAGTCTTAATTGAGAGAAATGCTGGCTTGGGTAGCGCTATCTCTGACGCTGATTATCAAAATGTTGGCGCCACAATTCTGGCCACCGCCGATGAAGTTTGGGCCAAGGCTGAATTGGTATTAAAAGTTAAAGAACCTATCGCCGCTGAGTACTCCAGAATGCGTGCCGGCCAAGTTTTGTTCACCTATCTCCATTTGGCCGCATCTAAAGAATGTACCGATGCTTTGATTTCTAGCGGTATCACCGCAATTGCATATGAAACCGTGGAGGTAAATGGCGCATTGCCACTCTTGGCTCCTATGAGCGAAGTTGCTGGACGTATGGCAGCTCAAGTCGGTGCCGCAGCGTTGCAAAAGAGCGCAGGCGGTAGGGGAGTTCTATTAGGTGGTGTTCCTGGGGTTCGTCCAGGACGAGTTTTAGTTTTAGGTGGCGGAATTGCAGGACTTGCTGCCGCAACAATCGCACACGGGATGAGGGCAGATGTCACCGTTGTTGATGTAAATCAAAAGCGACTTAGCGAAATTGATCAAATCTTTGGCGGCACTGTTACGACTTTAATGTCCAATACCCATGAAATTGAAGAACAAGCATTAGCTGCCGATTTGGTAATTGGCGCGGTTCTGGTTCATGGCGCTAAAGCTCCAAAACTAATCACAAATGATTTGGTCAAAAAGATGAAGCCGGGCGCTGTTTTGGTAGATATCGCGATTGACCAAGGCGGTTGTTTTGAGGACTCCAAGCCCACAACACATGCAGATCCAACCTTTAAAGTGCATGACACACTTTTCTACTGCGTGGCAAATATGCCAGGTGCGGTGCCCTTCACATCTACATACGCGCTTTCAAATGCAACATTGCCTTATTCATTAAAGCTGGCAAATCAGGGATGGCAAAAGGCATTGGCCTCTGATCCCGCTTTGTTAAAGGGATTAAATGTTCACGATGGCAAGGTTTACTATCAAGCTGTTGCCGACGCGCACGGCTTACCGACTCAAAATTGGACAATTTAGTTTTCATTTTCTAAAGTCCCGCCTAGGTCACGAGTTCCAGCATCAAGCCCCGGCTAACTGGACGGCAACCCTCCACCACGGTGGGGTGCTCCGGGTGAAGACCAGGTCGATAGCAAGGCGCCATCGACAAGCGTGGGTCTGAGTAACTAGCCAGGCCTTCAGCTATTTATTGTGAAAGGCTAGAAATGAAAAAACTTCTAAAGTTAACTCCACTTCTAATTGCAGCACTTGTGCTCTCAGCCTGTTCTTCATCTGAAGACAACTCTGCAAGCAGCGAATCAACAACATGTGCACCAGATTCACTCGCAACTGTTGAGGATGGCGTACTAACAATTGCGACCGGCGAACCAGCATATGAACCATGGGTTCTAAATGATGCTCCTGAATCAGGTGAAGGTTTCGAAGCTGCTGTTGCCTATGCCGTTGCGACCGAACTTGGTTATGACAAATCCGCTGTTAAGTGGATCCGCACAACCTTTGATGGCGCAATCGCACCGGGTCCAAAGGATTTCGATTTCAATATTCAGCAATACTCAATTACTGAAGAGCGTGCAAAGGTTGTTGATTTCTCAAGCGCTTACTACAAATCCAATCAATCAATCGTTTCATTCAAAGGAAGCAAGATTGAAGGCGTAACAAGCATCGCAGATCTAAAGGCTAAAAATCCAAAGCTCGGTGCAGCTGTTGCTTCAACCTCACTTGATGCAATCGAAAACCAACTTGGTTTAAAGCCACAGGTATTTAATGACAATGCAGCTGCGGTAGCAGCTCTTAAGAATGGTCAGATTGATGGCTTGGTGGTTGACCTGCCAACAGCTTTCTACCTTTCAGCAGTAGAAGTTCCAAATGGCATCATTGTTGGACAGCTCGAGAATTCTGCTGCTAATGATGCTGGCGCCGGTTTGTTGCTTGCAAAGGACAGCCCAATTACCTCTTGCGTAACCAAGGCGGTTGACGCAATTCGTGATAACGGAACTTTGGCCGCAATTACTGATCAGTGGCTAGCAGCATCTGCTGGTGCACCGGTTCTAAAGTAAAAGCCAGAAGTACTAGAAAGTAGTTGATTCATGGGGCGTGATACTGGAGAAAACTCCGGTGTCACGCCTTATGACTTCGGCGGTCAGTGGTCACCAAGCGCCCATGAATTAGCTCGTCGAGAGTCTCGTAAAAACAAGAACAAACGCAACGCCATGATTGCCACAATTTCGAGCATTCTGGTAATTGGAACTTTAATACTGGTCGTAGTCACCTCTCCGGGCTGGAAGTTGCTCTCGGAAACCTTCTTTGCTTGGGCTTATGGGGTAGAGGTACTTCCTAAAATAATTCTGGGTTTTGGCACCAATGTCTTGCTCACGCTTATTGCGGGAACATCGGTGGCCATTCTTGGTTTAACAGTCGCCCTTATCCGCACTTCGCGATCTGCGGCTTTAACCCCATTTCGCATCCTGGCTACGGTTTATGTAGATCTCTTCCGCGGCATTCCAATGTTGTTGGTTATTTTGCTGGTGGGTTTCGGAGTTCCTGCTTTAAGACTCCAGGGTGTAACTAATAATGTTTTAATTTTAGGAACAATAGCGGTAATTATTACTTACACCGCATATGTTGCTGAGGTAATTCGTTCTGGAATTCTGACTGTGCACCCTAGCCAGCGTGCCGCTGCCAGATCATTAGGGCTGACGCATTTTCAAACTCTGCGACACGTAGTGCTTCCTCAGGCGTTGCGGCGAGTAACCCCACCTTTGTTAAATGATTTAGTCGCGCTAATTAAAGACACCGGCCTGGTTTCTATTCTAGGAGTTACTGATGCGGTGCGTGCTGCGCAAATAGCCAGCAGTCGAACCTTTAATTACACACCATATGTAATGGCAGCAATAGTTTTCTTACTTATAACAATTCCGTTGACTCGATTTACTGACCGCACTTTACGCAAATCTATTGAACGTCAAAACGCACAAGGAAATGTCTGATGAGCGAGATACTAAAAGTAGAAAAGGTTAGAAAAGCCTTTGGAAGTGAGGTAGTTCTTGAAGACATCTCATTCACTGTACCTGAACACACAGCTACTGTCTTCATTGGTTCTTCCGGCTCAGGCAAATCGACTTTACTTCGCTGCATAAATCTTTTAGAGCAGATAGATGATGGCATTATTACTTTAGATGGCCAAGAAATATCCGCAGCTGAGGTAGATATCGATGAAGTACGTAAAAAATTTGGCATGGTCTTCCAGGCTTTTAATCTCTTCCCTCACAAATCTGTCATAGAAAACATCACTCTTGCTCCAATACATGCGCGCGGAGTAAGTGTTGATCAAGCCAATTCTGAAGCGCTAGAACTGCTAGACAGATTTGGTTTAAAGGAAAAAGCTCATCAATATCCAGATCGTTTGAGCGGGGGACAGCAGCAGCGGGTTGCGATAATTCGCTCCTTGGCTTTACATCCCAGAATGCTTTTGCTTGATGAGATTACCTCCGCTCTGGATCCCGTATTGGTCAATGAAGTTCTGAGTTTGGTGCGTGACTTAAAGAGCGATGGAATGACAATGCTCTTAGCCACACATGAAATGGGATTTGCCAAGCAAGTTGCTGACGAGGTTTGTTTCTTACACCGGGGCCGGATTTTGGAGTGGGGCAAACCAGAAGAAATTTTAGAGGCCCCAAAACTTGCTGAAACAAAGGACTTTCTGCGTCGCGTTCATGAAGCTGGGCGTTTGTGAATTTCAATAGTTTCGAAGTAGTAACTGGCTCCAACGAATCCTCGATCATTTTGCATGTTCCACATTCCTCAAGATTTATTCCTGAGGAAGTTCGGCAGAACCTCTTGCTTTCAGATGAAGTATTGCAAAGGGAATTAGATGAAATTACCGATACTTTAACGGATAGCTTGGCTCAAAAAGCCATCGAGAAATTACCAATAGATTTTCCAAAACCTTGGGTGTTCATAAATAGGGCATCTCGATTTGTAATTGATCCAGAGCGATTTCCTGATGACCGTGAGATTATGAACAAAGTTGGAATGGGTGCGGTCTACACCAAAACAACTTCAGGTGCTCAACTACGTGATAGCAACTTCGAATCTAAAGAGTTGCTTGAAAAGTATTTTCATCCTTACGCAAGAGCCCTAACTGAGTTGGTAGACGAACGCTTGCAATCCACAGAAGCGGCAGTAATTATTGATGTTCACTCTTATCGAGCAAGCCAACATGTTAATGCCGTGAATCATGGGCAAAAGCGACCAGCTATGTGCATCGGGACCGATTCTTTTCACACACCGAGCTGGCTTCGAGACCTCTTTAGCTCCGAGTTCGGCGCTCTAGGGGATTGTTTTGAAAATGAACCATATGCCGGGACTTACGTTCCCTTAGAGTTTTATCAAAGTGACAATAGAGTGCTATCAATAATGATGGAAACACGTGCGGATACATTTCTGGATTCAGAACTAGAGCCTCATGCCGGACTGGATGCGATTTCAACCGCTCTGAAAAAGGTTATTTTTAATGTCCACAATTCGGGACGACTTTAAAAACCGGTAGACATTAACCGCTCTAATCCTTTAGAGTTCGGCACAGGTCACGAGTTCCAGTAACAAGCCCCGGCTAACTGGACGGCAACCCTCCACCACGGTGGGGTGCTCCGGGTGAAGACCAGGTCGATAGCAAGGCGCAATCGACAAGCGTGGGTCTGCGAGTTTGAAACCCGCCAGATTCATGCTGGTCAGGTTCCAGATCCAACAACCGGAGCTCGTGCACTGCCTCTCTATCAAACCACTGCATATCAATTCCGCGATACCAAGCACGCTGCGGATTTATTTGGTTTGGCAGAGTTAGGCAACATCTACACCCGCATCATGAATCCAACTCAAGATGCGGTTGAACAAAGAATTGCATCTTTAGAAGGTGGAGTCGCTGCACTTCTTGTCTCATCGGGTTCTGCAGCCACAACATTTGCGGTATTAAATGTTGCTGAAGCTGGCGATCACATTGTTTCTTCGCCATCGCTTTATGGTGGAACTTACAATTTATTTCACTACACCTTGCCAAAGTTTGGTATCGAAGTAACTTTTGTTGACAACCCGGAAGATCCAGAGAGTTGGAAAAAAGCGGTACGTCCAAACACCAAAGCTTTCTTCGGTGAAACAATTGCTAACCCAAAGAATGATGTACTAGATATTGCAGCGGTCGCCCAGGTTGCACATGAAGTTGGAGTACCGCTAATTGTCGACAACACGGTTGCAACCCCATTCTTGATCCGCCCAATCGAACATGGTGCCGATGTTGTAGTTCACTCCGCAACCAAATTCCTATCCGGTCACGGCAATGCAGTGGTAGGTGCGATTGTCGATGCTGGAAAGTTTGATTATGCACAATATCCAGAGCGTTTTAAGAACTTCAATCAACCAGATCCGAGCTATCACGGCTTGGTTTATGCCCAAGCGCTTGGAGTTGGCAGTGCATTTGGAGCGAATCTTTCTTACATTTTCAAGATTCGCTTAACTTTGCTGCGTGACATAGGTGCTGCGGTTGCACCATTTAACGCCTGGCTATTGGCGCAGGGACTGGAAACTCTTTCACTCCGTATCGAACGACATGTTGACAACGCACTTGGGGTCGCGAAATGGCTAGAAAGCCATCCCCAGGTGGAAAAAGTGAATTACGCATCTCTTCCTTCATCACCATGGAACGCGCTGGCCAAGAAGTACTGTCCACGCGGCAGTGGCTCAGTGCTCTCCTTTGAAATAAAAGGCGGAGTAGAGGCTGGAAAGAAGTTCATCGAAGCGCTGAATATCTTCTCCCATGTTGCCAACATCGGTGATGTACGTTCATTAGCAATTCATCCTGCTTCAACTACCCATTCCCAATTAACTCCAGCGGAACAACTTCAAGCAGGAGTAACGCCTGGTCTAGTGAGATTAAGTCTTGGTATCGAAAATATCAACGATATTAAAGCTGATCTTGAAAAAGCTTTTGCAGCTGCAAAATAGTTGAGATATTAATGAGCGTTAGTGATGAGGTTACCGGGGCGTGGTTAGAGTTCCACGATCCCGGTAATCGCATATTTCATAAACTAGGTGATTTGGAGTTGGAATCAGGTGATGTGCTGCCTGATGTCACTATCGCTTACCAAAGCTGGGGAGTCTTAAACGAAGAAAAATCAAATGCAATTTTGATTAACCATGCTTTAACAGGCTGGTCAGATGTTCCAGCATGGTGGCCGGAAATGGTCGGCCCCGGACTTCCATTTGATACTGACAAATACTTTGTTATCTGCCCAAATGTTATTGGTGGTTGTCAGGGCAGCACCGGTCCTTCATCAATTGCACCAGATGGAAAAAGATGGGGCTCAAGATTTCCTTACATAACCATACGTGACATGGTCGCGGCCGAACATGCGCTAACTGAACAACTAGGTATTCCAGGTTATGTAATTTCTGTTGGACCATCGTTGGGTGGCATGCGCGCATTGGAGTGGGCGATTACCTATCCGCAAAAAGTTGGCGCAATATGCACTATCGGCTCCTCAGCGGTCGCAACTGGTGATCAAATCGGAACCGCTACGACTCAAATTCAAGCCATCAAATCAGATCCGCTTTTCAATAATGGAGATTTCTACGAGCAAGAAAAAGGACCAACAACCGGCCTGGGAATTGCACGAAAAATCGCTCAT
>JBDKIY010000049.1:0-8384 GCA_039796875.1 Actinomycetota bacterium
CACAATGGCAAAGACATCACTAAAGGTTAAGGCGAGCCGCAAGCCAAAGTTCAAGGTGCGCGGTTACACACGTTGCCAACGTTGTGGACGTCCTCACTCTGTCTATCAGAAGTTCGGCATCTGCCGTGTTTGCTTCCGAGAGATGGCGCACCGCGGAGAACTTCCCGGTATTACGAAAGCTTCCTGGTAACAACTATCTGGCAGGTCTCGCAAGAGAAACCACCTGAAGAAAGGCGATGAGCCAACAATGACAATGACAGACCCAATCGCAGACATGCTTGCACGTCTGCGTAACGCAAATACGGCTTACCATGAAGTGGTTGCAATGCCATCTTCATCGGTAAAAGTACGTATTGCAGAAATCCTTCAAAAAGAGGGTTATATCGGTAGCTTCAAAGTTACCGACAACCCAGAAGGTTTCGGAAAGACTTTAACAATTGATTTGAAGTACGGCGCAAACCGTGAGCGTTCAATCGCCGGTCTACGTCGTGTTTCCAAGCCAGGTCTTCGCGTTTACGCGAAATCAACTGGACTACCAAAGGTACTTGGTGGACTTGGCGTTGCAATCATCTCAACTTCACAAGGTTTGCTAACTGATAAGCAAGCCAACAAGCAAGGTGTAGGCGGAGAAGTTCTCGCCTACGTATGGTGATCTAAATGTCACGTATTGGAAAAATGCCAATTGCAATTCCATCTGGAGTTGAAGTTAACATCGCTGGCCAAAGCATCTCTGTAAAGGGACCAAAGGGAACCTTGTCACATGTGCTTCCAGAGTTAATCACTCCAAAGAAGGAAGAGAATTCACTAACACTTGCTCGCGCCAATGATGAGCGCGCTGCAAGATCACTACATGGTTTGTCACGCACATTAGTTGCAAACATGGTTACCGGTGTAACAACTGGATATTCAAAGACAATTTCAATCGTCGGTGTTGGTTACAAAGTTGCTGAAAAGGGTAAGGATCTTGAGTTCGCTCTTGGTTACTCACACCCAGTTCCATTCTCGGCACCAGCTGGAATTACTTTCCAGGTTGTATCTCCAACTGAGCTAGTTGTTTCAGGTGTTGACAAGCAACTTGTTGGCGAGACCGTTGCAAAAATTCAGAAACTCCGTAAGGCCGATCCTTATAAGGGCAAGGGCTTACATCTGAAGGGTGCACGTATCCGTCGCAAGGCTGGAAAGACAGGTAAGAAGGCATGAGAATCACTAAGAAGATTGTTAAGGGTTCTACTCGCGTTGCCCGCGCTCGTCGTCACTTCCGTGTACGCAAGCGCCTTTCCGGTACAACAGAGCGTCCACGTTTAGTGGTAACTCGCTCTGCACGTCACCTAGTTGCCCAGATTGTTGATGACACTAAGGGTCACACTTTGGCTTCAGCTTCAACAATGGAAAAAGATTTGCGTGCTACCTCAGCAGATAAAACAAAGAAGGCTCGCACCGTCGGCCAACTTGTTGCTGATCGTGCAAAAGCAAAGGGAATTACTACGGTCGTATTTGATCGTGGTGGTAATCGCTACACCGGACGCGTAGCTGCACTTGCTGAAGGTGCTCGCGAGAATGGATTGGACTTCTAAATGGCAAATGTAGAAAACAAAACAACAGAAGCTGAAAAGCCAAAGCGCGGACGCGATAAGCGCGGTCCACGTGAGGAGCGCACTGTTGAGAAGTCTCCTTACATCGAGCGCGTTGTATTTATCAACCGTGTAGCAAAGGTTGTATCCGGTGGTCGCCGTTTCTCCTTCACCGCACTTGTAGTGCTTGGTGATGGAAATGGAATGGTCGGCGTTGGTTATGGAAAAGCAAAAGAGGTTCCACAAGCAATCGCTAAGGCTGTCGAAGAAGCCAAGAAATCATTTTTCAAAGTTCCACGTATTCAAGGCACAATTCCTCACCCTGTCCAAGGTGAAGATGCAGCCGGCGTAGTTCTACTTCGCCCAGCTGCTCCTGGTACCGGTGTTATCGCTGGTGGTCCAGTTCGTGCAGTTCTTGAGTGCGCAGGAATTACAGATGTTTTGACCAAGTCACTTGGTTCAAACAATCCAATCAACATGGTTCACGCCACCGCAGCTGCATTGAAGATGTTGGAAGATCCAGCAGCTATCGCAGCACGTCGTGGACTTCCACTAGAGCGCGTTGCTCCAGCAGCTGTTATTCGCGCAATGACAACAACGGCAGGTGCGTAATGCCACGTCTAAAAGTTACCCAGGTTCGTTCCAAAGTCGGCAATGCACCAGACCAACGCGAAACACTTCGCTCACTTGGTTTGAAGCGCATTGGTGATGTTGTGGTGAAGGAAGATCGTCCGGAAATTCGCGGCATGGTCTACAACGTTCGCCACCTCATCAAAGTAGAGGAGGTTGAATAACAATGGTGCTTAAAGCTCATCATCTCCGTCCTGCGCCAGGCGCAAAGAAGGAAAAGACTCGTAAGGGTCGCGGTGAAGGTTCCAAAGGTAAAACCTCTGGTCGTGGTGGCAAGGGAACACGTGCTCGTAACGTAGTTCGCGCTGGTTTCGAAGGTGGCGCAATGCCGCTCGTACAGCGTTTGCCAAAACTTCGTGGTTTCAAGAACCCAGAAACCGTTACCTACCAAGCTGTTAACGTCTCAACAATCAACGCATTGTTCCCAAAGGGTGGCGATGTTTCTGTTGAGGATCTATACAAAGTTGGCGCAGCTCGTAAGGGCCATCCGGTTAAAGTCCTAGGAAATGGCGATATCTCCGTTAAGGTAAATGTCACCGTTCATAGCTTCTCAGCATCTGCTTCAGAGAAAATCTCTGCAGCGGGCGGAAGCATCAAGGCGCTTTAAAAAGTTTCGTGAGATTGAATTAGGAGAAGAAAATGTTGCTCTCGGTTTTTGGAAAGGCGTTTAAGACGCCTGATCTACGTCGCAAGATTTTCTTCACCCTTTCAATCATGGCGATCTTCCGCTTTGGATCGGTAATTCCAACCCCAGGTGTTTCTTACTCTGCAGTTCAACGTTGCTTAGCAAATGTTGATACTGGTGGATTATTTGGACTTATCAATCTATTTAGCGGTGGAGCTCTACTACAGCTCTCAGTTTTTGCTCTCGGCATCATGCCTTACATAACCGCATCCATCATTGTTCAACTTCTAACCGTGGTAATTCCACGTTTTGAAGCTTTGAAGCAAGAAGGACAATCTGGAACTGCAAAGTTAACCCAGTACACCCGTTATCTAACAATTGGTTTGGCCGTCCTGCAGACCACCGGTTTGATTGCGGTGGCGCGTACACCAGGTCGTCTAATTAATGGCTGTACTGAAGCGATCATCCCTGATACCTCATGGCAGCGCATAGTCACAATGATTTTCGTGATGACCGCTGGTACTTCGGTAATCATGTGGCTTGGTGAGTTAATCACCGATCGTGGTGTTGGTAACGGTATGTCAATTCTGATCTTCACATCAATCGCGGCCAGCTTCCCAGGACAACTTTGGTCCATCAAGCTTTCTCGTGGTTGGCCAACATTCCTCTTCATCATGGCGGTTGGTATTTTGATTGTGGCGGCGGTTGTATTCGTTGAGCAATCACAACGTCGTATTCCAGTTCAATACGCAAAGCGCCAAGTAGGTCGTCGTCAGTACGGCGGAACCACAACTTATATTCCAATCAAGGTAAATCAATCAGGTGTTATCCCTGTAATTTTCGCCTCCTCATTGCTTTACATTCCTTCATTGGTCGCAAACTTCACCAACTCCCAAGCACCTTGGGCGGTATGGATTTCAACTAACTTTGTACAAGGCGATCACCCGATTTACATCGCGGCATATGCATTGCTAATTATTTTCTTTGCCTACTTCTATGTTGCAATTACCTTCAACCCAGAAGAAACCGCAGAAAATATGCGTAAATACGGTGGCTTTATCCCTGGTATTCGTGCCGGTAAGCCAACCAGCGATTATTTACAGTATGTTCTAAATCGAATTACTGCGCCTGGCTCGCTATATCTAGCACTCGTTGCAGTTATTCCGATCATTGCGTTGGTTCTTTTCGGCGCTTCACAGAACTTCCCATTTGGTGGAACTGCGATTCTTATCGTGGTTGGTGTTGGTCTTGATACTGCAAAACAAATCGAGAGCCAACTACAACAGCGTTCCTACGAGGGGTTCTTGCGCTAATGCGTTTAATCCTGGTTGGACCACCAGGTGCAGGTAAAGGAACTCAAGCTGTACACCTCGCCCAGCACTATTCAATTCCTCATATTTCAACCGGTGATATTTTCCGCGCGAATTTAAAAGAGGGAACACCACTTGGTCTTCAAGCCAAGGGTTATATGGATAAAGGTGAACTGGTTCCAGATTCAGTAACCAATGCGATGGTTAAAGACCGCTTAACCCATACCGACACCGCAAATGGATTTTTACTTGATGGTTTTCCCCGTAATGTTGCGCAGGCTGAAGTATTAAGAGCGGTACTTGCTGAGAAAAAAACCCCAATTGACGCCGCACTCGAGCTATCAATTGAAAACTCGGAAATTATCAAACGGCTTTCATCACGCCGCACCTGCCGTGGTTGCGGAAAAATTTTTCCCGGCGCGTTAGATAAATGTGATGCCTGTGGCGGCGAGCTATACCAGCGTGATGATGACAAAGAAGAGGTCATTGCGCGTCGTCTCGAGGTTTACGCAGAACAAACCGCACCAATCATTGCTTTTTACCGCACCGCAGGATTGTTAATCACAATCCCAGCGGTTGGTGAGGTTTCCGAAATCACCTCCGGCGCAATTCGCGCCCTTTCCCAGAAACTGAGCTAAATAATGGCGATCCAGATCAAGACCTTGGATCAGCTAAAAACAATGCGCCAAGCCGGTCTGTTGGTACGCAGCACTTTGGAAATTGTAAAAGCAAATATCAAAGCGGGAATTACTACTAGCGCACTTGATGCAATAGCAGAAGCAAATATTAAGCGCGGTGGCGGAACTTCAAACTTCAAGGGCTATCACGGTTATCCCGCAACGATATGCGTTTCAGTAAATGATGAAATTGTTCATGGCATACCTGGCGATCGCATGATTATGCCGGGGGATATTGTTTCGGTTGATTGCGGAGCAGTAGTTGATGGCTGGCATGGTGATGCTGCCTTCTCGATCATTGTTGATCCGGTAGATGATCCACGCCAAAAAATGTTGAATGTATGTGAAGAGTCAATGTGGGTTGGAATTGCTGCCGGTGCAATGGGTGCAAAACTTTCTGATATCGGTCACGCCATTGAAAAATACACAAACGAGCAAGGTAACTACGGAATTTTGCGTGAGTATGGCGGACATGGAATCGGAACCGCGATGCATATGGAGCCGCACATTCTTAATTATGGAAAAGCTGGACATGGACCAACCATTGAAGCGGGCATGGTCTTTGCAATCGAACCGATGATCACCATGGGAACTCATAAAACAAAAATATTGGCTGATAACTGGACCGTGGTTACAACAGATGGTTCACATGGCTCACATTTTGAGAACTCATATTGCATCGCTCCAGATGGCAAGCCATTTGTTTTAACTGAGGTTGATGGTGGAAAAGCGAATTTAGCTCGTTTTGGTATCGAAGTTTCGGCACTTCTTTCGTAGGTTATGCCTATGAGCGCACTTTTAGAACAGCGAGAAAAGCGAGCACGTATCGCCGCCTTGTTAGAGGCAAAAAACCTTGATGCGGTAGTGCTTAAAAAAGGCGCAAATGTGGCATGGATTATTGGCGGCCGAGCTCATATTCCAACCACATTGGAACTCTCCTGTATGGATGTCATTGTTTATCGCGATCGCATAGTTGTAGTCACCAATAAAATTGAAGCTCCTCGCCTGACCGCAGAAGAATTAACTGGTGATGAAGAGTTAATAATTGTTAACTGGTTTGAGGCAAGAGAAGCTCAATTACCTAAAGGTGCTCGAATTGGAAGTGATGGTCCAGATTCTGATCGAGTAAATATTCTGAGTGATATCGAAACCTTGCGCCGTAATTTAAATGATTTTGAAGTCAATCGACTTCGTGAAATTAGCAAAGATGCTGCGCAAGCTTTGGGCGAAGCTATGTTGGATATAGATCCCGATATGTCAGAGGTAGAAGTTGCTGGTGAAATCGCAGAGGAGTTGTGGGAGAGGAATCTCGAACCGGTAGTTTTGTTAGTAGCTGGAGAAAAACGTATTAAGGAATTTAGACATCCTCTTCCAACCACAAACCAGATCGGTGGAATTGGCATGGGTGTTATTTGCGCGCGCCGCAAAGGATTGATTGCGAGCGTGACGCGCATAGTGCATTTTGGTGAGATCCCAAATGAAGTCCAAGAAACTTATGGCAGATTGTTAAATGTTGAAGCTGCTTTTCTGGATGGCACAAAAGTAGGATCCACTTTTGCTGAAGCTTTTAAATCGGGAGAGGTCGCTTACCTAAAAGAGGGTTTTGCACGGGATGAGTGGACCAAGCATCATCAAGGTGGACCAACCGGTTATCTGCCTCGTGATTTCCCCGCACATGAAAAGACAACACAGTTGATTGGCGTTAACCATGCAATCGCTTGGAACCCTTCAGCTGAAGGTTTGAAGGTGGAGGACACCATCGTGACCACGCCTTCCGGTTTTGAGATTCTCACCCTCGATTCGAACTGGCCCAGCCTGGAGATTTCAGGTCGTATGAGGCCCAATATCGCGGTTCGGTAATCCAAAAGTTATAAAAAAAGCCTAATAAACCCATTGACCAGAGGTCATATACGCACAAGACTCTCCCAAGTCGTGAGTGGTCAGACCACTTCATCTGAGCAAAGGAGCTTCACGAATGGTGCGCTACGGAATCATCGGCGTTGGCGCCATGGGCCGTGAGCATGCAGAGAATCTCAAATTTATTGAGGGCGCATCTGTCACCGCAATAAGTGATCCCGATGAAGGCTCTCGAGAGTTAGCTCAAAAGCAAATCACTAACCCAGTAGCGGTTTTCTCTGATCACAATGAATTACTTAAATCAGGTTTAGTCGATGCGGTAATTATCGCAACCCCAAATTTCACACATGTGGATATTTTGCGTGACGCGCTTGCTACCTCGTTACATGTCTTTATTGAAAAACCACTTTGTACCACTATCGAAGATTGCCTAAAGGTAATTGAGTGGTCAAAAAATCGAACTGGTTTAGTTTGGATGGGTTTGGAATATCGCTACATGCCTCCGGTCGCTGAATTAATTTCAATTGTGCATGATGGCGGCGTCGGAGAAGTACAGCAGGTTTCTATTCGCGAACATCGTGAACCTTTTTATCCCAAAGTAGGAAATTGGAACCGCTTTACCGCAAAAACCGGTGGCACATTAGTTGAGAAATGTTGTCACTACTTCAATTTGATGGATCACATTTCTCAAGAGAGACCAGTTCGAGTTTTTGCATCCGGTGGCCAGCGGGTTAACTTCCTAGATGAAATTTATGATGGCCAGCCCGCAGATATGTTGGATAGCGCTTATGTAATTGTGGAGTACCCAAGTGGAAAGCGCGCCATGTTGGATCTATGTATGTTTGCCGAAAATACCGTAGATAAAGAGAGTATTTCCGTAACTGGAAATGGTGGAAAAGTCGAATCATTCCTGCCCTCACTTGAGGTTCGTTATGGAAAGCGCAGTGCGGTTGGAAACTTCAAGAATTGGACTCATGATGCTTCAAAACCAAAAGTTGAGTCCCGCAAAGTATGGAATGACTCCATTCAATACAACGGATTTCATTATGGAGCTTCATATCTCGAGCATGTGAAGTTCTTCAAAGCCATCAAAAGTGGCGGCACTCCAGAGGTCACTTTGGAGGATGGATTACGTAGCGTGGCTACTGGTTTAGCCGCCCAAAAGAGCATCGCCGAAGGTCGGCCAGTTCTCATGACTGAGGTACTTCCTGCGGGGTGGAATTAATGGGTAGCTGCACACTGATCGCTTTAGCTAGGCCAACATTTGATGTGGCCGCTGCGGAAAAGTTTTACGCACAAGCCCGCACTTTGTTAAATGATTTAGGTGCAACTATAAACGGGCCAGAAAATTTAGTTATGACCCCGGAAGACACCGCCAGCGCCGAAGCTAATCTAAATCATGATGAAAAACTTTATATTTTATTTAACGCGTCATTTGCCGATGCCTCTGCTGCTATCTCGCTACTTTCTAAAGTAAAAGGTGAAGTTCTTCTCTGGTCTGTACGAGGCACATGTGCGTGAAGGATTAAAGAGCGCTCTTGCTGGGGTAATGCCAGATGTTGGACAACCTAAGACTCATAATGGTGAGCTGGCAGAAACAGAAAAGGTTTTGCAATCACTAGAACTTCTAAAGGGTCGCACCATCGGCGCTATCGGAGATGCACCAGCTGGTTTCACTCCTTGCACATATGACTCTCAAGCACTTTTAGCCAAA
>JBDKIY010000050.1:0-7686 GCA_039796875.1 Actinomycetota bacterium
AATGAGCTCGCAAACTCTTCGTCAATTAAATGGGTTGTAGCAACCACTCCACCAAAAGCGGAGGTTGGATCACACCTCCAAGCCAAGTTAAATGCATCTGTCGCGTTTTTGGATTTGGCAATCCCAGATGGAATTCCATGTTTTACAATCGCAACCGCATCCTTATTGAAGAAGACCGCTTTCCAAGCTGAATCCAAATCCAAGTAGTTGTTGTAGGACATTTCTTTGCCCTGCAATACCTCATCGGGGTTTGCAGAAACCAAACTCCCCTTTTGTTGAGCATTCTCGCCGTAACGCAAAGTTGTGCCGCGCTCTTGTAGCAATGCCAGGTCATATTCCGCTGTCATTAAGAGAGCCGCCAAAGCCCATTGTTGACGCTGTTCTGGTGTTGTGCCGGTATCAAGAGAGTTGATCAAATCGGCGTATTGCAAAGGATTTGTTATTACCGAGACATGGGCGCAGTTTTTTGCCGCCGCTCTCGTTAGCGCTGGGCCGCCGATATCGAAACCAGAGACTGGATAAAGATTAATTACCAATAAATCAATCGGAGCTAAAGCCTCTAATTCAGCTACTTGAGCTGGATCGCTTTGGTCTGCCAGTAATGCTCCATGAATTGCCGGGTGCAGAGTTTTTACCTTCCCGCCCAGAATTTCAGGTGATCCCGTGACCTCGGTTACCGTTCTTACCTTGATTCCTGATTCGCGAAGCAGTGCCGCAGTTCCATCACTAGAGATTATTTCAATATCGCGTCTAATTAATTCGGTTGCCAATTCAACAATTCCAGTTTTATCGGAGACTGAAATCAAAGCTCTAGATATTTTTTTGTTTTGCACTTCGCGCCTCGTAGATAGATTTCTTTATTTTTGGGATTGCCAGGAAAATTCCAATGCCAGCTGAGTATTCGATGGTTACCAAAATCGGCATGAGCCACCACTGCGGACCGACTGAGGAAAGATTGGTTGATAACAATTCACCGCTTGATGCGCGTGCGGCGATCAATGTAAACACAAATAGAAATGCGGTGGTAGCCAGGAAGAAACGCTTTTGTTCCGTTACATCTGAGTAAACACCGACTCCATATTTAGCTGCAAAGTAACCAACCAAAATTAAGGCCACGATAGTTATGGCGCTAATTGGATAGGTATTCACGGGCAGGCCTCCCAGCAGAGGAATCGCCGGTATTTCATCTATCCGATGAACAAATGGACTCAACCAGGTGCCTTCTCCAATAACTATTCCGCTGCCTGCCATATAACTTAAAGCGGAGACGGCAAAATTTGGTAGATAAAGAATTTGAATCGCGAGAAAAGCTAATCCACCAAAGAATCCTGGTTCTATTACCCGAGTTAAATCAAGCACGGTTGGAAAATGCCAAATCAGCGAGATAGAAAAGACAATCCCGCCATATGCAACCAATCCAACAAGGGAAATCCAAGCCACTCTCAATCCGCGTTGCCAGGGAAATTGCAGACCATGCTCGGGCAGTAAATCACTGGCGATGAATCCAGCCACCGCGGCAACTAAGAAAAGAAAAGGAAAGACAATATAAAGCGGTGTTTGCACCGTGGTTCCTAATGCAAAAAAGGAAATTAATGTGCCAAATGCAGCGTAAGTGATTGCTAAGGAGATTACATAACTGCGTTTTTCCAAAACAGTTTTGGCATCTGAATTAGAAATGATTCGTTGATAAGCGCTGCGAATTGCAAAAAATGGGATCAGTAATGCGCCGATAGGGAAAAAAGTTAAATTACCTGAAATGGAATTGTTAGATAAGGAAAGATCTAGCGGTACATGATGCGCTATGAGAAAGAACCAGATCGCAGCTCTTAAAGGATCTGCGGTATTTCCAGTTGAGCTACCAGCCGTTGCCCAGGTAACTAAAGATATAAAGGCTAAGGGCAACAAAATCAGGGTGATACTTCGAACTGCTTGCTGAGATGCAACAAGCAGGGTTCGGGTCATGAAAGTAAGTTAGCCCTTAGTTGCGTTTAAAACTGCGCGCAACAGGTTTGCGGTCTCACTTGGTGTTTTGCCGACCTTCACTCCAGCGGCCTCTAGCGCTACTTTTTTGGCTTCGGCGGTTCCTGAAGAACCCGAAACAATCGCACCAGCATGTCCCATGGTTTTACCCTCGGGGGCGGTAAAGCCTGCAACATAACCAACAACCGGCTTTGTTACATACTCCTTGATAAACGCTGCAGCTCTCTCCTCTGCATCGCCACCAATCTCTCCAATCATCACGATGGCTTCAGTCTCGGGATCATCTTGGAAAGCTTTCAAACAATCTATGTGGGTTGTTCCAATGATTGGATCTCCACCAATACCAACTGCGGTGGTAAATCCAATATCGCGTAACTCATACATCATTTGATAGGTAAGAGTTCCTGATTTTGAAACCAATCCGATCTTTCCTTGACCGGTAATGTCAGATGGAGTAATTCCAATATTTGATTTGCCTGGGCTAATTAGTCCTGGACAGTTAGGTCCGATGATTCGTGATTTTCCAACTTTTTGCGCGTGAGCCCAGAAACTTGCTGTGTCATGAACTGGAATGCCCTCGGTAATAACCACAATTAACGGCAGGTGGGCATCAATCGCATCAATTACCGCGCTCTTAGCAAACTTTGGTGGAACGAAAATTACTGATGCTGTTGCACCTGTAGCAGCAACCGCTTCTGAGACTGAGTTAAAAACCGGCAATGATTTGCCTTCGATCTCTACAACCTGTCCACCTTTGCCCGGTGTAACTCCACCAACAATTTTGGTGCCGCTAGCAATCATGCGACGGGTGTGCTTAGTTCCTTCGGAACCGGTCATGCCTTGCACAATTACTTTGGTGTTTTCATCTAGAAAAATCGCCATGATTACTTCGCCGCCAATTCTGCAGCTTTTGCGGCTGCTCCATCCATAGTGTCTAGTTGTTGCACCAGAGGATGATTTGCTTCATTAAGAATGCGTCTTCCCTCTAAAACATTGTTGCCATCAAGGCGCACCACGATTGGTTTTGTGGCCTTATCGCCCAACATTGCAAGTGCTTGCACAATTCCATTGGCAACCGCATCACACGCAGTAATTCCACCAAAAACATTTACGAATACTGATTTAACAGCAGGATCTCCCAAGATAATAGAAAGTCCATCCGCCATAACTTGAGCAGATGCGCCGCCGCCAATATCTAAGAAGTTGGCCGGCTTTACACCGCCAAACTTCTCACCTGCATAAGCAACAACATCCAATGTGCTCATAACTAGACCGGCACCATTACCGATAACGCCGACCTCGCCATCTAGTTTTACGTAATTTAAATCTTTTTCTTTGGCTAGCGCCTCAAGAGGATTTGTTGCGGCATGATCAATGAGAGCTTCGTGATCCGGATGACGAAAAGCTGCGTTGTCATCCAAAGTAACTTTTCCATCGAGTGCGATGATGCGTCCATCACTGGTTTTTACCAGTGGATTTACCTCAACCAATGTTGCATCAGAATCTTTAAAGGTTTTCCAAAGTGTTATCAAAACTTCAGCTATCGCTTTTTCGACATCTGCGGGAAAACCGCCTTTGCGGATGATTTCCAAAGCTAGTTCATTTGAAATACCGAGATTTGGATCTACATGTACCTTGGCAAGTTTCTCTGGAGTCTTGTGGGCTACCTCTTCGATATCCATTCCGCCAGATACTGATGCCATTACTAAAAAGCTACGTGCAGCTCGATCCAAGAGAATTGCTAAGTAATACTCACTCTCAATTGGAGCCGCGCCAGCAATCATCACTTTGTGAACTGTGTGACCTTTGATATCCATGCCCAAAATTGCTTTTGCTTTTTCAAAAGTATCTGCAGGATTTTCTGCCAACTTAACGCCGCCAGCTTTTCCGCGGCCACCAATTTTTACCTGCGCCTTAACTACGACTTTGCCGCCGATTTTCTCAGCTGCTTTTTGAGCCTCTTCTGGAGTAGTTGCGACCGCTCCTGCTAAAACTGGAACGCCGTTGGCTTCAAATAAATCCCGCGCTTGATACTCAAAAAGGTCCATGGGTCATAACTTATCGACTGGCGCATATCGGAGCAACAAACGCTTATCTCCGTAACTGCCAAAGTTGATTGTTGCCTCAGCCTTATCCCCTGCACCTGAGACTGCAATCACAGTACCGAGGCCAAAAGTGTCATGACTTACGCGATCGCCAACTGCAAGTTGTAAAGCATTGGATTGTTTGCCGGTTGCTTTAGGCAATGGCGGTGGAGTGAATTTCTTGCGCGTGATGGGCGGCGATGAAAAACCACTTTCACTCTTATTCCAATCAATTAAGGATTCTGGAATTTCATCTAGAAATCTGGAAGGAGGGTTGTAATTTGGTGCGCCCCATGAGGAACGGTATTCGGAGCGGGATAAATAAAGTCTTTCCCGGGCCCTGGTTAATCCAACATATGCCAGACGACGCTCTTCCTCTAACTCTTTCTTCTCGCCCATAGTTCTGGAATGAGGAAATACGCCCTCCTCCATACCGGTTAAAAAGACAGTTGGAAACTCCAAACCTTTTGCGGTGTGCAAGGTCATTAGAGTTACTACTCCTCCATGATCTTCTCCCTCTGGAATTTCATCTGCATCTGCCACCAATGCAACATCCTCTAGAAAACCCGCTAGTGAAATCTCTTGACCCTCATCAACTTCACGTTCTTGATACTCCTCAGCGACCGCAACTAACTCTTCAAGGTTTTCTACTCTTACCTCATCTTGCGGATCATGACTTTCACGTAACTCATCAAGTAAACCTGATTGTTCGAGAGCTGCTGCTGCGATTGTCGATGGCAAAGTCTTGGCCTCAAGCAGTACCCGTAAAGTATTTATTAACGCCACAAATTGTGAGATTGCATTTGAAGTCTTTGGGGTTAAACCAGCCTCACTTGCGCGATTCAAAGATTGCCAAAAAGATAACCCTTCTTTCTTGGCTAATTCCTCAAGGTTTTCGATTGCTCGATCTCCAATACCGCGCTTTGGAGTATTAATGATGCGGCGCATAGAAACCTCATCATCGGGATTAACAATTACTCGCAGATAAGCCAGTAAATCCTTAACCTCTTTGCGCTCATAGAAACGCACCCCGCCCACAACTTTGTAGGGAATTGTGGCCCGCATGAAAACCTCTTCAAAAACACGGGATTGGGCGTTTGTGCGATAGAAAATTGCGGTGTCTCCGTACTTTGAAACTTCTTCTCTCTGTAATCTAAAAATCTCATCTCGGATGAATTCAGCTTCATGGTGTTCGTTTTCGGCTACAAACCCAATTAGTTTTGCGCCGCTTCCAGCATCTGACCAGAGATTCTTCTCTTTACGTGATTCGTTAAGTGAGATAACCGCATTTGCAGCGCTCAAAATATTTTGGGTAGAGCGATAATTTTGCTCGAGCAGCACAGTTGTGGCATCTGGATAATCCTCTTCGAAGGCCATAATGTTTCGGATATTTGCACCACGGAATCCATAAATTGATTGATCCGCATCGCCCACAACACAAAGCTGAGCGGCGGGAACACCTTCTAAGTCAGATCCAACTAACTCTCTTATCAAAATGTATTGGGCATGGTTGGTGTCTTGATACTCATCAACCAATATATGTTTGAAGCGATGTCGATAACGGGCACGTGCCTCTGGGAATCTTTGCAGCACCTCTACAGTTTTCATGATTAAGTCATCAAAATCCATCGCATTTGCTGCGGTTAATCTTTGTTGGTAAATCACATAAACCTCAGCCACTATCTCTTCAAAACTATTCTGAGTAGCGTTGCGATAATCAGCCGGACCTAATAGTTCATTTTTTGCGTTTGAAATTACAGAGGCCACACCTCTAGGTGCATATCGCTTGGGATCCAGATTTAAATCACGCATTACTAAGGTAATTAACCGCAAGCTATCGGCTTGGTCATAAATGGAAAATGTTGTGGAGAAACCTAAGCGCACCGCCTCTTGTCGCAGAATTCGAACACATGCGGAGTGGAAGGTTGAGACCCACATCAACTTGGCGCGATTTCCGACCAATTCTGAAACTCGTTCCTTCATCTCACCCGCTGCTTTATTGGTGAAAGTGATGGCTAATATTTCAAATGGTTGAACATCACGAGCCGCCATTAAATATGCGATACGACGGGTTAAAACTCGAGTTTTCCCAGAGCCCGCTCCAGCAACTACCAATAATGGGCCGCCAAAGTGTGTGACCGCGGTTTGTTGTTGGGGGTTCAAACCTGAAAGAAGTCTCTCCCCCATGCGCTCTGCCATGCCGGCAAGTCTAGGATAGGCCAGTGACTCCATTGAACGATGATGAAATTAAGCGCGTATTAGTTGTTATGGCACATCCCGATGATTGTGATTTTGGGGCGGGAGGCACGATTGCACAATGGACCGCTAAAGGAATTGAAGTTTCATATTGCATCATCACTAATGGAGATCAGGGTGGCGAGGAATCCGGAATTCCACTTGAACAGATGGCGCAAGTACGTCAAAAAGAACAACGGGATGCAGGTGCAGCTTTAGGTGTTACTGAAATTACCTATTTGAATTATCGCGATGGTTGGCTGATGCCCTCTATTGAACTTCGTAAGGAGATTGTAAAGGCCATCCGAATTGCTAAACCTGATCGCATGCTGGTGCAATCACCCGAACGTAATTGGGAGCGAATTTTCGCTAGCCATCCAGATCATTTAGCCGCTGGCGAAACAGCCATTCAAGCGGTTTATCCAGATGCCAGAAATCCATTCGCCTTCACAGATTTAAAAGATGCTGGTTTTGAACCTTGGCGCGTGCGCGAAGTTTGGATGACCGGATCTCCGACTCCAAATCATTATGTAGATATAACTGAAACCTTTGACAAGAAGATGGCCGCTTTAGATTCCCACGTTAGTCAAACCGCACACAACAAAGAGTTAGAAAACATGGTGCGCGAGTGGGGCCAACGAAATGCGGAGGCCCAAGGATTGCCGGCCGGAAGAATTGTTGAGATTTTTAAAGTAATTAATACTGATTAAAGCGCGAAATTACTTCTGAGTCGCAGTTTCGATTGCGATAGTACGGGTTGGCGTTCCATCTGTTTCGCCATTTTTCACGCCGCCATCGGCAATGTACTTAACAATCTCCAAACCAGAGATGATGCGTCCCCAGATCGTGTAGTTGGGACCCAGGGTTGTGTCTTTATAGACTAAGAAGAATTGAGATCCATTGGTGTTTGGACCTGAGTTGGCCATTGCGACAACGCCAGCTGGATAATTATTAGAACCAGCAACTGGGAGATTTTCATCGCGATATCGAAACTCTGGTCCACCAGATCCGGTCGCAGTTGGATCGCCGCATTGCAGAACGAATATTCCTTCAGTGGTTAAACGGTGGCACAAAGTCTTGTTGTAGTAACCGCCTTTTACTAGCGCTGAAAGAACTGTGATGGTTACAGGAGCTTGCTTGAAATAAGTCTGAATGACAATATCGCCGCAATTAGTTTTTAAAGTTATTAGGCGTGGACCACGTTTTAGAATTGATTCAGGTGGCGCGATTCGGGTTGGATTTGCTGCAACAGCTTTAGTTGATTTGCAGCGAATTTTTTCTACTTTTCCATTATTGGAATTTACTTTTTTAGCCTCAGCATGAGATGCCGATGGAAATACCAATAGGGAGCTAAATAGCGTAGCTAGCGCTACTACCGCTATTTTCT
>JBDKIY010000051.1:0-7650 GCA_039796875.1 Actinomycetota bacterium
GATTTGGAATAAGAGCCCCGCCAAGATCTACATGGGTGATGCAGGAGCATTATTTTTAGGGACCGTAATCGCGGTGCTAACAATTAGATTAAATCCAGAGGTGCCGAGCCAGGCAATCTCATTTGCGATCCCGTTACTGCTTTTGGCGGTTCCCATACTGGATACATCTGTTGCGGTGGTGTCCCGGGTTAGACGCGGTAGATCTATTTTTCAAGGGGGACATGATCACCTCTCACATCGCTTGATGCGCAAGGGATTTACCAAGCGACAATCTGCTTATGCACTTTGGTCACTTGCTGCAATATTTGCCGGAATTGCCACATCGATCGCTACAACAGAAAACGACTCAACTTCACTAGTTGTGTTATCAGCTGGATTTTGGATTGGCTTATTCTTTACATTCTTAAAATCCGCCGACGAGTAAATAAAAATAGAAGTGGCTGGGGACGGGATCGAACCGTCGACCTCACGATTTTCAGTCGCACGCTCGTACCAACTGAGCTACCCAGCCGAAATCAATCAAGCAAAATCAACAAAACAAAACACAAGCACTAGCGACCCAGACGGGACTTGAACCCGCGACCTCCGCCGTGACAGGGCGGCGCGCTAACCAACTGCGCTACTGGGCCAACCGCAGATAAAGATTGCTCTTTATCTCGCGTCCCCAACGGGATTCGAACCCGTGTTACCGCCGTGAAAGGGCGATGTCCTAGGCCCCTAGACGATGGGGACTAGAGGAGAGCCCGTATCCTATCGTGAATTTCCAATCTCAAATCAGGCGGTAGGATTCAGCCTTGAGCAGTAATCACGCTCAAAAAATGCCAAAAATGGGGCCTTTAGCTCAGTCGGTAGAGCAACGGACTTTTAATCCGTGGGTCGTCGGTTCGATCCCGACAGGGCCCACCAATATCGAAAAAACGAACAAACAACCGCTTAAAAGCACTAAGGAGAAGCCCTGTGTCGGCTCAAGATCAAGCTGCCCAACAAGATTTAGATCCAACAAGATGGCGCACATTGTTTGTAGTTGCAATTGCCCAATTGATGATCGTTCTTGATTCATCAATCATGAACATCGCAATTCCAAGCGCCAAGATTGATCTCGGAATTACCGACGCAAATCAACAATGGATCATCACCGCATACACATTGGCATTCGGCTCACTACTACTTCTCGGTGGTCGCATCGGTGATTACATGGGCCGCAAAAAAATCTTCTTAGTTGGTCTCGCCGGATTTGCTGCTGCATCAGCACTTGGTGGAGTCGCATCCACACAAGGAATGCTTTATGCATCACGCGCACTTCAAGGCGTATTTGCTGCACTTCTTGCACCAGCAGCGCTGGCAATCATTTCTGTAACTTTCAAAGTCCCAGCAGAACGCGCCAAAGCATTCGGTGTTATCGGAGCGATCTCTGGTGGCGGTGCTGCCATTGGTTTGATTCTCGGTGGAACACTCACCGAGTACGCATCATGGCGTTGGTGCTTGGGAGTAAATACTCCAATTGCAATTATTGCTGCGACTTTAGCTATCAAATTTGTTCATGAATCAAAGGCGCAAGGGGATAATTCCTACGATATTCCAGGTGTTTTTACCGCTACCGCGGGCCTATTCTCATTGACCTATGGCTTCAACGAAGCCGCTACCAAGGGCTGGTCATCAAATACCACCATTACATTCCTAGTAATTGCCTTGATTTTATTGGCTATTTTCGTGGCCATTGAAAAGCGAGTTAAAAATCCATTGATGCCACTTCGTGTTATTACAGAGCGCAACCGTGGTGGTTCCTACCTCGGATCACTTGTTGTGGGTGCCGGATTATTCTCAATGTTCTTATTCCTCGGACTTTATCTGCAGGTCATTCTGGGCTTCAGTCCATTGAAATCTGGTTTTGCATTCCTGCCATTTACATTTGGAATCATTACCTTTGCTGGAGTTGCATCACAACTACTTCCAAAGTTCGGCCCAAAGCCTTTGATGGTTCCTGGCCTAACATTTGCTGGAATCGGTTTGCTGTTGCTAACCCGCATCACTCCAGAAACCTCTTACCTAACCCATGTAGTTCCATCACTACTCATCATGTCTAGCGGTATGGCATTAGTATTTATTCCACTTACTTCAACCTCACTGCACGCGGTTTCTAACCATGACACCGGCGTGGCTAGTGCGATGGTTAACACCTCCCAGCAAGTTGGTGGATCACTTGGCACCGCGTTGTTAAATACAGTGGCTGCCACCGCAACCACCTCTTATGCCGCTGCCAATACGCAATTAAGCGAGAGTTTCGCGATGACCCACGGATTCACTGTGGCCTTCAAGTTCAGCGCAGCCCTTCTATTCGTGGGAGCGATCGTGCTCTTCTTCTTCATCAATATCGGCAAAGAATCCTTGGTAGAAACTGAGGGCGTAGTCGCCCACTAATTAGCCTTTAAAGTTTTGATGCGGAATTACTCTTGGACTACCTGAACCATTAGGGATGCGATTAGATCTCGGAGTTTAGGTAGTACAGGGTTGTCGCCCGCCGCATCAAGCTCTATCGAGCCATTCTTTATGAAGTAGAAGTAGTAGATTCCGGTTTTCTTAAACTCAATTGGACTCAAAATCGTGGCTTTACCATCAAGTAAAGAAGCAATAGAAATCTTGAACCACTTTCCATCTGGGACCTTTATCAACAAGGTTGTTGGAAAGTTTTGAGAATTAAGAATTTGAAGGAAATCAGGAAGTTTAATCAAGGCTTCTAGAAAAATCTTGTTTTGTAGATCAATTTTGCTGAGCAATGTGTCTGCAGCTAAGTTGTCTCTAAATATCAAGTAACTACTTAATCCTTCTGAAATCTCACCTAACACGGTGTCAACTTCAAAAACTCTTCCAATAAATTGCTCTGGTAGTTCAAAATCAAACACTAGATTTTCAACTACATCATTTCCACATGGTGCGGATGTATAAAATGCATTCAAAAATGGAAGCCCCCCATTGATGTCATCACAGTTGCCCCAAACTTTAGTGGCGCTCCATAAAGTGGCTACCGTGCTTGGGTCGAGACCGGAGTAATCATTTAAGCCCGCTATTGCTTCTAGCGGTGTTAGCAACGATTCATCATCTCCGATCCCATAAACGTCACCGATAATTACATCTTCAATTGCTGCACTGCCATCAATTACGGCATATAGCGAATCAGAGTCTCCGACAGCTGAACTAACATCTGAAGTTGAATAGCTATCTTCCAAGGCAAAACGAGAGGAATGTCCTGCTACGTTATCGAGAAGTGCATTAGAAGTTAATTCAGCGCCACCTGAAGAAACTATTGCTACTGAACTTTCCACAGTATCGGTTAATTCATGTATTGATTGTCCAACTAAGCCACCTGAGTTTCCTGTTACGGTTGAGACTGAACCTGTGGAATAAGACTCTCTCACATCGACATTCAGAGATGTGTCTACTCGTCGCGTTACTGAAGAAATCGCGCGAATCGAGCCGCTTGAGTTGGTCTCAACATCTAGAACGGAGCGCGAAACTAAATTAACTTCTAAATTCACATTTCCCACTAATCCACCAGCATTTCCATTAATGGTGCTTAAGTTTGCTGTGGAAAATGAATTGCTAATTACAACCGCTATGGAAGCATCGACATTAGTCTCTGTAGTTGCTTCGACATTTACCCCACGATTCATGTTGACGTTATTGGTTTGATTGATGTCCAGTACTACTGTGGCCGTGCCGTTGATAGTTGATTCAACGTTGCCAATTAAACCGCCGGCAGCTCCGTCGATGGTGCCTACATTGCCTGTTGCGTACGAATTCGAAATAGAGGTGATAGTGGTGGAGTTGATGTTCGCTTGGTTCTCGAAGTTCTGAGTGAGCGCTTCATCATTTAAGTTATACACGCCACCAGTCATGTTCTGATCTGTAACAGATTTGCCGGTTTTTCCGATTAACCCTCCAACGTCACCGTTGATGCTGAACACATTGCCGGTAGCATTCGAGTTAGCAATGTTTGTTATTGCTCCAGTGCTTCCCAAAAGCCCACCAGCATTTCCGTTTATAGTTGAAGTGTTACCAGAAGCCCAAGTGCTTGTGACAGAGGTACTTCCTACAACTATTCCTGCTAGCCCACCAGAACTTTCTAGGATTGTCGAAGTAGCACCCGTGGTGTAGGAATTGTTAATAGAGAGATCTCCACCGACAGAACCAACGACACCACCAACGGTTCCGGTGATAGCCGAGGTCGTAACTTTTGCGAATGAATCCTCTACCTGAAGATCTCCGCCAACTTGCGCCACAAGTCCACCGGCGTTGTTATTGATTGTTGAGGCAGTACCTACTGCAGATGATTTTTCAATTGTGGCGTTGTCCTGGACGAATCCAATCAAGCCACCGGCAGTGCCATTTATAGATGAAATATTTCCATTTACTGCCACTTTAGTTAATGATGCGTCATCATTAGTGCTGCCAATAACGCCTCCTGATTCACCGTTTATCGAGGAAACATTTCCTGTGATGGTGACTGTATTTACTGTCACTGAACCATTGGCAGCGGCAACCACTCCGGCCGCTGAGTTATTTATTGAGCTTACATTTCCGGTCACATTTGAATCGGTAGTGTTTACGGTCGAATTTGTTACACCAATCAAACCGCCGGCATGATCATTAATTGATGAAACGTTACCTACAACATCAGCCTCTGTTGTGGTGACAGCACCTGTTGAAATACCGACTACTCCGCCGGCAACGCCATTAATACTTGAGGTATTTCCAGTAACGGTTGCGCCAGACACCGATGAGCTGCCAGTGACTTGTCCTAACAGTCCTCCTGCATGACCATTAACCGAGGCCGCCCCCACAGTCGTTACCTCATTTATTGCAGCATTTCCAGAGACGGTAGCAGCAATTCCTCCTGCATTTCCATTAACGGAACTTGTGGTGGAGGTGCTTGAATCTGTAACAACCAAATCCACATCTGCTTTAGCCACAACGCCACCTGCATCACCATTTACCGAAGTAGAGGTTCCTGTGACAGTAGCGTTTGTAATTTCAATAGAGGTATCGGCCTCTCCTACTACACCGCCGGAGTTTCCATTAACTGAGCTGGTATTGCCTGAAACCGTGACATTAACAATCGCAGTTTCATCCTTTGCCTGACCGATGATTCCACCTGCTGATGTGCCTAAACCAGTTGATTGAACTGCACCAGAATTCTCGGTGCTGCTGATATTTGTTACACCTTCAGTAGTTCCTACAATTCCACCTGCATTGCCTGAGTTACTGGCTACAGTGTTTTGATTTTCAGTATTAACAACGGTCAAAGTTCCTTCAGATTTTCCTACGATTCCGCCGGCACTGCCATCTGATGCTGACACAAGCGCTGTGTTGGTTGAAGAAACCACTTGTACATTTCCTTCAGCTTTTCCGATCAGACCGCCTGAATCTCCAGTTCCCGTTACTTCGATTCCGCCACTGGTTTGCGCATTAACGATAGTTACATTTGATCCTGCGGTTGTGGTACCAGCTACTGCACCAACATCACCATTAACGACTGAGATTGCAACGGTATCGAGATTTACATTTCTAACTACAGCGTTTCCACTCAAACTCTCAAAAAGTGGTTTATCCAATCCAGTGATTCGATAATTTCCACCATTAAATACTCCGGCGAAATTTGTCAGACCGCCGGCGTAGGCAACTAAGTCGATATCTGCAGTTTGCCGATATGTGCCTGCCGCCGCAGCCCCTATCGCTTCCAGGTCAGCCTGATTGGCGATGTCAGCGGCTTGCGAGGGGGTGGCAAAAACTGAGATGAGTAAAAAGACCAGAAGTGACTTGAAAACCCTGCGAAAAGACACACTCACTAGAGGAGTATAAGAGGAAAATGCGACCAAATTGACCGGACATGACCGGTATATGCCACACTAGGCAAATGACCTTCCCCCGGCCAAATAGTCAGCAGAATTGAAGCTAAATCAATTCGCTCCACAAACCATCAGCAATTTACCGATCCGTCACAAAACGCTGATTACCTACCGCTCGATGTATCGCTGCCATATCGAAAAAGTTATTGGCGAACTCGAGTTAACTGAAATTAAACGCACCCATATTCAAGAACTAATCGCACCTCTGCCGCCACAAACCTCACAAATGACTCTCGCAGTTTTGAAATCTCTATTTCGTGAAGCAATCGCGCAAGAGTTAGTAGAGCACTCACCAGCACATGGTGTGAAAGGTCAACGTGTAATTGTTGCACCAAAAAGATTTCTTACTTGGGATGAAATTGATAAAAAGAATTTTGGAAAGTACAACACTCAAATACGTTTTTTGGCATTACATGGACTGCGTTGGAGTGAGGCGGTCGCACTTACCGAAGATGACATCAGAGATGGCCGGGTCTACATAAATAAATCAGTGCATGGCATGACTAAAAGTCGGGCTGGAGTTCGCACCGTGCCATTAGTTTCACCATTTAAGAAATTTCCAACCACTAGACGTCCACTACGCAAAGTGCTCACACCACATGGAATTACTATCCACTCACTACGTCACTCATATGCATATTTGCTAAAAAGCAAAGGTGTTCACGTGACTACGGCACAAAGGTTGTTGGGTCACTCAGATCCTAAAGTCACCTTAGCCATCTACACACAAGTTCTTGATAATGAGATTGATGACACAGGTGACATGTTGAGAGCTTTCATCGGAAATGAGAAGGCCAATTCAGCGGGTAATTCCGCAATGCGCTTAACCGCTTAAGCTTGTAATTCATTGTTTTATGCGGAAATAGTGGCCCAAAAAGAATCACTCATTTCCGATGAGTGGGCCTTTGAAACCATGAGCTTAAGAATGTCTCCCGCCTCATCTATTTCACTATCAAGTACCTGGGTATAAACCGCCAGAGTAACTTTAGGATCCGAATGACCGAGCAGCCTCTGTGCGGTTGTTACATGGATTCCTTGCCGCTTCAAAATGTATGCATAGGTATGACGCAAAGAGTGAATAGTTATTCCATGAGGTGCCAATACTTTTCGCAATGTTCGTGGATGTCTTGGCAACGGTACAAATTCACCGACTAAGGGAACCACCCGCATTCCAGCTCGACTTTTTGTTGCACCATGAATTGATTTTGTAATGTGAACTTTTCCATCTCGGATATCACTTGCAGTCAGGGCTACCGCTTCACCCCACCGCAGTCCATGTAACGCCAAGAATTGAATTTGTTTTGTGTACTTTCCAAAATTAATTTCTTTTAGCTCATCCCAAGTTAAAAATTTTCGAGGTTGCACCATAACCTTCGGGCCCTTAATTCCATGCACCGGTGATTTTTCAAGAAGCCCCAATTCAAGTGCTTCACGAAATAGAACTTTCACAACGGCTAATGTCATCATAGCTGTTTGTGGTGGTAATCCCACCACTAGTAATTTGATATCACTGCGATTAATTTCTTCGATTGGAGTTTTACCAATAACTGTTTGAATATGACATCTATACATTGATTTGTAAGTGGCCAAGGTCTTTTTTCGAATCGGCAAGGTCGCCAGCACAATCTGAGATAAATGGTTTAGATCCATGCATACGCTCCGTGGAAGTGAACTGCAAGTGATTTCTTCATTAACTAAAAGTGTGATTCGAAAGACTGACAAAACGACTAATTTTTTTGGTCATGAC
>JBDKIY010000052.1:0-7109 GCA_039796875.1 Actinomycetota bacterium
GCCGATTTATCTCTCTTCATAACTTTGCCTTAACTTTGACTTTATTACTTCTTCTGGGATTTCTCTCCGTGATTGAAATTGCAATTGCAAGTAAAACAAAACCAGATGTCAACGCCGCCCATAATGGAATAAAAGCTGAGAGCATCGCAGGCAGTGCCAACATGGCGGTTGCTAAATACAAAATAATGGCGGTGCGTTGTTGAGAATTGCCCCAAGACATCAATTTGTGGTGCAAATGTTCTTTATCTGGCGCAAAAGGTGATTTACCGCGGCGCACGCGGCGCAGAATCGCCAGGCCCAAATCAAGTAATGGAACTGCAAGAACCGCGAAAGGCAGCAATAAAGGTAGGGCGGCCGGTCCGATATTTTCCGAGAAAACAGCGTTAGCATCGATTTGGCCCATCAAAGTAATGGCCGCTGCAGCTAAAACCAATCCCAAAAACATAGAACCGGAGTCCCCCATAAATATTCGGGCCGGGAAAAGATTGTGCGGCAAGAACCCTAAACAGCTTCCGATCACAATTGCGGTAACTAATGATGGAGCGCCCGCTCGACTAAACCCATTTTCCACCGCTAATAAATAGGAAAAGCCAAAAAATGCTGCTGCAGAAATAGCAACAATTCCTGTTGCAAGTCCATCAAGACCATCAACAAAGTTGACCGCATTAATAATCACAATAACCACGAGCACAGTTAGGAGTTGGCCGATATTTGTCGGAAGTACGATGATTCCGTCGATTGGCAACCATAAGATTTGAATGCCAAAAAACAAAAGAATCGCTGCAGCCAAACCTTGTCCGGCAAGTTTTGTTATGGCATCAAGCTCATATCGATCATCAAGCATTCCAATAAAAATTACAAAACTCGCCGCGAGAAAAATCCCTAACAATTCGCGACTATAAGATTTTCCGACTAGCTCAAGATTTTCAACAACTAGAAGTGTCACTCCCATTGATAACCACATCGCAACACCACCCCATCGCGGAGTCGGTTCTTTGTGAATATCGCGCTCTCTTACATTTGCCACGGCATTTTTCTTTAAAGCAAAGCTGCGTACCAAAGGGGTAAGCATGTAGGTGATAGCACCTGCAATAAGTAAGGTAAGAAGGTATTCGCGCATTAACGTGGATAAACCGGGAACTTCGCAGTCAACTTGTAAACCTCATTTCTTATGGACTGCGCTCTTGCATCATCATCGCCCTCTTTGATAGCGCGGGCAATCAAGGAAGCAATCTCTGACATTTCCGGAACTCCCATGCCTTGGGTAGTCGTAGCGGGAGTTCCAACACGAATTCCACTTGTTACCGCAGGGGTTTCTGGATCGTAAGGAATAGCGTTCTTGTTCAATGAAATACCAGCTTTGCCACATCTCTCATCGGCAACTTTTCCATTTACTCCAGTAGAACGAATGTCGATGAGCGCTAGATGGGTTTCAGTCCCGCCAGAGACGGCGCGCATTCCCTCTTTTTCCAGTGCAGCGGCGAGAGCTTTTGCATTTTCGATAACTTTTTTGGCGTAGTTTTGATACTCCACAGTCGCGCACTCTTTTAATGCGACCGCTTTACCGGCAACAGCGCTCATGATTGGACCGCCTTGCATCCCAGGAAATACCGCTTTATCTATCGCAGCAGCGTGCTGTGCTTTTGACAAAATCATTCCGCCACGAGGGCCGCGCAAAACTTTGTGGGTTGTAAAAGACACCACATCAGCGTACGGAACTGGAGATGGAATGGCTTTACCGGCAACAAGTCCAATGAAGTGTGCGGCATCCACCCACATGATTGCGCCAACTTCATCGCAAATTTCTCTAATAACTTTGAAATCAATCAAGCTTGGATATGCGGTTGCTCCAGAACAAATCATCTTTGGTTTTACTCTCAAAGCGATTTCACGCAGTTCATCGTAATCAATCAATTCGTTGTCAGCCCGAACGCCGTAAGACTCAACATTGAACCATTTGCCAGAAAAATTAACTTTTGAACCGTGAGTCAAATGTCCACCATGAGGCAGCGACATTGCTAAAACCGTATCCCCTGGTTTTGTGAATGCTTGATAGACCGCAACATTTGCACTAGCCCCAGAGTGAGGTTGAAGATTTGCATGCTCAGCACCGAACAATTCTTTGGCGCGCGCAATACCTATTACTTCAGCTTTATCTACCTCTTCACAACCTCCGTAATAACGCTTTCCGGGATAGCCTTCGGCATACTTATTTGAAAGTGTGGAACCTAAAGTTGCCAAGACGGCAGGTGAGGTGAAGTTCTCACTGGCAATTAATTGCAGACTCTTTCTCTGTCTCTCCAGCTCAGATAAAACAATCCCGGCAATTTCGGGATCTTGTGCTTGTAGCTGTGAGAAATCGGGACCAAAGAAAGTTTCAGACATGTCTGAAATCTTAGGCCGGAACCGCAATATTTGGGGTTATGGCCCGCAAATCGGCGAGTGAAATAGCTCCTGCTCTGCGCAAAATCACTCCATCATCTTTTACAGATAGAACAGTTGAGGCTGGACCTTCCGGCAACTCACCAGCATCAAATAGCGCTGCATAATCACCATCGAGAGCGGGAAAGAAAGTGGATTTTCTAGTCGCGGGGCGTCCTGCTAAAGCAGCGGCTCCGATTGCCAGTGGTCCGGAGGCGATAGCTACTTCACGTAAGAAATCTGCCGCCGGAATGCGAATCGAAATTTCATCTAATGTTCTTTCATCACCCAAATCCCACACTAAACCTTGAGCAGGCGGAATATTCACGGTTAGTAAACCAGGCCAAAACTTTTCACATAAAGCGTTCACTGTAGCGCCGAACTCTCTAGTTATTCCTTTAACTGTACTTACTTCCCCCACAATTACCTGCGCTGCAACCCCGCGCGCATCTTGTCTAAGCTGATGAATTTTCTTCACCGCACCATGATTAAAAGCATCACCAACAAATACGTAAGCATGTTCTAGTGGAGCGATAATTAACTTTCCATCCCGCAATGCAGCGACTGCGCGTTCTACTAACTCTGATCTATCAATTTCACCATCGAGCAGAGAGAATCTTTCCGCCATCACTCCCCCTTGCGTCGAGCAGTAATCCAGCGTGGTCGTTGATTCAAATCAGTGTAGTGCGATATCTCAGAATAGTGCGGGGTAAGTTCCTGCTCAAGAGCTGCGCTTTGCGATTCAAAATGCTCTAACACTAGATATCCACCGGGCTTTAATAATCTCGTGGCTACCGCGATGAAATTTGTTGGAACTCTCATGCCATCGCCAGTGCCGCCAAACAAAGCTTCTTCTGGCTCATTATCTGCCACCAATTTAGGTAGCGCAGTTTCATTTGGAACGTAAGGAGGGTTAGTAACTACAACATCACACTTAACTCCGGCTAAAGCATCACTTGCATCAGCATGAATCACTCGAACATCAACTTCATGGCGTGAAATATTCTTCTTTAACCACTCTACGGCGGATTCAGATTTCTCTACAGCAACAACATTTACTGGCATTTTCCGCATGGCCGCCTCGTGCGCTATCGATATAGCAATTGCCCCAGATCCCGCACCCAAATCAACCACGCTAGTTGGTTGGCCAACTTTGTACTTTGGCGATGATTGAAGGTGTTCGATTTCAACCAACGCAGCATCAACTAACAATTCAGTTTCGGGACGAGGAATTAAAACTCCAGGCCCAACTGAAAATGTCAGATATCTGAATGGTGCTTCTCCAGTTAAGTATTGAGTTGGCGTCCCTGAAATACGTGCCGAAATCATCTCGTCAAACAACTCGGCTTGCTCTGGTAATAATTCAAACTCCTTGGCATGGAGTTGCATACGTGGTACTCCAAGAATATTTGCCAATATGAGCTCCGCATCTACCGCAGGAATATCAGAAACTTCAAAGCGAGATTTGGCTTCGCGAAGTAACTCTTTGATGCTCATTTTAAATTCTTTTAAATCTAGGCCTCTGCGGCGGCTAGTTTTTCTGCTTTGTCCGCATCTAACAATGCATTGATGACATCATCTAACTCGCCATTTAAAACCGCATCTAAGTTATTTGATTTGAAATTAACCCGGTGATCACTTAGCCGATTTTCCGGGAAGTTATAGGTGCGAATGCGCTCTGAACGATCAACGGTACGCACCTGACTCTTGCGAGTAGCTGCTGCTTCTGCATCCGCTGCCTCTTGGGCTGCAGCCAACATTCGAGCGCGCAAAATACGCATGGCAGACTCTTTGTTTTGGAGCTGACTTTTTTCATTTTGGCAGGAAACAACAATCCCGGTTGGCAAGTGAGTAATGCGCACCGCTGAGTCGGTGGTATTAACGCTTTGACCGCCAGGACCAGATGAGCGGTACACATCAATGCGCAAATCATTCATATTTATCTGCACATCGATCTCTTCCGCTTCTGGAAGTACCAAAACTCCAGCGGCAGAGGTGTGAATTCGTCCTTGTGATTCTGTTTCCGGAACACGCTGTACTCGATGCACGCCACCTTCAAACTTCAACTTAGCAAATGGTGCTTTTCCAGGCTCAACTGTGCCACGTGATTTAACAGCGACTGAAATATCTTTGTATCCACCTAAATCACTTTCAGTGGCATCAATGATCTCCGTTTTCCAACCTTGTTTTTCAGCGTAACGCAAATACATTCTCAGCAAATCTCCAGCGAATAGAGCTGATTCATCGCCACCAGCACCGGCTTTGATTTCCAAAATTACATCGCGATCATCATTTGGATCGCGAGGTAGTAATAACTCTTCTAGGTTTTCGGCAGATTCTTGCAAGCTCTGTTCTAATGCAGGTAGCTCCGCTGCAAAACCTTCATCTACCTCAGCTAACTCTTTTGCGGCGGCTAAATCATCTTCACACTTTTTGTATGCGCGATATCCTGCAATCACAGGGCCAAGTTGGGCGTAACGTTTTCCAAGTTGACGAGCTTTTCCTTGATCAGAGTGAATCGAGGGATCAGCCATCGCGGCTTCTAAAGTTTCATACTCTTTTAGAATCTCAGGCATGGTTGCAAAGCGATCTTTGTTATCGGCCATCTCAATCACTCCTTCCAGTAATTCGGGTGAATTTATTTAAATGAAAAAAGACCGCACCCCCATATGAATGGGAGCAACGGTCTCTTTTAAAAAAGCTACTTCTTGTTTTGTTGTTTCTTGAAACGCTCTTCGAACTTAGCTACACGTCCACCAGTATCTAGGATGCGCTGCTTGCCGGTGTAGAACGGGTGACATACGGAGCACACTTCAACGAAAAGTGAGCCTGATGCGATGGTTGAGCGGGTCTTAAATGTTTCACCGCAACCACAGGTAACTGTGGTCTCCTTATATTCAGGATGAATATCTTTCTTCATGTTGCTCCTTGTTTCTTGGCTGGGTCCGCCGCGGCGGTGAACCAGCTCCTGTAAGGGTTGAAGGCTACCTAAGGCCAGCCCTATAAAGCTAATTGGTGAGCCAATTAGCTCTAAATCTCCCGCGTATTACTCGCCCTTCGGAGACTGATCTGGACCTACGGTGGTCTTTTGTACCTGCATCAAAAACTCCACGTTGGACTTTGTGCCCTTCATCTTCTCAAGCAACAATTCCAGCGCTTGTTGAGAATCAAGTGCATGCAGAACACGGCGCAACTTCCAAACAATATTGAGCTCTTCTGGTCCCATAAGAATCTCTTCCTTACGTGTACCTGATGCATCAACATCAACCGCTGGGAAAATTCGCTTATCAGCAAATTTACGATCCAGCTTCAACTCCATATTTCCAGTTCCTTTGAACTCTTCAAAGATAACTTCATCCATCTTGGAGCCAGTTTCAACCAGCGCAGTTGCCAAGATTGTTAGTGAACCACCATCTTCAATGTTGCGGGCTGCTCCAAAGAATTTCTTTGGTGGATAAAGCGCAGCAGAATCAACACCACCGGAAAGAATTCGACCCGATGCTGGAGCTGCAATGTTGTAGGCGCGACCCAAACGGGTAATCGAATCAAGCAAAACAACTACATCATGACCCAACTCAACCAAACGCTTTGCGCGTTCGATAGCCAGCTCTGCAACTGTGGTGTGATCATCTGCTGGACGATCAAAGGTAGATGCAATTACCTCACCCTTAACTGAACGCTGCATATCGGTTACTTCTTCCGGACGTTCATCAACTAGCACAACCATCAAATGACATTCTGGATTGTTAGTTGTGATGGCATTTGCAATTGATTGCAGAACCATGGTTTTTCCAGCCTTTGGTGGCGAAACAATCAATCCACGTTGGCCTTTACCAATTGGTGCAATTAAATCAATCACACGAGTGGTGAGAATGTTTGGTTGAGTTTCAAGGCGAAGACGCTCTTGCGGGTAAAGAGGTACTAGTTTGGAGAACTCCACGCGATCGCGGGCTGAATCTGGCTCCATGCCATTTACCGTATCTAAACGCACTAAAGCATTGAATTTTTCACGGCGTTCACCTTCGCGCGGTTGGCGAACTTGGCCGGTGATTACATCACCTTTGCGCAATCCGTAACGACGAACTTGTTGCAGTGAAACATAAACATCATTTGGTCCAGGCAGATATCCACCGGTGCGCAAAAACGCATAATTATCAAGAATGTCTAGTAGACCGCCAACTGGAAGTAAAACATCATCTTCAGAGATTACGACTTCGCGTTCACGTCCACCTCTATCGCGGTCTCTTCCACGATCGCGACCGCCACGATCACGATGACGATCACGGCGCCACTCGCGATCATTGTTCCGATCATTATTGCGATCGTTACCACGATCATTTTGACGCTCATTGCCGCGATCACTTTGATTTTCGTTTTCAGAGCTATCTGATTCGGAGCCTTCTACTTCATCAGAGCTGTCATCATCTTCGCTACCTTCGGAATCGTTTTGCTTTCCACGATTGCGACGTTGGTTGCGCTCGGCACGGCGGGCTTCGCGTTCTGCCTTAGCGGCTTCGCGATTTGCGGCCTGCAAATCTGTAATTGCTTTGACTAAATCTGGTTTCTTTAATTCTGTTGCGTTTTCAATTCCAAGATTGTTCGCAATTTTTCTCAACTCAGGGAGAAGCAACGCAGAAAGGTCGCCAGAATCTCGCCGAGCACTCTTTGTATCTGCCATTTATGGTTCT
>JBDKIY010000053.1:0-7867 GCA_039796875.1 Actinomycetota bacterium
GGCCTTGATTTCCACAGAACTTTTGAGATTGATTTATGAATGTCAGATCAGAACAAACATTGGTTAGGGAATCAGTGTCCAAATATCAAAGGAGATAGGTAAATGAAGCTAGAAAAGATGGCTATTAATACCAAAAAGATCTTAATAAAGGTGGAATCAAGCGCTATTAACAATCTTGGAAAGGTTCGAGACCAATTCCACGGACTTGTTGACAAGGAAACCGCTAAGCGCTTTATCTCGGATGATAATCGCAGCGGCTTTGATAATGAGCCCTCAAGCAAAGTCGAGAAGCCCGGAAGTAAAGCTGATAAGACCTCTAGCACAGTAGGGAAGTCCGGAAGTAAAGACGATAAGACCTCAAGCAAAGTCGAAAAGTGTGATGGCAATCTTGAAACACGCTACAGCTTTGATGAAAGAGGAGATGTTCCTGGTTGGGTATTAGTTGTTTTGATGACTACTGGGCTCGTTACTGCGATATGGACAATAGCTGCTCCAAGGTTAAGCGCAATTCTCAAGAATTCACTTGACGCCATGAATTTCCGACAACTGCCTTTTTCCTCCTTGTTATCCAACTGGTGATATCTGGAAGCTTTCAAGTCTTTGAAACTATGAATCTTCAAAGCTTGGTAACAAAAGTTGCTTTGGGTGAGGAGAGTGAACTCGTTAGAAATGGATGGACTGAAAATGGATCGACCGGAGATGGATTGACCGGAAATGGATTGACTGGAAATGGAGTAGATAGCGGGATTGAATATACAAAAGAATCGCTTCCTGGCGGGGGAGAGGTGATTCTGGTCAATTCAAAAATTTCGACTCCTCAGATATCGAATTTACTGGGAGGTAAAGTGGTTATGAAAGCTCAAGCCATGGCAATTAGTGAGTAAAAAGAATAGAACTTAAATGGGAAAAAAGAGTTTAAAAAATGTCTTCGGAGCCAATCGACTAAATATCGATGAGAGTGGCTCTGCGATTTCAGAGTTCGTTTTGGTCGCAATTCCGCTCTTTTTGCCGGCCATGCTTTTCTTTAATTCAATGCATTCAACCGCCACGGAGGAGATCAATGTTTCACATATTGCCCGACAGGCTGTACGAGCTTTTGCCACCGCCCCGGATTTATATACAGGACATTCACGGGTGAAGTTTCTGCTTGATAAATTCAACCAGCTAGAGGTTTCGGGTATTAATTCCTCTATTAATTCCTCTATTAATTCCTCTATTAATTCCTCTATTAATTCCTCTATTAATTCCTCTATTAATTCCTCTAGTAAGAAATACGGATTTACCTACAATATTAAGTGCGGCGCCGAAAATTGTCTCGAGCCAGGTTCATTAGTGGAATTGCAGCTCTTCAGGGAAGTTTTATCCGATGCACAGCTCTCAGAGTCCAAAAATAGAAAAGCAACGGCAATAGCAAAGACTTATGTCGATAAATGGCGCGAAACCGAAGATACGTAGTTGGAAAAACCCAATTGGCGTACGAGGAACCAGGAAAAGAATACAAAAGATGAGAGGTTTATTCATGGCGCGTCTTCGAAAGATGAAATTTCTAGACATCGAGAGATATCACAATTTGTTGCCAGCTAGATCAATTATCCCTAAGAAGGAAGTTCTCAAATCGCAGGATAGTGACGAAGACGGTTCGATAACTCCGCTAATTAGCCTTTATTTCACCATCGCGATGCTGATGATATTCGTGACTGCAAATGTAGCCTCAACATATATTGCTAGACGAGATCTGATTAACGCTACTGAGGCAGCGCTCTCAAAAGCAGCACAAGAGTTGGATGAGTTTGTCTACTATTACCAAGTTCCCATTCCCTCATCAATAGGTGGGCAGCTTTCCTTAGTTCCAATAAATTGCAGGGATGCGGGAGGAACTTTCTCCAGAGAATTAAATATGCTTGATTCCAGAGAAGGATTCCAAGAGTTAGAGATATTGGATTTCAACTGTAACGGCAGGGTATTAACTGCTGAAGTCCAACAGAGGCACTTGCTGCCTTTTGCGGCGAATGTACTTGGCATAGATAGTTTTGTTAACCGAGTGTCGATTACCGCAATCTCAAAATATCGCTAAGTTCAACAGTGTCAATTGGAGTCAGCTACAACATTTATTGGGGTCGGCAGCTTTTGAAATTGCACTATTCTCTGCCTGTGGCCGATCGCGATTTGAACTCAGAGATAGCGTCTATTAGTTCAACTCTCTCATCTATTGAATCGGTATTGGATGTCGAAAAGTTGCGCAAAGATCAGGTAGAGCTGGAGGCAAAAGCTGGTGAGCCAGATCTTTGGAATGATCCAGAAAATGCCCAAAAGGTGACCAGTGCTCTTTCTCGAGTCCAAAGCACCATAAATAAAGTTTCATCGCTTCGGTCAAGAGTTTTAGATTTGCCAATCATGCTCGAATTGGCAAACGCCGAATCGGATTCCGGTGCAAAAAGTGATGTTGAAAAGGAATTAGATTCACTTGTTTCTGCAATTTCAGAGCTTGAAATACAGACTCTTTTAAGTGGCGAGTACGACCATCGAGATGCTCTGGTGACCATTAGATCTGAAGCGGGTGGAGTTGATGCAGCTGATTGGGCTGAAATGGTTTCACGAATGTATTTTCGATATTGCGAAAAACATGATTACGGGGTTAATGTTCTTGAAACCTCTTATGCTGAAGAGGCAGGTATTAAGTCAACTACGTTTCGAGTCAATGGTTCTTACGCTTATGGCACACTTTCGGTCGAACAAGGAACTCATCGGTTGGTTCGCATTTCGCCGTTTGATAGTCAAAATCGTAGACACACATCATTTGCTGGAGTTGAAGTTGTTCCAGTTGTAGATCAAAGTGACCATATCGAGATTGATGAAAAAGATATTCGCGTTGATGTTTATCGATCATCTGGTCCAGGTGGACAAGGGGTAAATACAACTGATTCAGCGGTTCGAATAACTCACATACCCACGGGAATAGTTGTTTCATGCCAAAACGAAAGATCCCAGATTCAAAATCGTGCTACGGCAATGGCGGTTCTGCAATCAAAACTTCTTGAGAAGAGAAATCAAGAGGAGCGAGCCAAAATTGATGCATTACGTGGTGATACCAGCGGATCATGGGGAAATCAGATTCGTTCCTATGTTCTTCACCCGTACCAAATGGTGAAAGATCACCGCACTGATTTTGAAACTGGCAATACCCAAGCAGTTCTCGATGGCGAGATTGATGGATTCATCGCTGCCGGAATTCGTTGGCGTCGCGAAAACAAGTAATTTTCTTTTTAATCACGCGTAATCTGGGTTTTTTCTCACTCAAATTAGGCGGGTTTCTCCAGAGCTTTTACCCCTCATCTACCTAAAATCGCACCCGTGATTCGCTTTGAAAACGTGACCAAGGTCTACCCAAAGACAGACCGACCTGCTCTGGATAATGTGAGCATCGATATTGAAAAAGGCGAGTTTGTATTTTTGGTAGGTCTCTCTGGTTCTGGAAAATCAACTTTTCTTAGATTGGTACTAAGAGAGGAAAAACCGACCTCAGGAAAGATTCACGTTGCTGGCAAAGATTTAGGATCACTATCTAATTGGAAAGTTCCAGAACTGCGACGCCAAGTCGGAACTGTGTTCCAAGACTTCCGTTTATTGCCAAACAAAACCGTAGCTGAGAATGTTGCTTTCACTTTGCATGTGTTGGGTTTTTCAAAGAAGGAAATTGCTCGCGAAGTTCCAGAGGTCCTAGAACTTGTTGGCTTAGAGGATAAAGCGGATCGCAAACCGGGAGAGCTCTCAGGTGGAGAGCAGCAAAGAGTTGCAATTGCCCGTGCGTATGTAAGCAATCCAGCTATTTTGATTGCCGATGAGCCGACTGGAAACCTTGATCCGGCGACATCTGTGGGCATTATGAAATTACTTGATCGCATCAATCGGGAGGGCACTACTGTCGTAATGGCGACGCATGATGCCGGGATTGTTGATCAAATGCGAAAGCGAGTAATTGAGCTCGATAAAGGACAGGTTATCCGCGATCAAGCGCGCGGAGTTTACGGATACACAGGTTGATATGAGAAAAATTATTTACAGTGGTATGAGCGGAATTTTGAAGAACTTTACAAGAATTTTTACTGGCAATGTTTTTAGCAAAACTAGTAACAACTTTACAAATAAGCAGATAGATAAGTTGGTGAGCTATGCGCGCTAGATTCATATTGGGCGAAGTAGGAATTGGTCTACGTCGCAACTTAACCATGACATTTGCCGTAGTGATCACCGTGGCTATTTCCTTATCGCTTTTGGGAATCGGACTACTTTCTAATTCTCAGGTCCGGGTAATGAAGGATTATTGGTACGACAAGATTGAAGTTTCCGTGTATCTCTGCGGATCCTTATCTGATTCTCCATCATGCTCCGGGGGCGTTGTAACTCCTGAGCAGCGCCTTGAGATACAAGGTGATCTAGAGGAACTTCCCGTTGTTGAAACTGTTTATTACGAATCTCAAACTGAAGCTTTTGAGAGATTCCAAGAGCGTTTTAAAGATTCAGCAATATCCCAAAATGTCACAGCAAATCAGCTGCCTGAGTCCTTTAGAGTGAAACTCAAGGATCCAACACAATTTGCCGTAGTTCAAAGTGCCTTCTCAGGAAGACCCGGTGTTGATGTTGTTCAAGACCAACGATCCATTCTTGAAAAGTTTTTCAGATTACTAAATGTGTTGCGAGATGGCGCATTAGCGATTGGCTTTGCCAGCGTTTTAACTGCGGCCTTACTTATCAGTAATACATTGAGGATTGCGGCCTTCAACAGAAGGCGCGAGACCAACGTTATGAAATTGGTTGGCGCAAGCTCCTTTTCCATACAGTTGCCATTCATTCTTGAAGGAGTCTTTTCAGCGATTTTAGGTTGGGGATTCTCGGTCGGCCTACTTTCGGGATTGAAATATGTGATTGATGAACGCATTGCTCCGCTATTAACATTCACAAACTTCTTCACCTGGAATGATGTCTGGCTTGCTTCGGCATATCTCTTAGCTACAGGAATTGTGGTTTCATCCCTTGCCTCGATATTCACGCTGCGCAAGTATTTGAAGGTTTAAGGCCCGGCCGCCGAGCTGTTTTATTATCAAATTCGCTGGATCTCTATATTCGGTATTTTTAGCGAGCGAAAAATCAAAGTAAGCTAAATATTGGAATAAGCCAAAAGAGAACACTAGCTCGCGGCGCAACGAGGAATTTGAATGGCTATAAATGCGAAGTGGTAAGAGTGCCCAGAGGTGTGAAATGAAGGAGGGATAGCTAGCGACTTGTGGTTGCGAGCCCAAAAAGGGAGAATATATGAGCAGGAAACCTAATCTCCCCAAGCTCCAAAGGAATGTCCGTGGCTAATTCACAACGTAAGAAATCCAATGTGAATGTGGTTAAGGCCAATCCGCAATCGAGGAATACTTCCCATGCAAATTCCAGGAAAGTGTCCCAGGCATCAGCAAAAAAATCTTCAAAATCTGCCTCTAAAACTGCCTCATCGTCGGCCAAAAATGCATCCTCAAGAACAGGTAGCAGAAACTCTCGAATTTCAAAATCAAGCTCTCAGTCAAAACGTCCAACTGTTATTCGCGGCCAACAAAACCTAAATAAATCAATTCCAGTTCGCGATAAAGAAATAGAGGCCGCCCTTTTAAAGAAAAACGTATCTCAGCAAAACGTATCTCAGCAAAACCTATCTCAGCAAAATCTATCTCAGCAAAACGTATCTCAGCAAAACGTATCTCAGCAAAACGTAGAATCAACCGACTTATTCCAATCAGATGCTTCCTCAGTCAAAGATGCAGCTCTGGCGAAGAGATGGCGTCAGGGTTCAATAGCATTAATTAGCGCAGGTCTAATTTTCGCAATTGGCGTAGAAGTTGGAAGTAGAAGTAGTGAAGCATTAGTCGATAACGCCATTGAAACCATTTTGAATACGGGAGCTAAAGAGCTTGATCGCAAAGTCTTAGAGAGAGCCGCCATCGAAGGAGTTCTGAAAGCGACCGGAGATGAATGGGCCAACTACTTCCCAAAGAGTGCACTTCAGGTTTTACGCGAACAGAGTTCTAGTATGTTCACAGGTGTTGGCGTTTGGCTCAATAAGTCTCGTGGGGGTCAGGTCAAGATTTCCTCGATTCAAGCAGGATCACCGGCGGCAAACGCTAATTTATTAGTAGGTGATCAAGTGCTAGAAGTTAATGGAACTGATGTTAGAGGTGCATCTCTAACCTCTGTTACAGCCTTGATTCGCGGAGCTGTTGGTAAACGCATAGAACTGTTAGTTTCCAGGGATGACAAGAAAGTTCTAGCTAATTTATCGACCAAAAAAGTTTCTGTAAGGACCGTTTCGGCAAGTCAGGTGAGTGACGGGATTGCCTTTATCGAAATAGCTTCATTTACCTTGGGTACCGCTCAGGATGTCAGCGCAGCAATCAAGAATTTAGATATCGAATCAGGAATTATTTTAGATTTACGCAACAATCCTGGTGGATTGATTGAGGAAGCCGTCAAAGTAGCTGAAATATTTATTGAAAAAGGGGTTATCGTCTCTTATCAAGTAAATGGTTCAGAGCGTTTATTCAAGGCTACAAATCCAAGTCCCGTAACGGTTCCGGTGATTGTGATGATAAATCGAAATACCGCCAGCTCTGCCGAGATTCTTGCTGGTGCATTTCAAGATAGAAATCGTGGCGTAATTGTCGGAGAACGAAGCTATGGCAAAGGATCAGTTCAAGAATTTGTGACTCTTGAAGATGGATCAAAAATTGAATTGACGGTTGCTCTTTACAGAACTCCTAGCGGTCGAATCATCGATGAAGTTGGAATTACGCCAGATCTTGAGGTGCCCAGTTCAGAGATTGGCGAAAAAGCTCTTCAAGTGCTCGGTGGATTGGCATCACTCATTGCGAAGAAGTAACCAGACTTGAAAGATTTCGCCTAGGACTCGCTACCCTTAGTCCGTGGTCAAGGAAATAGGCAAGAAACTTATCGCCCAAAATAAAAAGGGGCGTCATGATTATTTCATTGACGAAGTATTTGAAGCTGGGCTCGTCCTAATGGGCACCGAGGTTAAATCCCTTCGTGCCGGTAGAGCAACGCTTACGGATGGGTATGCGGCTGTTGAAGATGGTGAATTGTGGTTGAGCGGGATTCATATTCCCGAATACAACGAGGGCTCTTGGACCAATCATGAGCCACGCAGAAAACGCAAATTGCTTTTAAACAAGAGAGAGATTTCAAAGTTGATTGGTAAATTAAAAGAAGGCGGGATTACTTTAATTCCACTCTCTTTGTATTTCAGCGATGGCAAGGCAAAAGTGGAGTTGGGCCTTGCGCGAGGCAAAAAAGCACACGATAAACGAGCCTCTCTTATGGAGAAACAAGCAAGTCGCGAAGTTGATAGGGAACTTTCGCGCCGATCCTCTGGGAAAAGCAGTGGTTCGCGTCGCGGTGGTTATGAAGATTAGAAACCGTTTAAGAACTCTTTAAAACCGAGCATAAAAGTTGCAAACCGCTTAAAATAGTTTAGAACCGTTTAAAAAAGTTTATAAAACCTAGAATAGGCAAGATACTGAGCCAAATCAAAATTATATTTAATTTATATGGCCATTCGAATAAAGCCCAAAAGTTGCGCTGGTTTAGTGTGGACATCGAGGATTATGTAATTTCGCTACATCCCTCATCACGATATCCAATCTCGCTACCAAACCTCGCCACATCACCAATCTCGCTACCAAACCTCGCTTCATTCCTAATCTCGCTACCAAACCTCGCCACTAAACCTCGCCACATCACCAATCTCGCCACTAAACCTCGCCACATCACCAATCTCGCCACTAAACCTCGCCACATCACCAATCTCGCCACT
>JBDKIY010000054.1:0-6959 GCA_039796875.1 Actinomycetota bacterium
ATCAAAGCCCACAATCAAAGAGTGCTAGCTCGAAAAGGCGGTTCTGTTCCCGCAGTTGCAGCTAACCCAATCGCTCGCAAAAAGAAGCGTCGCAAATAAGGTTCAAGTAACCTAGGGTGATGGACACCCTAATCGCGCCGGTTCTGCAAAGACTGCGTGATGCAAACAAACAACTTGATACCGATGTTGTTGAGCGCGCCTTCGATACAGCGAAAGATGCGCATGAGGGTCAGTTGCGCAAAAGCGGTGATCCATACATCACCCATCCAGTTGCCGTTGCGGAAATTCTTGTTGAGTTTGGATTAGATCCAGCCACAATTGCAGCCGCTTTGTTGCATGACACAGTTGAAGATACGTCATATTCTGCGGAGCGATTAAGAGTGGATTTCGGTGATGAGGTCGCAAACTTAGTTGAAGGCGTTACCAAGTTGGATCGCTTAACTTATGGGCCAACGGCGGAGGCTGAAACAGTTCGCAAGATGGTTGTTGCGATGGCGAAAGACATCAGAGTTTTAGTTATTAAGCTCGCGGATCGTTTACACAACGCGCGAACTTGGCAATTTGTATCGGCAGAGTCAGCCGCTCGAAAAGCTCGAGAAACATTGGATATCTATGCGCCCTTAGCGCATCGTTTGGGTATGAATGCGGTCAAATGGGAGCTGGAAGATTTATCTTTTAAACACCTGGAGCCCAAGAAGTATGATGAAATTGAAAGATTGGTTATTGAGAGAAACCCATCTCGTGAAAAACTTACCAATGAGGTTATTCAAGTAGTTCAAGAGGATCTAAAAATTGAAGGAATTGCAGCTTTAGTATCTGGGCGTCAGAAGCATCTTTATAGCGTCTATCAAAAAATGGTAGTTCGTGGCCGCGAATTCAATGATATTTACGATTTGGTCGGAATTCGAGTATTAGTTAACGATGTAAGAGATTGTTACGCAGTACTGGGAGCTATCCATGCCCGCTGGAATCCAGTTCCGGGTCGATTTAAAGATTACATCGCAATGCCTAAATTTAATCTTTATCAATCTCTGCATACAACGGTTATTGGCCCCAACGGAAAAGCTGTTGAGATTCAAATACGAACGCACGATATGCATCACCGCGCCGAGTACGGTATCGCCGCCCATTGGAAGTACAAATCTGGCGTAGGTGCACGATCTTCCGAGTCGCCTGACATGTTGTGGCTAAAGCAACTACATGAATGGCAACAGGAAACCTCTGATGTGACTGAATTTCTTGATGCTTTGAGATTTGATCTTCGCACTCCAGAAGTTTTTGTTTTCACCCCAAAGGGCAGTGTTATTGCTTTACCGGCAGGTTCAACACCCGTTGACTTTGCCTACGCTGTTCACACCGAAGTGGGAAATAGGTGTGTTGGTGCGAAAGTTAATGGAAAGCTCGTCTCACTTGAAGCACCTCTTGCAAATGGTGATGTTATTGAGGTTGTTACCAATAAAGGTGAGCATGCCTCTCCATCTAGAGATTGGTTGAATTTTGTAAAGTCTCCGCGCGCCAGATCAAAAATTAAGGCTTGGTTTACTAAAGAGCGCAGGGAAGAGGCCATTGATGCCGGAAAAGAATCTATTGCAAGACAAATGAGAAAAGCTGGCTTGCCAATTCAGAAGATTCTGGCAGGCCAAACTTTGTTGCAACTGGCACATGATCTCAACTATCCAGATATCGATGCCTTGTATGCAGCGGTTGGAGATGGTCACATCTCGGCAGGTCATGTAATCGAAAAGCTGGAAAGTTTTATGGGGTTAGAAGAGACTCACGAAACTCCGGTGGTTGCTAGCGTAATTAGCAGCGGTATTAATGCACGATCTGCAAGGCGAAGTGCCAATGGAGTTCAGGTCGAGGGAGTTGATGATGTCTTAGTGAAACTGGCGCGTTGTTGTACGCCGGTGCCGGGGGATGCGATTACCGGTTTTATCACGCGCGGTAATGGAGTATCCATTCATCGTACCGACTGCATAAATGTTGCTGATCTTAAATTTCATCAAGGTGATCGAATAGTAAAAGTGAAATGGGATTTATCAGCCAAATCTGTATTTCTAGTCAATATACAAATTGAAGCGTTAGATAGATCTAGGTTGCTTTCAGATATAACTAGGACTTTGTCTGACCAGCAGGTGAATATTTTGCATGCCGCGGTCAATACAACAAAGGATCAGGTTGCATTTTCGCGGTTCACTTTTGAGATGGCAGATGCAACTCATTTAGATTCCGTACTCGCGGCGGTGCGCAAGATTGAAGGCGTATATGACGTCTACCGAATCACCAACAATTAAAGCCGTTTAAGAAATTAAGCGGTTGTGAAATCAGCAAGGCCCTTTTGGGCTTCGCTTAACCACATGCGACGTGCAGCGGCGGCTTCGCGATGCTCGGCAGCTTTCTTTGTATCTCCAGCAGATTCAGCACGTGCTGCTTTAGCTTCGTAATCGGAAACAGCGGCCATGAGTTGATTGACGACATCATTTGCGCGTGCTTTTGCGCCAGGATCACTACGACGCCATTGCTCTTGTTCGGCTTCCTTAATTGTCATCTCAACTGTTTCGACTCTCTTATCCAAAGAGCCTCGCTTCTTGCGATCAACCATGCCAATCTTGGAAAGTTTGTTGCGCAGATCGCGGAACTTGCGGCGGGTGTCATCTAGATTGGTGATTGGAAGTAGGGCTTCAATCTCAACCACAATAGCCTCGCGCTTTTCCAAGTTGGCAGCCATGGATTCGCCGCGTTTCTCTAGATCGGCATTCTTGGCCGCAAAGAAATTGTCTTGAGCTGACTTAAAGCGATTCCAAAGTTTGGTGTCATCATTCTTCTTGCCGCGGCCAGTTGCTTTCCACTCATCCATCAAAGCTTTGTAGCGGCGTGCTGTTGCAACCCAGTCGGTGGATGTTGCAAGCGTCTCAGCCTCTGCAACGATTCTTTCTTTAGTGCTCTTCACCTGTGTTTGCTGCTGGGTTAGAGAAGCGAAATGGGTACGGCGTCTTTTATCAAATTTGTTGCGGGCACTGGAAAAACGCTTCCATAATTCGCCGTCAGTTTTCTTGTCTAGTCGAGGAGCTTTCTTCCACTCATCGAGCAATACCTTTAATCTTTCGCCAGTTACTTTCCAGCTTGTGGAGTCAACTAAAGATTCTGCCTCTGATACCAGAGCTTCTTTAGCTGCGATACTTGCTGCACGCTGTGCGGCCTTGGCTTCAGCAGCAGCGGCTTTCTTAGCTTCGTAGGCTGGACGATGTTCATCAATCAGCGGCGGAATCTGTTCAAGTGAGGTGCGAAGCGCCTCGAGATTTCCAACTCCATTTAGGTGTTCAACTTGATTACGCAATTTTCGGACCGCATCTTGGGCATCTTCTGGAACCATCGCGCCACTAATAATGCGTGCTGCGAGAAGTGCGACCTCTGATGCAACAATTTCAAATTTACGAACGAAGTATGCGAGCGCCTCTTCAGCGGTTTTGCCAGGGTAAGAACCAACTACCTTTTCGCCATCATTGGTGCGAACATAAACAGTTCCGTTTTCATCTACTCGTCCGAACTTTGCTGGATCGCCAATTAATGCTGCAGCGGCAGAGTTTGGTAGTGAAACTTGATTATCGAGTGATTCCATGATGGCCTGCTTTCTCGAACGTTGCGCGATGCCAGATTGACTGACAGCGTTATGGGTTCAGCGGTTGGTAAGGGGTCAAACGCTACCTCGACCTGATGGTCTCTGTAAAAGGCCAGATCTTTTGAGCCAGAAATGAGCTCATAAATGCAATAGGTGAGGAAAAACTCCGCGCAGAGTGGCCTTATGAGCGGGCATTGGGTCCATCCGTTGGGAGAATCCTCCGATGAACCTTCTGGTGGATCGAGTGGTAGCCCAGTATTACCAAACGAATTGTTGGATCATCGCACCAGGGCCTAACAGTGAATGTGTGATTGTGGACCCGGGCATCGCCATACCAACTTTGAACCCTGCAATCAAAGAAAAATTGGAACAGCACAATCTAAAGCTCGGAGCCATTCTCATTACCCACGGTCATTTAGATCATACCTTTTCTCTAATTACCGACCGCACAGATTTTATAGACATCGATTGTTATGTTCATCAGGATGATCGCGATTTGTTAACCCATCCCGAAAGGGCCATGGGCGCGCAAAGTCAAGAGTTGGTTTTGCAATTGAAGCAGCAAGTAAACCCTGATTTATCGTTCGCGGAGAACTCTCGAACCTGGAGTCTGGAAGATGGAGCACGACTAAATCTTGGTGAGATGAGTTTTGAAATTAAGCACACGCCTGGACACACCCCGGGTTCGATGATTGCGCAGGTGAATGAAGAAGTATTGATTTCAGGTGATGTACTTTTTAAAGGATCTATTGGAAGAACAGATTTGCCGCGAGGATCAATGTCCGACATGGAACGCTCACTTCGTGAGAAAATTGCCACCTTACCTGAGGAGTTAAGAGTGCTTCCGGGTCACGGGGATGAAACAACTATCGGGACAGAGTTGAAATCAAATCCGTTTTTGCAGGCAGCAATCGAGGGGAGGTTGTCATGAGTTCGCAGTTTCAGGCGCCTAAAGGGGTCTCGGAGTACTTCCCGCCGCGATCTAATGTATTTTCTTACGTTGCAGAAACACTTACAGCTCCAGCTTTGGCGGCCGGTTACGAACTAATTGAACTACCGATTTTTGAAGATACCGAGCTATTCACCCGTGGCGTTGGAGAATCGACAGATGTGGTTTCCAAAGAAATGTACACATTTGAAGATCGAGGTGGACGTTCAATAACCCTTCGACCCGAAGGAACCGCCGGTGTTATGCGTGCGGTGATTGAGCACAATCTGGATCGTGGTCAGTTGCCGGTAAAACTTTATTATCGGGGACCATTTTTTCGAGCCGAAAGACCGCAGGCTGGGCGATATAGGCAGTTCTATCAATTCGGTATAGAGGCTATTGGATTGAATGATCCATACATTGATGCAGAGGTAATAGGTATTGCATATCAGGGATACAAAAAATTGGGTTTGAAAAACTTTAAATTGGAGATTACTTCTCTAGGAGATAACCATTCGCGCGCTGCTCACCGCAAGGATCTAATCAGCTTCATCTCCGGATTGAAACTTGATGAAGAAACTAAAGGTCGAGCTCAGAAAAATCCATTGAGGTTGTTTGACGACAAACGAAGCGAAATCAAAGAGATGATGCAACAGGCGCCGATACTTTTGGATTATTTGAATTCAGAGAGTAAAGAGAACTTCGCTGCGGTTCAATCTGCACTTGAGAGCATCAAGGTGCCGTATGAAATTAATCCTCGGATGGTGCGCGGTTTGGATTACTACACTGGCACAACATTTGAATTTGTTCATTCCGGATTGGGAGCGCAATCTGGAATCGGCGGTGGCGGAAGATATGACGGACTAATGGAGGTATTGGGAGGTCAAAATCTTTCCGGAATAGGTTTTGGCTTGGGTATCGATCGAGTCATCTTGGCGATGGAGGCCGAAAGCGCAATACCGGAAAATCTACGATATATAGATTTGTATGTAGTTCCGTTAGGGTCGGCTGCTAGAACTAAGGCTTTTGAAATAGTAAATGAATTGCGAAATGCTGGATTTGTAGTCGAGCAAAGCTTTGGAGATAGAGCGCTTAAGGGAGCCATGAAAGCGGCGGATAAATCTGGCGCAAGATTCAGTTTTGTTTTGGGTGAGGCCGAGATTTCTAGCGGTGCGGTTGAGCTGAAAGAGATGGCTACGGGGGAGAGTTCATCAGTTACCCTTAGCGCTCTTGCCGCGACTTTGGCTGAAAAGGCAAAAGTTAAATCTCAGGAAAGGCTCTAGAAGTGCTTAGAACACACGGTGCTGGCTCATTGCGAGCGCACGATATTGGAAGCTCAGTAACCCTAGCTGGTTGGGTTGCTCGTCGCCGAGATCATGGTGGAGTTGCTTTTATCGATTTACGAGATTCATCTGGCAATGTTCAAGTCGTAATCTCTGATGAAAAAGTGGCTGGTTCTTTGCGCGCTGAATGGTGCGTATTAATTAAGGGAACCGTGTCAAAGCGTCCTGCAGGAAATGAGAATCTAAATATTCCTACTGGAGAAATAGAAATTGTTTGTGATTCTCTCGAAGTGTTAAGTGAAGCTGCTGCTCTGCCATTTCCGGTTGATAGCGGTGAGAACGTAAACGTAAGTGAAGAAATCAGACTTAAATATCGTTACTTGGATTTGCGACGAGAGCAACCAAGCAAAGCGCTGCGGCTGCGTTCAAAGGTTACATCAGTAATTCGTTCAGTCATGGACAGCGAAGATTTCTTGGAAATAGAAACTCCTTATCTAACTAGATCAACCCCAGAAGGTGCTCGTGACTTCCTAGTGCCGGTGAGATTGCAGCCTGGATCTTGGTATGCACTTCCACAATCTCCTCAGCTCTTTAAGCAACTACTGATGGTTGCTGGAATGGAAAAGTATTATCAAATCGCACGCTGTTTCCGAGATGAAGATTTTCGTGCAGATCGCCAACCAGAGTTCACGCAGCTCGATATTGAAATGTCCTTCGGAGATCAATCTGATGTTATTGCAGTAGCTGAAAAAATTCTGCATTCTGTTTTTCAGCAGACAATCGGATATGAAATCCCACTTCCTATCCCGCATATGACATATCACGAAGCGATGCGTCGTTTCGGTTCTGATAAACCAGATTTGCGCTTTGGCAATGAGCTTGTGGATGTCACGGATTTCTTCAAAGAGACGACCTTCAGAGTGTTTCAAGCCGAGTTTGTCGGTGCTGTAGTTATGCCAGGCGGTGCATCTTCACCGCGTCGAGAACTTGATGCTTGGCAGGACTGGGCAAAGGCGCGTGGCGCAAAAGGTTTGGCATACATTCTGGTGGGAGATGATGGAACGCTTTCTGGTCCAGTTGCCAAAAATCTCTCTGAGCAGGAAACCGCTGGTATCGCCAAAGCTGCGGG
>JBDKIY010000055.1:0-7033 GCA_039796875.1 Actinomycetota bacterium
TACAAGGCGAAACAGGTTTTGTTGTTGATGGCACCGATGTGAATCAAATAGCCGAGGCGTGCAACTCTTTGCTGAGTTCAGTTGAGCTACGCACAGAGCTGGGAAACAACGGCAGGAGATGGGCTGAAGAAAATTGGCGCTGGGAGATTCGGTCTAAAGAGTTTAATAAATTGCTGGGTTTAGGGAAGTAAGCCATATTTACGAGCGGTATTAATAGCCTGCACTCGATTCTCGGCACTTAACTTTTTATATATGGAGAATAGATGAGTTTTAATCGTCGATTCGGTGACAAATAATTGCTTCGCAAGTTGCGCTATCGAGTCGCCGCTCGGAAGTTTTTCTAGAATCTCCAATTCACGCGGTGTTAATCCCAAACCCTTATTTTTTGCAGCTATTGCCTCAGTCAATTTCCGGGCGGTAAATGAAAATGGCCCGCAAAACTTCAGATATCGGTGCGGTTTTATCGACATGGGAGCTGGCTCCAGATTGCATTGAAGCCAGAACATGTTCTGGCATGTTAGACATAGTAAGAACAACAATTCCTATTGATTGTGAGAGCGATCTAGCCCAAGCGATAACATCGAGACCACTTCCATCTGGCAGATGTAGGTCGACCACAATTACATCTGGATTGTGATGAGAGATCTGGGCAATGGCTTCATTCTTGGAGGCGGCCTCACCGACAATCTTTATCTCCGCATCTCTCGATATTAATCGGCGCAGCCCTTCTCTAACGATGGCATGATCGTCGATAACTAGGACCCTGAGCGTCATGAAATCAAATATTCCCGAGCGATTTTTAGAGTGTAGTGAGTACCGTTTTTATCTGCCCGGCAGGAGTAGTCAATGTTCGCGTCGCGCAGCGCATCATCGATACCTCGTAATCCAAAGCCTTTCGAATTTATGGCTAGCTTGCCCGAGCCATCATCGCCGATTTCTAAAGTTAAGAAGTCGGGAAGCAAATTGAATTTAAGGTAGAAACTGCTGGCCTCTGCATGTTTTTGTGTGTTGCGTGCCATCTCCATGATTGCTTCGAGCAATAACTCTTCACTCGGGTCGCGCAATAGAGGAAAGTTCAGATCTAGAGATACCTCTAGGTGAGACAACATATCAAGGACATTTGAATGCAGGGCTAGGCGATCAGTCTTCCTCAGCTTGTATATTTCTTCGCGAAAATTGCGGGCGCTTTCCATGACCATAAGCCGAATTTGCCGAAGCTCCGCACGATTGGAGTTAGATAGCTCATCTTCTGCGATAACCGCATCAAGTCGATAGCCAATAGCAACAAGGTCCTGCGCCAGAGTCTCGTGGAGACGCCGGGCAAGACCTAGTCGAGTTTCCTGATATTTCTTTCTAGCCTCTAAATCAACCTCTTTAGAGGTTGTAGTTTGAGATTTGGAATTACGCAAAAAGTTCAGCGATCTCTGTCGCGAACTCTTTCTGCACAACATGTCGCTTAACTGAAAGCTTTGCAGTTAAGTGACCACCAGCGATTGTGAAATCAACTGGCAGGATTGTGAACTTACGAATTGATTCGGCCCGGCTTACCGCCTTGTTTGCATCATCAACCGCAGTTTGAATTACAGCGATCAGATCAGGATCTTTGGTGAGCTCCGCGAGAGTCGCACCATCCTTCTTGTTTGCTGTTATCCATCCTTTCAAAGCATCTTGATCAATTGTTATTAATGCAGCAATGTAAGGCTGATTGTCGCCCACAACCATGCATTGGCTAACGAGAGGGTGTGCACGTAGTCGATCCTCTAAAACCGCAGGGGCAACATTCTTTCCGCCAGATGTAACAATTAACTCTTTCTTTCTACCGACGATGTACAGATAACCTTCTTCATCGAGACGACCTAGATCTCCTGAACGGAAGTAACCATCTTCAGTAAACACCTCTTTATTTGCGGCTTCATTTTGCCAATAGCCGCGCATGACGATAGGGCCTTTAATTAATACTTCACCATCATCATCAATCTTGATTGTGGTGCCAGGAATTGGACGACCAACAGAGCCAACTTTGTGATTGGCGGTAAGGTTCAAGGTTGCTCCAGCTGTGGTTTCTGTTAAGCCGTAACCCTCCAGTACGCGGATACCTGCACCGCGATAAAAATGCCCGAGACGCTCGCCAAGTGGGGCTCCACCGGAAATCGCAGCCTCTACGCGGCCGCCAAGTCCATGGCGAATCTTGGAGTAAACCAGTTTGTCGAATAAGCCATGTTTGAGCTTAAGAGCCAAAGGAATGCTTCCTGAATCCATAGCTTTGCTGTATTCAATCGCAACATTTGCCGCCGTGCGGAAAATCGCACCTTTGCCTGCAGCATCAGCTTTTGCTTCAGCGCCGTTATAAACCTTTTCAAAAATTCGAGGTACTGCCAAAACGAATGTTGGTTTAAATGAGGCTAGATCTATCGAAAGTCGGCCAAGGACATCTGGGCAGTGTGCTAAATGCAAACCAGCACGAATGGAGCCAATCTGCACCATGCGTCCAAATACGTGAGCTACTGGAAGAAATAACAATGTAGAACCACCAGGCTTAAGGAAAAGATCTGCTGCTCCCATAACAACATTTCCACATTCAGAGAGGAAATTTCCGTGGGTTAGTTGTACGCCTTTTGGTTTTCCAGTTGTGCCCGATGTGTAAATCAAAGTAGCAAGTGAATCTGGGTTCAACGCGTTGCGTCGATTATCAATTTCTTGATCTGAGATGTCGCGTCCAAGATAGGCAAGTTGTGCCAATACATTCTCTGTCATAACCCAACAATTTTTGACGTTGCTATTTAGAACAGGGGTAACAGCATCCTTTAGTTGAGGAGTTTCGACAATTATGGCAACTGAGTTTGAATCAGAGAGAATCCAATCCACCTGCTCTGCTGAAGATGTTTCATAAATAGGAACAGTTACTCCGCCGGCAAACCAAATTGCAAAATCAAGCACAGTCCACTCGTAACGAGTGCGCGCCATGATTGCTACGCGATCACCGATTTGAACACCAGAGGCGATCAGACCTTTGGCGGTGGCGCGAATTTCAGCTTCGAATTCACGAGCCGTTACAGGCTGCCATCCATCGCCAAGTGGGCGAGACACCATCACGCGCTCAGGTTCAAACCAAGCACGCTCGGCAACTAAATTGGTTAGGTTTCCTGCGGTTGCAGCAGGCTCAAGGGCAGGCACGAAGTATTCAGTCATAGGCGAAAATTAGCGGTTACTGGCAGGTAACCGGAAGAGGTAACCTCTACCTATGTCAGACATGTCCTCTAGTTCAACCACCATTGATGCGCCCGCCGATGAGGTCCGCGCTGTTTTATTTGATATCGAGTCATATCCGACTTGGTCTACCGCCATTAAATCCGTAGAGGTCCACGAAAAGGATGGCTCAGGCCGTCCAACCAAATTAACCATAAAGGTCGAGGCCGGTGTTTTGAAAGATCGGGCAACTCTTACCTATGACTGGAGTAAAGCCCCTGACGAACTTTCATTTTCTTTGGATGAAGCGGACATGATGACGGAGATGAATGGCCATTATTCGATTAAAGATAATGGCGACGACACAACCACTGTTACATATTCATTAGGTACAGCTTTGGCAATGCCAGTTCCGGACATGATGCGTCGCAAAGTTGAGATGTCCACAATTGAGTTATCAATTTCGCAACTTAAGAAAAAACTGGAAAGCTAAAAAGCTGCCCCAATGAGTTTTGCGCTCGGTATAGATGTTGGCGGAACCAAGGTTCTTGGTGGTCTCGTTGACGAAGATGGCCGAATCGTCAAAACCGCTCGCAAAGAAACACCTCGAGAAGGTGGCGCTGCTTTAACCAGAACTATCGCTGAACTCGCAAAAGAGTTTATGCAAGACAGTGAAATTGATGCGGTCGGGGTTTCTGCGGCTGGTTTTATTTCTTCAGATCGAAAAACTATGTTGGCGACTCCAAATATTGCAGGTTGGAACGGGGTCAACTTAACTGATCAACTAGAGGATTTAATTGGTCGAAAAGTAGTTTTAGAAAATGATGCTAATAGCGCGGCCTGGGGTGAAAAAAAATTCGGAGCCGGCAAGGAATTTGAATCTGTAGTGATGCTCACGATCGGCACTGGTCTGGGTGGTGGCTTAATTACCGACAGCACTCTTTATCGCGGCGCGTTTGGAATAGGTGCAGAATTCGGACATATGCGTGCAGTTCCGGGTGGACATCTTTGTGGCTGTGGCGCGCGAGGTTGCTTTGAGCAATATGCATCCGGAAATGCTTTGTTGCGACATGCCAGAGAGGCGATAAGCGCGGCACCGGATCTAGCGAAGAATCTTCTATCGCGCGGAGATGGCACGGTAGATGGATTAACTGGAAAACACATAACCGCTGCAGCCCAAGAATCTGATTCAGTTGCGATAGCTGCATTTAATACAACGGGAGAGTGGCTTGGAGCGCTGTGTGCATCTTTGGTAGCAGCTCTAGATCCTCAAGCATTTATCATCGGAGGTGGCGTGATTGATGCAGGTGAAATTCTGCTTTCACCTACTCGAGACTCCATGAATAGATTGATTCCTTTTACCGGCAAACGCCCTGCGCCGGTAATAGTTCCGGCAACTTTAGGAAATGATGCCGGCTTGGTAGGGGTAGCTGATCTGGCTAGAAATTAAATGTAATCTTCAAATGGATAACGTAATCCGATTTGCCTTCGAATCTCATCCATAGTTTCCATAATGGAATGCGTGTCTGACAGAGTCATCAAATCAGACTCTTTCTTGCCAAGACGAAGCAATTCTGCAAATTCGCTAGCCTGTTCTCTCAAACCATGCCCAACATAATCATTCAAATATTCCTTAGTTTCACCACTTACAAAATTAAGTTTCATAGCGGTGGGGGTGTAGAAACTGCCATAAATTTCTAAAGTTGCTTTTGTTCCCACGATTGTCGCGGTGCAGGGAGTTTTAACGAGCAGGGTAGTGTTGAGATTCGCATGCGCTCCATTTGAATACTTGAAAATAATTGAGGTTTGAGCATCAACTCCGGTCTGGGTAAATGTCGCCTTTGCGGAGATCTCGCTAGGTTTGCCAAGAACTAGGTAAGAAAGAGATATGGGATAAATTCCTAAATCCAAAAGAGCACCACCTGCAAGCTCCGGGGCGTGCAAGCGGTAATACTTGGGCAAAGGCAAAGCTTGTCCGTGATCCGCTGTTAATGAAATTACTTCGCCTAGCTCACCGGCGCCTATTAAATCTCTAATGATTCGATAGTGCGGAAGGAATCGACTCCACATCGCCTCTACTAGTAGCAAGCCATTTTTTTGAGCGGTAGAGATCATAAGCGCTGATTCTCGAGCTGAGACTGCGAAAGGTTTTTCACAAAGAACCGGCTTGCCATTTTCCAAAGCCAGGATGGCATTTGGTGCATGCATGGGGTGCGGGGTAGCCACATAAACCGCATCTATATCCTGAGACACTAATTCCTCATAGCTACCGTGTGCTGCGCAATTGAATTCTCGAGCAAACTCAGCAGCGGATTGAATTGAACGTGAGCCAACAGCTACGACTTTATGACCAGCAAGTTTGGTCAAATCTCGGGCAAAAGCGCGCGCAATTCCACCAGTTCCGATTATTCCCCATTTAATTTCTGAGCTCATAGCGCTACTCCATCATCCTCGATATCGGCCTCAGGTTTCATTTGCCAGAAGAAAGCGAAAATTCCGGCAGCCAGAGCTATAGCACCCGGCCAAGGCCCCAGCCCCAATAGATCAAAGTTGAAGAACTGAACTACGGCGGCATAAATAGGGCCACCAACGACTCCGACAAGGGCAGCACGTTGGGTCTGTGTCAGAGTTGGTAGAGCTTTGTTATCGCCCTCGTACTTTTCTACATCTTCTAAATTATCTAAGTCATCCAGATAAGTTGTTGGACTAGATGTGTCAAGCGATAAGCCCGCGACAATAGATTCAAACTCCGCGTCAATTAGATCGTTGTCATCTCGCTCTACGGCGCCGCTTAATACATCTTGAATAAAGGAAATACTTTCCTGGGCCAGAATATTTAGGTCGTAATCAAGCGCAACGTTATGGAAAGAGTTCTCAAAAATAACTTCTCGAATATCTACCGATGAGACATTGTCTATAACGGTTTCGGAATTTTTTGGATCGACCACATGATCATTAATTGAATAACCAATCATCAATGGTGCATCAACTTCATGCAGACGAACCCGAACATCCCGCCAGAGTCTTTGCAAAGAATGCAAGGCATGTAACGGTGTTCGACCGTAGCTATGTTTTGGGGGATTAGGGGCTGCGACATCTGTTCCGCGTCCACCTACGGACGGGATGAAATGTTTGAGTATTGGTACAAACTTCAAAACAAATCTCTCATCATGAATTGCCGGGTTGGCTAGCAATAACCCAGAAATATCTTTGCCTCTCAAGGCCGCTAATCGAAGTGCTAGAGCTCCGCCCATAGAAAAACCAGCAACGAAGACATGAACGTGATTCTTCTTTAGCTCTGACAATGCCTTATCAACTTCGGCGTACCAATCCTGCCAACTTGTTTTGTTCATCTCTTCCCAAGTGCGCGCGTGGCCCGGTAATCGAGGGACGCAAACTGTGAACCCATTTTCATTAAGCGCTTGCGCCCAGGGCCGAACTGAAACAGGAGAACCGGTGAAGCCATGAATCATCAATACCGCTATCGCTCCGCCTGAAAGGTGAAATTCTTCACCGTTTGGTATCACGCTCACGACACGGATATTGTCACAAGCAGAGCCAAAGGCTCTAGATTACGACCATGGCATTGCGCAGAAAGAGATCGGTCCAGTCCCAAGTTCAGTCGATGGTTCAAGGCGACAAGCTGGCATACGGTTTATTGAAGTCATTTTTGCTGCCAGTACTTACCTTGTTATTTCGACCAAAGGTGCGTGGACTTCGAAATGTTCCTTCCTCCGGTCCAGTAATCATTGCTTCAAATCATCTTTCTTTCAGCGATTCAATCTTCATGCCACTGGTAGTACCTAGAAAAGTTACCTTCCTTGCCAAAAGTGAGTACTTCACCTCG
>JBDKIY010000056.1:0-6476 GCA_039796875.1 Actinomycetota bacterium
TCGTTTGAAGCAGCGTTCCTACGAAACCAAAGAGGGCGAAAAGCGCACCGTCTTTGAAGTCGAAGTAGATGAGGTTGGTCCTTCTCTACGTAACGCAACAGCAAAGGTCACTAAGACATCACGTCCTGGTGGAAATGCTGGTGGATTCTCCGCACCAACTGAATCCTCTGATGACCCATGGTCTACACCATCAAATGTCGGCGGCGGATGGACATCCACCACCGCAGATGATCAACCACCCTTTTAATAAATAAACCATTCCGCTTTCAATAAAGCGGGCCCAAAACAAGGAGCACCACAATGGGAGCACGTTCCAACCGCACGCTGAAGCAGAAGCCAAAGGTTTCTCCAGCGTTAAATAAGAAGTTTAAGAAGAAGCCATGCAGCTTCTGCCGTGACAAGGTCACCTACATCGATTACAAAGATGTACCGACTTTGCGCAAATACATCTCTGATCGCGGCAAGATCCGCGCTCGTCGTGTAACCGGCGCCTGCACACAACACCAACGTCAGATCGCTGATGCCGTAAAGAACAGCCGCGAAGTCGCGCTACTTCCTTACACATCAACAGCACGATAAGGAGAAATTAAAAAATGAAACTAATCCTTACCCGTGAAGTATCAGGCCTTGGACATCCAGGTGATGTTGTAACCGTTAAAGATGGTTATGCACGCAACTTCCTTCTACCAAAAGGATCAGCAATTGCTTGGTCCAAAGGTGGAGAGACACAGATCGATGGAATCCGTCGTGCCCGTCAAAACCGCGAGATCCGCGATAAAGACCACGCTAATGAGATCAAGGCAAAGCTAGAAGCAGCTAACCTTGAAATCAAGGCTAAGGTCGGAGAAACCGGTCGTCTATTTGGTTCCGTAACTGAAAAAGACATCGCACTTGTTATCAAGAGCGCAACTGGTTTGGATATCGATCGTCACAAGATCAAATTAGTTAAGCATGTAAAGAACCTCGGCAAGCACACTGCAAAGGTTTCATTGATGACCGGTGTTGCAGCAAACATCACCATCAGCGTTGTTGCTTAACTAGAAAACTTCTAAAAAGACCCGCCAATTACTGGTGGGTCTTTTTTATTTCTGGCACTCTTTGCGAGTGAAATTTGGCCGCACAATATCTATTGGACTCTCAATTTCACTTGTTGTTGCAATTCCTGCAATTGGCGCGGTAAAAACAGGGGATTCCTGCAAAAAGGTTGGTCAAACCTCAATCTCTAAAGGTAAAACCTTTACTTGTATAAAATCGGGAAAGAAAAAAGTATGGAGCAAAGGCGTTCCCGTTAAAGCTCCAACACCCTCACCTACTCCAACTCCCACACCAGAACCTTCTCCAACACCAACTCCAACACCGTCTTCTACTCCAACTCCAACACCCTCGCCAACCCCTTCACCAACCCCAGTCAAAACCTTAGACCCCAAGTACAAAAAACAAGGTGAAAGCTGTCCACGTAAATCCGGTGATGTAATTGGTTATGACGACAAAGGCATCCTTGTAACTTTAATGTGCAATGAATGGGATGACCGTTACTTTCCTAGGCCGGATGCAGCTCCCTTAGATCAAGAAACTTTGAAACCACTTAAAACACCGCTTGGAAATCTGTCACAGCGAGCCGATTACAAGACTCCGCTGCCAATTTCCGGAACTCCAACCTCGCCAATTTCTCCAACAACAGAGCTCGCAGCGATTAGTGAATGCAAAATTAAAGATGGCGGCGTTGCAGGAGTAATCCCAAATAACCCCCAAAGACATTTCGTTTCTGGTTTCCCAAACTACCCCGAAAGAGCCGACTTCTTTACCAAAGGAACGCTGCAATTTATCACCATAGATTTCCCAGATCTTCCCGGTAAACGCTCTCCCGCCGAAGACCTCAAACCTGTAATTGATTTTATGTCTGAATTTTTCACGAGACAGTCCAGCAAAACGATAAACATAAAATTTAGGGTTCCAGATAAGTACATAAGAATGCCTAAACCCGTTGTCGAATATGGCCTTGGAACAGATTTTTTCAGTGGTAATTGGCGTCCAGAAAACTCATTTGATTACGCCAGAGAAGCAATTCGCATAAGCGACCCGTACATAGATTTCAGTGGAGCAAATATGTTTGCCGTGGCAGTGCCTGCAGAGGTCACTCGAAATCAAATTGGTGGATTCATGGCGCAAGCTGGTGAACCTAGTCAAATAATGATGACCAATGAAGGCGGAATCTATAACTTCTTGCTAATGGCTGGCCCTACCAGCACCCCAGAATTTGAGCTTTTGAATTGGGCGCATGAGTACGGTCATTTGTTTGGATTAACTGATATTAGAAACACTGTTGATGTAACCAAACAAGACTCATCAGATTTAGGAATGCTTGATTTAATGAACTCTATGTTGGCGCCAGAATTGCTGGCCTGGCAACGTTTCATTATGGGGATGCTTAATGATGATCAAGTGCGTTGTGTTAAAGATAGTAGAGCTTTGACCCACCGCATCATCCCTGTTGCACAGCCAGAGCAATTTACAAAGATGGTTGTAATTCCATTGAGTGCATACAAAGCTATTGCTATCGAATCCCGCCGTTCACATGGATACGATCAAAATTTGGGATCTCTAAATGAAGGTGTTTTTGTCTATACGATCGACACAACGATTCCATACCGCTACTCAACGATGAAGCTGATTCCATCTCCTAGTTCTACAGATAAACAATGGAAACGTGATGCTGCGATGAAGGTTGGAGAATCAATAACCTTTGAAGGTTGGAAGATTTCTTACCTTGAAACTGGAAGTTTTGGCGATGTTGTTAAGACAGAGAGAGTCGGCAACTAACTTCTGATTGAACAACTTACGCAAAATCTCATTTATTGAGAATCGGAAATAAATCTTTACCCACAGCCTCACACCCCCCTCACCTGCGTGTTTCCTGAAAATCCCGGAGTTACCCACAATTCATCCACAATCTCCACACAGGAAAAGGGGCAGTTACCCACAGAAACCACGGGTTTCCCCACAACCCCACGCACAGCCAAATCTCACCCATTAGGTGATGTCAGTGCTGGCAAAGAAGATACGCACATGAGTTTGGCAGAGGTCCCGAATTACGACGATCGTCGTTCTGCCACACCGGAATTTGATCGCACCCCACCTCAAGATTTAGTCGCAGAACAATCTGTTCTTGGTGGCATGTTGCTCTCAAAAGATGCGATTGGTGAAGTGGTTGAAGTAATTCGGCACCGTGATTTTTATCGTCCCGCGCATGAATTAATTTTTGATGTCATTGTTGATTTGTACGGACGTGGCGAACCAGCAGATGCGGTTACCGTTGCTGCAGAACTTACAAAACGTGGCGAGATTGCACGCGCCGGTGGTGCACCGTATTTACACACTTTGATCTCCGCTGTTCCTACCGCCGCTAACGCTTCTTACTACGCAAAGATTGTTCGCGAGCGCGCAATCGCAAGACGACTTGTAGAAGCCGGCACAAAGATTGTCCAACTCGGTTACGCCGCCGAAGGTGAAGTAGATGAGATTGTTGATTTAGCAGAGCAAGAGGTTTATCAAGTAACCGAGCGTCGCGCCGGTGAAGATTTCGTACAACTTAACTCATTAATTCCTGCCGCACTTGATCAAATTGAAAAGATGCAATCAGGTGAGATCGCAGAAGGTATTAAGACTGGTTTTAAAGATTTAGATTCACTCACTAATGGTTTACATCCCGGCAACATGATTGTTGTTGCGGCACGTCCTGCGGTTGGTAAATCAACACTTGGTTTGGATATCGCACGTCACGCCGCAATTCACAATGGTGATTGCTCCGTTATTTTTTCTCTAGAAATGAGCCGCTCTGAAATTACGATGCGTATGCTCTCTGCCGAAGCTCGCGTTGCACTCAACAACATCCGCTCTGGAACATTGAGTGATGAGGAGTGGGGCCGCTTAGCCCGCCGTATGGGTGAAATCAGCGAAGCACCGCTATTTATTGATGATTCCCCCAACCTTTCCATGATGGAGATCCGCGCTAAAGCCCGTCGTTTAAAGCAGCGCCACGATTTGAAGTTAGTTGTAATCGATTACCTCCAGCTCATGACCTCCGGCAAGCGGGTAGAAAATCGTCAACAAGAGGTCTCTGAGTTTTCCCGTCAATTAAAGCTGTTAGCCAAAGAGTTAAATGTTCCAGTCATCGCTATCTCACAGCTAAACCGTTCCCCCGAGCAGCGCTCCGATAAGAAGCCGATGCTCTCTGATCTTCGTGAATCTGGTTCTATCGAGCAGGATGCTGACGTGGTTATCTTGTTACACCGCGATGATATGTATGACTCACAAAATCGCTCTGGCGAAGCAGATCTAATTGTTGCTAAGCACCGTAACGGACCTACCCGCACGGTTACTGTGGCATCACTTCTACACTTTGCAAAGTTTGGCGATATCGCACCGAAATACTCATCGCCCGAGAAGTTTGTTAAAGATAATTAAAAAAGCTTTTCTAGCTTTCCACTCTTAACATCAAAAACCGCTCCCACAACCTCTAAATCCTTTGGTAGTAATGGATAGGTACGGATTCGCGTTACATCTTTTTCTAAAGCTGCTTTTTGATCAGTAACAGTTCTAATTTCAATAGAACGGGTATCAACCCCGGATGCATCAAAGATTGCTTGGTGTACCTGCTCCTCTGTTCCGCTCGCCATTCGACAATCGGTGTGCGGCATTACCAAAACTCTTTTTACATTTAATAAGTGGGTAGCAAGAATCAAAGTACGCAGCACGTCATCAGTTACGCGCGCACCTGCGTTACGCAAAATCTTGGCATCCCCTGATTTCATTCCCACTACGCGCAGTGGATCAATACGAGAATCCATACAGGTAACAATCGCAAGGCCTTGCGCTGCGCGACCGGTTAAATCACTGGATTTAAAGGAGTTTGCATACTCTTGATTGGCTGCGAAAATCGCATCAAATTCATTACTCAATGTGCGCCTGCCTTCGATCGGGCTTTATCAGCGATAAAGATACCGACAATTACCACTACACACCCGATGAGTTGAATGCCATTGAGACTTTCACTCAGCCACCACCAGGCAAACATTCCAGCTAGTACCGGCTCGATCATGCCAAAGATGCTGGCCGTCGATGCGGACATTAATTTCAACCCGCTGACCACAAATAGATAAGGCGCGATTGTTCCCATCACCACAATCCAAAGAATTAATACCCAACCAGGAAGTGTGTACTCACTAAAGCGGCCCAACAAAGCTAAATCCTTAGTGAAAACCTCGGTGGGATAGCTCCACACCGGTAATACAAAAAACAGCAGCGCACTTGATACTCCAAAGCCCCACACCGTGATTGCAGCGCTGGATTTAGTTTTACCCAAACGATCTGCAATCAAGAAGTATCCCGCCAAAGCAAAAGCATCGATAAAGGCGGCGATCAAACCGATTTGATCAAGCGTTAAACCATTCCAAATCTGAGTAATCATTAAGAGACCAGAGAAGCTCAACAATATGGCGTACCAAAGTGAGCTAGGCACATGTTTTTTCAAGACAAACCTTAAGAACAACAAAATCCAAATCGGTGCGGTGAACTCAATTAGCAGCGCGACCCCGACATACATCCGCTCAATCGCTACAAAGTAAAAAGCCTGCACAAAGGTCACACCGACCGCGCCAAAGGCCAACAACCAGGGCAGTTCAGCTTTGGTTGCCTTTAATTCGCTGCGCCGGAAAATAAAGTAGATGGCAAAGAGCAAAACAAAAGCCCCACCGGTACGGATTTGAGTTAGGCGCCAGGCCGATAATTCATCATCAATCAAAACAATTTTGGAGATGATGCCGTTAAAGGCAAAGAGAAAAGCCCCTAAAAATAGGTAAATCTCACCGCGGAGTTTGTTGAACACCCGGGCAGCCTACCGGCAATTAGAAAGCGGCCTCCGAAACCTTCATGATTTCGCCATCTTCCCGCTCCACAATGGCGCGGGTGGCAGCGATTAAAGGCAAGAAGTTATGAATGAAGTAGCGCGATGCCGCAATCTTTCCTTCATAGAAATCTTTATCTTTGGCAGATGCAGAGCCAATCTTTTCAGCAGCAATATCTGCTTGACGTAGCAACAACCAAGAGATGATCACATCACCAACCGCCATCAAAAGGCGAGAGGTGTTAAGACCGCATTTGTAAATCTCCTCTGGATTTTCTTGGCTCGCCATAGCATGTGCCACCAGCGCACCAATAATTCCCTGCATATCCTCCAAAGCTTTAGCCAGCGCCGCTTTCTCAGTTGCGTTGTTGCCACCACTTGCAGCGACCTTGCCAATTTCCTTAGCAAGTTTGGTTAGCGCACGGCCGTTATCTTTGATGATTTTGCGGAAGAAGAAATCCAAACCTTGAATCGCAGTTGTGCCTTCATACAAAGTATCAATCTTTGCATCGCGCACATACTGCTCAAGTGGCCAATCCTGTGTGAAGCCAGAGCCACCAAAGGTTTGTAGTGA
>JBDKIY010000057.1:0-6401 GCA_039796875.1 Actinomycetota bacterium
TCACGCGCCCAAGAAACAGTTTCTGCCTCTAACTCTTTTACTGGAACAACGGTATTTACCAATCCCATTTCCAGTGCTTCTTTGGCATCATATTGACGACACATAAACCAAATCTCGCGCGCTTTCTTCTGTCCAACATGGCGCGCTAACAAACCTGCACCATATCCGCCATCAAAAGATCCAACCATCGGTCCGGTCTGACCAAACTTTGCATTGTCAGCTGCAACCGTGATGTCACAAACCACATGCAAAACATGTCCACCACCGATTGCCCATCCAGCAACCATGGCAATTACAGGTTTTGGTGTGCGACGAATCTGAATTTGTAGATCAAGAACATTTAAGCGACCAATTCCTTTTTTACCAACGTTGTCGCTGCCGATATATCCATCATCACCGCGCACTGAAATATCGCCACCAGAACAGAATGCTTCATCACCTTCACCGGTGAAAATAATTACTCCGATCTGATCATCATCGCGAGCAAAATTAAATGCTTGTTGTAACTCCGCCAAAGTTTCAGGACGGAATGCATTACGTACCTGTGGGCGATTGATTGTTATTTTTGCCATTCCTTCGGCAACTTCATAACGCACATCAGTGAAATTCTCTGCCCCGGCACCGATCTGCCATTGCGGGATGGTGCGGCTGCCTGGTTCACGCTTAATCGGCTTGCTCATATGGCATACCCTACGGTGGTTATGGTTTCAGCGGTAAAGCGAAAAGTGCGCACCATCGATACTTCGTGGTCGACCCCACAATTACTCGATGCATTGCTGCACTCCCTTAAAGGTGATGGCCCTGCGCTCTCAACCGCCCCAATAGCAGAAACTGAAGTAGACCCCCAGGTTTGCTTGATTGTTACTACCTCTGGATCTACCGGAAACCCCAAATCAGTTTTGCTTACCTCCCAAGCTTTATTAGCTAGCACTCGCGCAACTCATAAATATTTGAGCGCAACAGTTGGACAGCGTTGGTCTTTGTTATTGCCTACCAATCACATCGCTGGGTTAAATGTTTTAATCCGTTCTATTGAATTAGGAACCACGCCAGTCGGTGTTGAATCAACCGCTGATTACACCGCAATTGTTCCTACCCAATTGCATCGTGCACTCAACGGTGATGAAGTTTTGTTTAATCACTTGAAAAAATGCACCGCGGTATTGGTAGGCGGCGGACCACTTGATAATAATCTTTACCGACAGGCAATCGCATCCGGCATAAATATCATCGCAACCTATGGCATGACAGAAACCTGTGGCGGATTGATCTACAACGGCACACCACTTGAAGGCGTACAAGTTGAAATCCGCAACCAACACATTGCGCTGCGCGCTCCCCAATTAGCTATGGGATACATGGATGCTCCACTTGCATACGAAGATGGATGGTTTATTACCAATGATTTGGGTGCCATCGAGGATGACAAAATTATTGTTTTAGGAAGAGCTGATGATCAAATTATCTCGGGTGGTGAAAAGATTTCTCTCAGCGCAGTTGAATCCTTCCTGCAAAATGAGTTTCAATCCCCTGAGATTGTGGCTTTTGCCAAGCTTGATAAAGAATGGGGCGAACAACTTTGTATCGCTACGACTTTGGAGCTTGAGCTCTCTAACATTCAAAGTAAGTTAAAAGAAAAATTTGGAGCACACACCTCGCCAAAGCAGCTGATAAAAGTGGTTGCTATTCCATACTTAGGTATTGGAAAACCAGATCGAAAGAAGCTTGCTGATGACCACGCGTGAACAATGGATTGCCGGGGCCCGTCCTAAAACCCTGCCCGCCGCTATTGCACCGGTAATCGTGGGCACCGCTTTTGCCGGCTACAACGCCTCTTTATTCAATACTTTTCTAGCCCTAGTTGTCGCACTTGCACTTCAAATCGGCGTCAACTACGCCAACGATTACTCCGATGGAGTTAAAGGAACTGATGCAGATCGCGTTGGTCCAATGCGTTTAGTTGGCTCCGGTGTCGCAACCCCTGATGCGGTTAAGAAAGCTGCGATCATCTCTTTTGGAATTGCCGCCATTGCAGGAGTTGTAATTTCTTCCCGCACCTCTTGGTTGTTATTAATCGTAGGAGCGCTCGCAATTGTTGCGGCCTGGACTTATACCGGCGGACCAAAGCCCTACGGCTATATGGCAATGGGTGAGATTTCAGTATTTGTTTTCTTTGGCCTGGTTGCAACTATCGGAACTTATTACATCCAAGTGGAATCAGTTTCCCGCGAAGTAGTTCTTGCCTCATTTGCTATGGGCGCACTAGCTTGCGCGATTTTAGTTTTAAACAATTTACGTGATTTAGAAAAAGATGCGGTCGCAAACAAAAAAACTTTAGCGGTAGTGATGGGCGATAAAGGCACCAGAGATTTATATAAGTGGTTGCTCTTCTTTTCTCTCGTAATTAGCGTCGCGCTCTCCTTCTTCTCTTTCTTCTATTTACTGGGATTAGTCGCACTTCCATTAATCTCAAAATCTGTGCGCGCGGTAAGTAACGGTGCTAGCGGCCCAGCTTTAATCCAACTTTTAGCAAATACTGGAAGAATTCAAATCATCTACGGCCTAGCTCTTTCTTTAGCGGCCTGGCTCATCGCACGCTAAAATCACACCATGGTCCGCTACGCAGTAATCGCCACCATAATCATCTTGGCGTTAATGATCTACAGCATCATCGATTGCTCACGCACCCCAGAGTCCCAAATCCGCAGCCTGCCTAAATGGGCTTGGCTGGTAATCATTATTTTTGTGCCCGGAATTGGCTCTCTAGCTTGGATTATTGCGGGTCGACCAAAAGGAAATGGCCGCGGTCGTCGCAAAGGCAAAATCATTCCGCCGGATGACAACCCGGATTTTCTAAAAAAGCTATAACGCTTTAATCATTCGATAATAAAAGTAACCTGGCTTGCCACGGCTTTCCTGTGGTTCGCCCATTCGTACAAAACCAAATTTTTCAAAAGCGGTAATCGCATTGGAGTTCGTCTCCATTACCCCTAATCCTTGAACTACCCAATCCTTTTCTTTTGCGACTGAATCCATGTAATCAAAGAGCGCACGAGCCACACCTTGACCACGATATTTTGGATTTAGCCACAAACCACCTAACCAACAGGTGGCACCAAAATCACCTTTTAGATTTTCGACATTGATCATTCCAACATCATTACCATCAATAGATGCCACAAGATATGTGAGCTTATTGAAACCTTCACGCCATTGCGCTTCAGTAAAGTTTTTCTCTTCTTCAAGTTTTCCCGAAAGATTCTCTGGGCTCTCTGCCAGCGCCGCTAATCGCAGATCTCTCAAACGAGTCCATTGATCAGGCTGTAGTTCGATTACTTTAACATTTGAGGTCACACACCAATTATGCCGAACCGGCGACGGGAATCGAACCCGCACCCCTAACTTGGCGAAAGTTAATGTGCTGCCACTACACAACGCCGGCTCGGTGTGCGAAGTTTTAATCTCTCTGTAATCCAAAAAAGTAAGAAGTTTATCTTTGTGAGTAATCAAGGCTGTGAATACAACTAAGGCCCCAAATAAATGGGGCCTAGTTTCGCCGGTTCCAAGTGAAGATTTTTGTACTTTGGAAGCGCCACTTCCGTTCTCCACTTGGCGAAGTATTTCAGAGCAAATGCCCAAAAAATGACTGTTTGATACTGTGCGTATATGGGAACTTCAGTTTTGTTAAACAGTGAATTAAGCCGCTTTGAAATCTTTAGCGATGGGGAGTTAGCAGGGTTTGCTGATTACAAAATGCGCGGCGCAACAATGGTTTTCCCGCACACTGAGATAGATCCCAAGTTCGGCGGCAAAGGCTTAGGAACCGCCCTGATTGAGTATGCGCTCGATGATGCAGCCGCAAAGAAGTTAATGGTTGCGCCTTACTGTCCTTTTGTTTCCAAGTTCATTAGTAAGAACCCCGACAAGTATCTTTATTTGGTTGATGAAGCAGAGCGCGCAAAGTTTGGCCTTTAATGAGCATTAGAACCGACAGAGACGAGGTTAAGAACGAAGAGGTCTGTTCAGGTTTTTCGATCTTGCAACCCCGAGTTGTAAAGCTAACCACTAGAACTGAGGTTGATGTCAGGCGCACCTTGCCACATAAAAACTTGAGAATGATTGGCGCTTGGTGCTTTGTAGATCATTACGGACCTACTACTCAAGTAACAGGAATGACTATTGGCGCACATCCTCATATGGGACTGCAAACCGTAACTTGGTTGTTTGATGGTCGAATAATGCATAACGACTCACTTGGCACGCATCAAGAGATTAACCCAGCACAGCTCAATTTGATGACAGCTGGACGAGGAATAGCGCACTCCGAACAATCTTTGGAATCAAATAGCAATATGCACGGTGTTCAACTTTGGATTGCGCTGCCTGATGAAAACCGCAATCAAGCACCTTTCTTTGAACACTTTTCTGAGCTGCCCACTCAAGATTTGGATGGTGTGAAAACTAAGGTTTTTATCGGGGAGTATAAAAAGCTGAAATCGGAGGCCAAAGTATTTAGCGAATTGGTCGGTGCCGAGTTCTTGACTAACAGCGATTATGTTCAATTAGAACTAAATAGCAATTACGAATATGGTGTTTTAAATGTTGGCGAAAGCTTTGAAATAAACGATCAGAGTCTTGGGTTTGGCGAATTGGCATACATTCCAACCGGTAACACAAATGCAGAGATCAAATCCAGCAGCGAGAAACATTTTCTCTTACTGGGTGGGAAGCCTTTTGACGAGAAAATCCTGATGTGGTGGAACTTCATCGGACGCACCCATGAAGAAATCGTTACTGCACGCGAAATGTGGAACTCGCATGATCAATCAATCCCAGATTTCGTTGATGAGATTAAGGCACGAATCCCAGCGCCTGAATTACCTAATCTGCGTTTAACTGCCCGCTGATTTAATTACAGACCGCTGTAAGTATGACGTCCAGTTCCCCAGACGTTTACATAAACATAATTAAACAAATAGGTAGAACCCGCTAATAAACATAGCCAGGCAGCTTTGCGGCCCTTCCATCCAGCGGTTACTCGAGCATGCAGGTAAGCCGCATAAAGAATCCAGGTGATAAAGGCCCAAGTTTCCTTTGGATCCCAGCCCCAATATCTACCCCAGGCAGCTTCTGCCCAAATAGCGCCGGCAATTACCGCAAAGGTCCAAAGTGGGAATACAAATGCCACCAAGCGGTAGGAAAGTTGATCCAAGGTTTCAAGTGATGGCAAACGTTTTGCAAACGGGGTGCGCTCACCTTTTCGCTCCATGCGATCTAGCCATAAATAAGTTCCGGCTACCGTATTGGATAGAAGAAATACGCCACCAGAAAGAATCGCTGCCGATACATGAATCACTAACCAGATTGACTTCAAAGCTGGAACCAATGGCGCACTTGGTCTATAAAGCAGAGTAATTGCGGTTCCCAAAATTAGAAGAATCAGAATTGAAATTGGTAGCCCCAGCCAACGCAGATCATGCTTTAGTCCCACAATTAAGTAAGCCAGAGTGAAAGTTAAAGCTCCAGTGATGGAGTACTCATACATATTGCCAAGTGGAATTCGCTCTGCAGAGATTCCGCGGCTAATTACACCAAGAGCCAGCGCGATGGTTGAGGCCAGAAATACTCCGGTAGCAATCTTGCTGGACTTTAAAGTTTTAGTGCGATCTAAGGTTTTGCTGTTCTCTTCCTTGATTGCCCGCACTGCAAAAGCGGTCTCGTAGGTGTAGACGATAAATGAAATGGTAAAGAGAAATGCTGCGACATAAATCAAATCATTAGAGAGATATGCCCAATCGCTCTTTGTCATTTCAACTCCTTCACCATGCGATTAATTTCCTCCTCTAAGCCTGGCAATCTGTTTAGCGCCAAACCTGCGACCTCGATTTTTCCGTTTACTTCCCGTACCCAGATCCGTCGTTGTCTTACAAAGAGTGAAACCATCAATCCAATGATGGCGAGAATACTTCCAAATAGTGCGTACTGCTTACCTGGATCTCTAACTACCTGCAGGTTTACCCAAGGAACTACACCGTTAAATGTGATGGAACCCACCTCGAACTCATAACTCTCACCAACTCGTAGGGCCCACAAACCAATTCGCTCCATCTCATCGGTATTGATGCGATAAACCGATTGCGGAACACCAGAGTCCATTCCTAAATCACCTTGCCATACCGAGAACAACAACCTTGGATCTAATAGCTCTGGGAATGATGAAAAGCCACCGCGCACTTCATCACGTGCTGCGGTTGGTAAGAATGAGGAAACAAAACCAATCTGTGGGTTCATATCGGGAACTTTGATGGCACCAATCGAAGTTAGGTTGGCATCCTGTGGCAAGAAAGGCACTGGTCCTTCAAACTTAACCGCACCAGATTTATCTCTCACAGTTACTAATG
>JBDKIY010000058.1:0-6396 GCA_039796875.1 Actinomycetota bacterium
GTATTTGAAAGACGCGCCATCGTGCCATCAAAAAGATCACTTAAAACAAAGGCTGAAACTACAAGAGTGCCAATAAAGAAATCTCCAGATGAAAAGAAATAGATTGCAGAGATTGACCCGCCTAAAGCGCCAATTGTCGTAATCGCGTTTGGCGTCAATCCCATATTCAGCATCGCTTTGGCAATTGGCGAAATAAGAGCTGTGACTTGTCCGCGAAATCTATTCTGAATCATCAGGCACATCGTAGGCTTTCCAAGTGCCAGCAACCACTATTGAGCAGGAAAGCCGTATTAATAATCAGGCTCGTTGGTTAATAGTTGGGCACACCAGCGCCAACGTTAAATCGGTAGCTATGAATTTTCTTGGCCCGATTGAAACCTTGGAATTGACTGAAGAGACTAATGACTTACCTGCTCTACTAACCCCAATTGATGCTTCCGCTCTAGTCATAAATGCTAAGACAGGTGTCTCAAAAAGCATGATCCAGTTTTGGCAATATCTTGCCGAACGTCAATTTCCAAGAATGGTTATTGTGAATGGCTTAGAATTTAGTGAAACAGATTTTGATGACATAGTTTTGATTGCAACAAGAGTACTAGAACAGGTTGCAACACCATTTTTGGTCTTGCATGATGAAGTGGGCGAACCTACGGGTTTGATTTCTTTGCATGATTTGATGATTCACGATTACTCCCAACCTGAGCTCCGCACTTACCCGGCTGACGAAGAAATGATTGGTCTCGTCTCAGATTTCAGGGAAGAGTATGAAGAACAACTAAGCGAGTTTGGCGCAGAGGGTTTTTCGGAAGGTTTATTTGTGCCGGCATTACCTCTCGGCGGCAACCGGAAATTTGGAATAAGTGAAATTCAAAAATATATTAATTTGATTACCAGGCACTAGCGATTTCATCGCGGGTTTGCGTTAGTAGTTTTGGCAGCACTTTAGTTTGTCCAATGATTGGCATAAAATTTGAGTCCCCAAACCATCGCGGCACAACATGTTGGTGAATATGATCAGCAACGCCGGCGCCGGATAATGCACCTTGATTTAGACCGATATTGAAACCACCACAGTTTGATACTTTCCGCAGCGTAACCATTGCATGAGATGTGAAAGCCTGCATTTCATTTCGCTCTGATTCAGTAAGTTCAGTTAAATCAGCAACGTGACGCTTTGTACAAACCAATAAATGTCCAGCGTTGTAAGGGTAAAGATTCAAAACCGCATAAACCTCTTGTCCCCGCGCCACAATTAGGGCTTCCTCATCGCTCTTGCTCGGGATTGAGCAAAAAGGACAAGGCACATCATTATTTGGTTTTGGTCGGTTCTCGCCTTCCAGATAAGCCATTCGATGTGGAGTCCACAAGCGCTCCCACCGATCTGGCATTCCTGCGCCACCGGTTATTTCACTTGTGCTCATCTTTTATATCTGAACTCTGGTTTTCACAGCATTCAAAATCTCTGCGATGGCATCCTCGACCGGGATTCCGTTTCTCTGCTCACCATTGCGGTATCTAAAAGACACCGCACCAGCCTTTTGATCCTCTTCACCCGCAATCATCATGAAAGGAATTTTCTCGGTTTGGGCGTTGCGGATCTTTTTCTGCATACGATCATCAGATGCATCAAGCTCCGCGCGGATGCCAGCATGTTTCATTTTCTTAACTATTTCAGAGAGATATTCATTAAATGCCTCGGCAACTGGAATAGCTCTTACCTGTACCGGCGCAAGCCACGGCGGGAAAGCTCCCGCATAATGCTCTGTTAATACGCCAAAGAATCTCTCAATGGATCCGAAAAGCGCTCGATGAATCATTACCGGTTGTTGCCTTGATCCATCACTTGCGGTGTACCCCAAATCAAATCTTTGTGGCAATTGAAAATCCACTTGAATGGTAGACATTTGCCAAGTTCTACCGATCGCATCTTTTGCTTGAACCGAAATCTTTGGCCCATAGAAGGCCGCACCGCCCGGATCAAGTACTAACTCCAAATTCTGTTTCTCTGCGGCTTGACGCAACGACTCTGTGGCCGCTTCCCAATCCGAATCAGATCCAACTGATTTCTCTGGATTTCTAGTTGATAACTCGAGATAGAAATCCTCTAATCCGTAATCCCTTAGTAAGTTCAAAACGAAGGTCAACAAACTATCTAACTCAGCGGCCATTTGTTCTTTAGTACAGTAAATATGTGCATCATCTTGAGTAAAACCACGTGCTCTAGTAATTCCATGTACGACGCCAGATTTCTCATAACGATAAACAGTTCCAAACTCAAAGAGTCTTAATGGCAAATCTCGATATGACTTGGAAGATGATTGAAAAATCAAATTATGGAATGGGCAATTCATTGGTTTCATGTAGTACTTCTGGCCGGCTTTCTTCACAGTGCCATCAGCATTTAATTCCTCATCCATGACCATCGGCGGATACATACCCTCGGCGTACCACTGCAAATGGCCAGAGGTCTCAAATAGAGCAGCCTTAGTTAGGTGCGGCGAATAAACAAACTGGTAATCCTCTTCTTCGTGGCGTTTGCGAGAGTAATCCTCCATCGCTCGACGGATAATTCCGCCCTTTGGATGGAAGACCGCAAGTCCTGAACCGATTTCCTCCGGAAAAGAAAATAGATCTAACTCTGCGCCTAATCTTCGATGATCGCGCTTCTCGGCCTCTGCAAGAAGATGAAGGTAATTATCTAATTCCTCTTGTGATGGCCATGCGGTTCCATAAATTCTTTGCAACATTGGATTCTTCTCAGAACCACGCCAATACGCACCAGCACTGCGCATCAATTTATAGGCCGGAATAAATTTCGTGGATGGCAGATGAGGGCCTCTGCATAGATCACCCCAAACAGCTTTTCCATCACGACCCAAATTGTCGTAAATGGTTAGCTCTCCTGCTCCAACTTCAACACTGGCACCTTCAGCCGCATCCGAGGATTTCAACTTAACCAATTCGCACTTGTACGGTTCATGAGCCAGTTCTTTTAGCGCATCTGCATCGCTAATTGGCCGACGCTTAAAACGCTGACCATCCTTAATGATTTTTTTCATCGCAGATTCCAACTTGATCAAATCATCCGGATTGAATGGTCTTTCTGGATCAAAGTCATAGTAGAAACCATCTTTAATTGGCGGACCAATACCGAGTCTGGTCTGCGGAAAGATTTCCTGAACGGCTTGAGCTAACACATGGGCCGTAGAGTGCCGCAGCACCATGAGCCCTTCCTCTGAGTCAACGCTTACCGATTCAATAACATCGCCATCATTTAACTCTGTCCACAAATCCCGGAGAACTCCGTTTATTTTGCAAACTACGATCGCTTGTGCGCCCGGCTTCATGCGTTCTGGATAAAGCTCTTCGAAAATCAAAGTCGGTTTAGCATCGAACGCAACCGTCTTGGGTTGATTGTCGACCGTGACCTGAATTTGATTACTCACGTGGGCAGATTACCAAAAGCCACGAAGAATATGAGTACTAAAGAGCCTTAAGCGAAGTAAATCGCAATAACAATGATTGAAACTGCGGTGAAGCCGGCGGCCATTAGATATTTCAACCAAAGCGGAATGCCTACTTTATTGGCAGCATTCGCCGCAATTGTTTTAGTTTTTAAGATTGCTCTGGATGCCCACGCAAACTCCGACGCCAAAATACCTAGTCCAGCTAGTAACACTAACAAGCCTGGACCTGGCGCAAAGAGAAAGACAGTTCCAACGATTGTTATTAATCCGCCAATTACACCAACAAAGATCCGCCAAATTAGAGAGCCGTAGGGTGTGCTCTTGATTTGCTGGCGGAAGTTCATAACCCGATTTTAGCCTGAATCCAATTACTAAATAAAGTCTGCAATTGCTGCAAGGGCTTAAAACTTGGATAAAGAATGCTCTCGTATTTCTCAACGGCCACTACTTCACGCAAACTAGAAACCAGGGCAACCGACTCAGCTTCCTTTAGCTCTGCTTCGTGAATGATCTCTTCCCTTACTCCAAAATTCTCGATGAGCAAGGCTCTGGTGACACCAGGCAGGCACCCGCTATCTAACTTTGGAGTAAACCAATCGCCATCGCGGTAGACGAGAACATTAGCGACCGTACTTTCCACGACTTCCTCTCGTTCATTTATAAACAGGGCGTCGGTGAAGCCGCGATTCTGCGCCAACCGAATCGCCCGGAAATTTTCGGCGTATGAAGCACTTTTAGTGTTTGCAATTGAGTAGGTAGAGCTCTTGATCTTGGGGTATCGAGCCAGAGTTGCGCTCTCATTCTTTGCCTCATACGGAATGTGAGTTATCAAAGTTTGTCCATCAGAAAAAACTGTTATGCGCAGTCGACCATGTGGTTCAACCGGGTTGGCTGTCACTACCTCAGTTACTCCTTTGGCAATTTCATCTCTTTTTGAAAATGGAATCCCTAGATACACCAAAGATTCTTCCAATCTTTTCAGGTGCAACTCCAAAGCAAAAGGTTTTCCAGAATAGGTTCTCACGGTTTCGAATGCACCATCGCCCATTAACCAGGCAGCGCCTACTGCCGGCATTTCTAAACTTTCAACTAGTAAACCGTTATGCCAAATTCTCATCAAGTCCTTCAATCTGACCAGCAGCAATGGAAATCAATCTCTTGGCCTTCAACTCTGTTTCTTCCCACTCCTGCAGCGGAACACTCCCCCACGTTATTCCAGCGCCAGTGCCGAATTTCAGGAATGAGTCTGATTCCTGCCAAAAAGTTCTAATTCCGACCGCCAACTCTGCGTTCCCATTTTCGACCCATCCAATCGCACCACAGTACGGACCTCTCACTCCCTCATAATCTTTAATAATCCGCAACGCGGAGCTCTTTGGCGCGCCACTTACCGACCCAGGTGGCATGGTGGCTTTCAGTAAATCGACAACATCAAGGTCATCTCTCAACTCACCTTCGATATCTGAAACCAAGTGGAACAAACCTGGATGTTTTTCAGTGGCAAGCAACCTAGGGGTTGAAATAGAACCCGTTTTTGCAACCATCCCAATATCGTTCCTGATCAAGTCAACAATCATTAGATTTTCCGCTTCATCTTTTTCTAAGAAAGTTTGAGTTGCAGAGGTTCCTTTAATTGGGCTAGAAATAATTTTTCTGTTCTTTAAAGAAATAAATCTCTCTGGCGATGCAGACGCCAACTCAAGTCCCGGTATCGAGAGGTAGCTAGCAAAGGGCGCGGGATTGGCACGTGAAATATTTTTCGCCAATTCCAGCAACGACAAATTCTTAAAATTCTCAGCCTGCAAAATTCGACATGCATTTACTTGATAGACATCTCCCTCAGCTATGTGATTCTTTATCGACTCTACATATTCAATATATTCAGAGCTAGAAAAACTGCTAACCCAATTTTCAATTGCAATTGGATTCCAGGATCTGCCTGAGTCGAAGTCCAGTAATGATGATGCTGTTTCTACCTTGGTGAACTTGGCCAGAATCCAGTTGGACTCAAAGCTGCCGACAACTGCCCATGAACCTGGCTCTCTCAACGCCTGGATATCGTCAGTGATGAGTTCTAGGCCAGTGGCCAACTTTCCACCCATCCAGAACAGCGATTCCATAGCCCCGACGCTATCGCGTTTATCCAGCACATCGACTTGGGCGATTACTCCAAGTTGCGATAGATTTCGCCCTCTCAAGGCGGCTGTCCCAAAAGACTCCAGCTTGATGAATGCGGACGTAGCGCAGTTGGTAGCGCGGAACCTTGCCAAGGTTCAGGTCGCGGGTTCGACCCCCGTCGTCCGCTCGGATGTGAACTTCGACCTTTGTAATGACAACGCAAAAGTTTGGTGGAGTGGCCGAGAGGCGAGGCTCGGGACTGCAAATCCCGCTACACGGGTTCAAATCCCGTCTCCACCTCGATAGATTTTGTTTCAAAACTAAATATGGACGATTAGCGCAGCGGTAGCGCACTTCCTTGACATGGAAGGGGTCACTGGTTCGATCCCAGTATCGTCCACCAGGATTGCTCTAATTCTTTACTTCTCATGTTTGTCACTTGCTGCTGTATATCAAAGAATCTTTAGCGTTAATAATTATGTGTTATTAATTGAATTTGAAAACGAGAGATTAATATTTTTGTTTGATCGTGAGAGGATCCGGTCATGACTAGAGCCAAACTCGAATCCTTTCCTAAAGAGAAGTTAACTTTCGGAGCTTCTCCCCTGCAACGTCTGGACCGCCTAACCGATTACCTCGGTGGCAAAGTGGAAATTTGGGCCAAACGTGAAGATGTTAATTCGGGGCTCGCATACGGTGGTAATAAAACACGCAAACTCGAATACTTAGCGGCGGAAGCGCTTGCCACCGGATGCGATACGTTGGTTTCAATTGGCGGAGTTCAATCAAATCACACTCGTCAGGTTGCAGC
>JBDKIY010000059.1:0-6307 GCA_039796875.1 Actinomycetota bacterium
CATTATTGGAATTTACTTTTTTAGCCTCAGCATGAGATGCCGATGGAAATACCAATAGGGAGCTAAATAGCGTAGCTAGCGCTACTACCGCTATTTTCTTCATTTATCTAAATCCCTTTTCTGCTATTCCCACTCAATGGTTCCCGGCGGCTTTGAAGTTACATCAAGAACTACCCGATTCACTTCTCGCACCTCATTGGTTATACGGTTTGAGATCTTTGCTAAGACCTCATATGGAACGCGTGACCAATCTGCTGTCATTGCATCCTCACTTGAAACGGGACGAAGCACAATCGGATGACCATAAGTTCTGCCATCGCCTTGCACTCCGACGCTTCTGACATCTGCGAGTAATACAACTGGGCATTGCCAAATCTCTCGATCTAGACCAGCTGATTGTAATTCTTCACGCGCAATTAAGTCGGCCGAGCGCAGGATTTTAAGTCTTTCTTCAGTAACTTCTCCGACTATTCGAATAGCTAAACCGGGACCGGGAAATGGTTGGCGCCAAATTATCGCCTCCGGTAGCCCCAGCTTTAATCCAACTTCGCGAACCTCATCTTTGAATAATGTTCGTAAAGGTTCAATTAACGAAAACTCTAAATCATCAGGAAGCCCACCAACATTGTGATGGGACTTTATATTTGCAGTACCAGTTCCGCCACCTGATTCAACGACATCAGGATACAAAGTACCTTGAACTAAGAAATCTACTTTTTGATTTTGAGAGATTTCCTTAGCGGCGGTTTCGAAAACTCGGATAAATTCCCGGCCAATTATTTTGCGTTTTTCCTCAGGATCCACAACTCCTTTTAACGCATTCAGGAATCGTTGTTTGGCATCAACCACCATCAATTTAACTCCGGTCGCTGCTACAAAATCACGCTCTACCTGCTCAGCTTCGCCGTGACGCAACAAGCCATGATCTACAAATACACAGGTGAGTTGATTTCCTACAGCTTTTTGTACCAAAGCGGCTGCCACCGCAGAATCAACACCGCCAGATAAGCCACAAATAACAGCCTTTTGCTCGACTTGAGATTTAATATTTATTAATTCATTCTCGACAATGTTCTCTGAGGTCCAAGTTGGTTTGCATTTAACAACATCAATTAGCCAACGCCTTAATATTTCTTGACCATGTTCAGAATGCAGAACCTCGGGATGAAATTGGACGCCGGCGAGCAAACCTGATTCATTTTCAAAGGCGGCAACTGGAGTATCTGTCGTAAATCCAATAGTTTTAAACCCTTGCGGTGGGTTCTTAACGCTATCGCCATGACTCATCCAGACATTGAAATTGGTCGGCAGCCCTGAGAATATTTTGGAATTATTTTCAGCAACTAAAGCTGTTCGTCCAAATTCAGATTTACCAGTTTTGGCAACCTCGCCACCTAAAGCTTGAGCCATGGCTTGAAAACCATAACAAATACCAAATACCGGAATTTCATATTCAAAAAGTTTTGGATCAATCTTTGGCGCACTATCGGCATATACAGAGGATGGACCGCCAGAAAGAATTATGGCCTTTGAATTTCTAGCCAGTATCTCTTCAACCGGCATAGTGGAGGGAACAATCTCGCTGTAAACATTGGCCTGTCTTACCCGTCTTGCGATGAGCTGGGCGTACTGGGCGCCGAAATCAACTACTAGAACGTGATTACTTTGATTTCTCATTTACGCTCTATTTAAAACCACTTCAACACGTTGGAACTCTTTCAAATCAGAGTAACCACAGGTTGCCATTGCGCGACGAAGCGCCCCAAAAAGATTCATATTTCCATCTGCGGAATGTGAAGGTCCAAGCAAAATCTCCTCTAGCGATCCAGCAGTTCCCACATGAACCCGCGCACCTCTCGGAACCTCTGGGTGATGGGCCTCTGATCCCCAATGCCAACCACGTCCGGGTGATTCTTCAGCCCGTGCTAAAGGTGAACCCAACATCACCGCATCGGCGCCACAAGCAATAGCTTTTGCGATATCTCCGCTCTTACCTACTGAACCATCGGCAATTACATGAACATAACGCCCGCCGGATTCATCAAGGTATTCACGACGAGCAGCGGCAACATCTGCAACAGCGGTTGCCATCGGAACTGAAATTCCCAAAACCTGACGAGTCGTATGTGCAGCACCGCCACCAAATCCAACTAATACACCAGCTGCGCCAGCGCGCATTAAGTGCAAAGCGCTTTGCGAGGTAGCAGAACCGCCAACAATTACCGGGACATCTAAATCATAAATAAATTTCTTTAAATTTAACGGCTCATTTGCTTTTGAAACATGTTCTGCACTGACTGTTGTACCGCGAATAACAAATATATCTACCCCTGCATCAATAACCGCTTTATGAAATTCAGCGGTACGTTGTGGTGAAAGAGCTCCCGCAACAGTTACGCCAGCCGCGCGGATTTCTGCAATACGTTGTTTAATTAACTCTGGGCGAATTGGTGCTTTATAAAGCTCCTGCATACGACGAGTTGCTTGATCTGCTGGAATAGATGAAATCTCACCCAATTGAATTTTCGGATTCTCATATCGAGTCCATAATCCTTCAAGATTTAGAACACCCAATCCCCCAAGTTTTCCGATTGCGATTGCGGTTTCCGGGGAAACAACTGAGTCCATGGGAGCTGCCAACAAAGGCAGTTCAAATTTGTAGGCATCAATCTGCCAGGCGGTAGAAACCTCATTGGGTTCGCGGGTGCGACGCGATGGAACTATCGAAATGTCATCAAATGAGTAAGCGGTGCGAGCACGTTTTCCGGGCGATATTTCAATGTCAACCATTACCGACTCCGATAGTAGTTAGGGGCATCTGCTACATCTAAAACATCATGCGGGTGGCTCTCTTGCAGGCCAGCTGCGGTAATTTGAATTAAACGACCACGTTTTTGCAGCGCGGCTATATCTTCTGCGCCGGCATAGCCCATTCCAGAGCGCAAACCGCCCACTAATTGATGGACTACCTCAGCAACCGGGCCACGGTATGCCACTTTTCCTTCAATTCCCTCTGGTACTAATTTATCTTCAGCTAAAACATCATCTTGCATGTAGCGATCTTTGGAAAATGATTTCTTGGTTCCGCGAGATTGCATTGCGCCGAGTGATCCCATACCGCGGTAGGTTTTAAATTTACGACCATCAATTTCTACTAATTCACCAGGTGATTCTTCACAACCTGCCAATAAAGATCCCAACATAACGGTGTCTGCACCAGAGACAATTGCTTTTGCAATATCACCTGAATATTGCAAGCCACCATCGGCAATCAAAGGGATGTCGGCTTTCTTACATGCCTTTGCCGCCTCCATGATTGCGGTGATTTGTGGAACGCCAACTCCTGCAACTACTCGAGTTGTACAAATAGAACCGGGACCAACACCAACTTTTACCGCATCAGCACCGGCATTTATTAACGCTTGTGCACCAGAGCGGGTAGCAACATTTCCGCCAATTATCTCTTGATCAGGAAAGTGTTTTTTTATTTTTGTGATGGCATCTAAAACCGCACGATGATGTCCATGGGCGGTATCAACAACAATTACATCCACGCCAATTTCAATTAAAGCTTGGGCTCTTTCAAATCCGTCATCTCCAACACCGACGGCTGCACCGACTAATAGTTCTGCACCCTTTACTAATTTCACATGGGTTACTTGTTCATCAATAGCCAAATTGCGGTGAATGATTCCGATGCCGCCAGCTTTTGCCATCGCAATCGCCATAGCTGATTCGGTCACCGTATCCATGGCCGATGAAATCAAAGGAATATCCAATTGAATTCCGCGCGTGAGTTGGGTTTTGGTATCTACCTCTGAAGGCACTACATCTGAAGCATCTGGCAACAAGAGCACATCGTCATAGGTGAGGCCCAACATTGCGACCTTTTCATTGACGTTCTCGCTCACTATGCCACTTTAATGGGTGCGGAATTATTTACGGAAATTAGGCTCCAACCGCCCGCGTAATCTCTTCTACCGCCTCGAGTAAATCATCGACCGCAACCGCGCTCTTTTTATCGGTTTGCTTCCAACCTGGACCGCCCAAAACGATTCGCGGTGCCGGGCGAATGCTAGGTATCTCACCTAACACAGCTGGATCGCCATTCTTACCTAATTGGGCCCACAAGAAAATTGCTGGTGGTGCAGAACGTTTTACCACAGCACTAATCGCCTCAATTGGAGTGCGAGCTCCGAGGAATTGAATTGCAATGTTGCGTTCGGAGAGACAGGCACCAAGTGCGTACAGTGCTAAGGAGTGCATTTCTTCGCCGATACATGCCAAAAGAACTGGTCGAGCATTTATTGGATTTACCACTGATTTATTTTCTTCTTGCAGTAAGCGTTTAACTATCTCACTGACTAAGTGTTCAGTTTCAATTCCGGTTCCGGATTCCGCCCATTCATCACCTATCATGATTAATAGCGGAACAATTACTTCATTCCAAGTATTTGAAATCCCACGTGCGGATAATTCTGAACGCAACAACTCTTCAATAAAGTTTCGATCATAAGCACGGGCTGCGCGAATCAAGGTTTCGACTAACTCTTCACGGACCGCTACATCTTTGGAAAGCGAATTAGAAATAAGTTCTGGTGAGGTATCGCCATCAAATGCCAAAGCGCGTTGTGCTGCTTCCGCTGGTGAAACCCCAGCAATAACTAACTTGCGCATTAAAGTTAAACGAGCCAAATCAGTAATGTTGTAACGGCGATGTTCACCGGTGCTGTGCTCAGATGGACCGAGACCATAACGGCGATCCCAGGTGCGCAAAGTTGCCGGAGCTACCCCGAGACGGCGGGCAACGGCTGCAACGGTCAGCGCCTCCGTGATTGGAGCAGAGCTACTTTTATCGGCCACGGGCCAATAGTGGGTCCAGAATGTGGTGTGCGCGACTTGAAATGGAGTTTTGAGCTGATTCTCAGAGGTTTATACGGTCAAGGTACTTGAACAACCTATGGCGCGATTGTATGGTTCACCCATGTCTGAAACATCGCGTCTTCCGAAGCCGGTAGCTTCAAATTGGGAGTGGCAGTATGAGGGTGCTTGCCGATCCCTTCCAACTGAGATGTTTTTCCATCCAGATGGCGAGCGCGGCCCCCGCCGCAAAGCTCGTGAGAACGCCGCCAAGGCTGTTTGCGCCACCTGTCCAGTAATCGCTGCATGTCGAGCACATGCGCTTGCCGCTCAAGAGCCATATGGCATCTGGGGCGGACTAACTGAAGAGGAACGTTTGGACATCATCAGTAAGGCACAACGTCAACAACGTTTCTTTACTGCGTAGCAACACTTTCTCAAAAGACAAGCCCCCGGGTATGCGAACCCGGGGGCTTTAACTTTTCCAGAATGATTGTTAGTTATGAAGCGGATCAGGATCGTGATCTGGATTTTTGCGCAAGCTAATCACCGTGGTCACCGCTAACGCAGAAATAATTACGCCCAATGAAACCTGCAAAGAAACATGTGGAATTTCAAATCCCGCAATGTCATGCACTCCGATGCCATGCAAGGCTTCGATAATCAATTTGATGCCGATGAATCCCAAAACGATGGAGAGACCTTTGGAGAGATAAACCAGGCGCTTGAGCAAAATTCCCACCAAGAAATAAAGCTGACGTAATCCCATCAAAGCAAAAGCGTTTGCCATAAATACGATGTAAGGGTCACGGGTTAAACCAAAGATTGCCGGAATTGAATCCAATGCAAACAAAAGATCAGTTGTACCAAGTGCTACAAGTGCAATCGTGAAGGTGGAGTAACCACGTTTGCGAAGCGCTGTGATGATGCGATTTTCCTGCCACTCATCCTCTTCAGCATCCTCGGTAATTAGCTTGTAAGCGGTCCAAAGCAGAATTACACCAAAGAGGAAGAAGATTGCGACAAATCTTTCAACTACCGCAGCCCCTACTAGGATGAAAACCCCGCGCATTACTAAAGCCATCAAGATGCCTAAAAGCAGCACCATTTGCTCTTTTTCTCGTTCGATTTTTAGGCGGGTCAAAATAATAAGGAATACAAATAAGTTATCGATGGAGAGTGAATACTCTGTTATCCAGCCGGCAAAAAACTCGGCCGAGGCGGTGGGGCTATCCCAGCTGCGCATCGAGATGCCGAAGGCAATCGCCGCTGATACGTAAATGAAGGTCCAGGTAGCCGCCTCCTTCATGGAGGTGATGGAGTTGCGGCGTAGATAAGCCCAGATTAGATCTGCAATTATCACTACCGAAACAATTCCTAGGGTTACTAGCCAAACAGTGGTGGAGACATTTACCGTTTCAGAGTTCATCTGCGCAAGTGTAATGAA
>JBDKIY010000060.1:0-6290 GCA_039796875.1 Actinomycetota bacterium
ATTTCCAATTACCTCCGCTAAAGAAGTAAATGAAATCGTCGCGCGGGCAAATAACGCTGCCGAACAATGGTCCAGATTAAGTTTTCGCAAAAGATTAATAGTGCTCAAAGATTGGGCATCTTTACTCACTAGAGAGATCAACACCGCAGCTGAATTGATTCACCGTGAGACTGGAAAGCCAGTAAGTGATGCAACTTTGGAAGCAGCTTTGGCTATCGAACATATTTCCTGGGCCGCGAAATTTGCCGCAAAAGTTTTAGGATCTCAAAGCCGCCCTGCTGGTTTATTGATGTTCAATATGTCAGCTCAGGTTCAGAGAGTTCCTTATGGCACCGTTGGTGTCATTGGTCCTTGGAATTACCCGATCTTTACTCCAATGGGCTCTATTGCGTATGCACTTGCTGCAGGAAATACCGTTGTCTTTAAGCCCAGTGAATTCACCCCAGCAATTGGTGTTTGGCTTGAACAAAGCTGGCAACGCATCGCACCATTTTCGGGAATCTTCACAGTAATCACCGGAGATTCAGAAACCGGTGTTGCACTGACTAAGAGCGCTGTAGGCAAGATTTCTTTTACCGGCTCCACTCGGACCGCTAAGAAAGTTGCGGCCGCCTGTGCAGAAAATATGACACCGGTAGTTCTGGAATGTGGTGGAAAAGATCCGGTTCTAGTGGATAGAGATGCAGATATCAAAAAGGCGGCAGAGGTTACTTTGTGGCATGCCATGTCTAACGCCGGACAATCTTGCATTGGAGCAGAGCGCGTTTATGTGCATCAAGAGGTTTCGGAAAGCTTCACAAAGTTAATTGTTGAAATGGCACAAAAGCTAAAGCCTGGATATGAGGATGGAGCTCATTACGGCCCAGCCACAATGCCCTCCCAACTCAAAGTAATTAAGTCACATATCGATGATGCGATAAAGCGGGGCGGCGAATACTTAGTTGGAGACAAGAACTCTGTTAGAGATGGTTATGTGCAGCCGGTAATTATGCGCAATGTTCCAGAGGAATCAAAGGCCATGACTGAGGAAACCTTTGGCCCCACTTTAGTAATCAACACAGTTCGAAATATGGATGAGGCGGTTGATTTAGCTAACGCCACAGCATATGGATTAGGTGCCGCCGTTTGGTCAAAACGTAATGGCAAGAAGATAGCCTCATTATTGAACTGCGGAATGGTCTCTATTAACTCAGCATTTTCTTTCGCCGCGATTGGCTCAGTGCCATTTGGTGGCGTTAAAGACAGTGGTTATGGACGAATTCACGGCGCCGAAGGTTTATTGGAATTTACTTACCCAAGAACGGTAGTTAAAACTCGATTTAATATCCCATTGCAATTTACTTCTTTTCAACGCAGTGGTTTTGCCGACAAAACTATTGTCAGATTAGTGAATCTGCTGCACCGCAGACGTATTCGTTAATTATTAATTAATATTTAGGAGCGTTGCGGGTGCGCTCAATACGCGGCTTGCGCTGCTCTCGCTTATTCCAACATGCGGTATGCCAATGTCTTCTTGATTCAACATCATGTTCTAGCCAGGCAACGGTGTGCGGCGTAGCCATGGGAATTAGTTGATCGCAGCCTGGACAGCGATACGGCTTGGTTGAGCCCGAACCAGTGATTCGGCGCACCATATAAATTCCTTCATGGTGCTCCTCAATTGTTTGATGAGAGGTTGCTAATTCGCGCTCAGAATCCTGGGGGTTGTTAGCTTTCCCACCCTTTGCTGACCTACCTTTAGGCTTATTTCTGCGCGGACTCACAGGGATATTCTCCATGAATTAAGGCAAGATTGCGCACATGAGATTGCGGAAAATCATTGCGGCTCTGACAATTTCTTCACTAGCAAGCTTTGCTTTATTTGGTCCTGCATCCGCTAGCTCAACTCATGCCAGTGAAATAAAAGTAACCGCTAAAAAAACCGCCAAGCCAATCCCTTCTCCCTCACCTAAATGGCCGCCTAAAGGCTTTAAAGGCAATGAAGGTGTCTACGCCAAGGTTCCAACTAGTAAAGAGTTGATCGGCCTACTTTCAGCTAAGCGGACCTTGCAATCAGTAGTAAAAAACTGTGAAGAGTTCGCCTGTGGAGCTGTGATTGCCGCAGCTGAAACGGGATGTGTTTGGTGGGAGGTTAACTCCAACGTTTTCAAAGTAAGAGCAGAGGATTTGAGTAAAGAGAAAATCGGCACTTTGGTCACGGTAGCTAGTGGAAGTGAAAAACGGGAACAAAAGACGATTTTCTTGGTTAGTGCAGCAGAGGTTATGCCCGGAGTTTCAATCAGTGGAATTAAAGTTACTTGCCATAGGGATGGTGCAAACAAGCCTAAAAATGGCAATGTTTACAAATCACTAGTTACCGCCTCTCCCACCCCAACCGCTACAGAGGAAAACTAAAATGCTAGGCGGTATTGATAACAATCTTTTTTTCTCCTCTTTTGCAGGCTTTGCGGTACTTGGCGTATTGATTATCTTGCTGCGTTGGGCATTTTCCAGAGGCAATTCACTTGTCGAAAAGCCGAAATCTATTGGCGAAGAAGGCGAATACGGCCTACTTCGAGTTGTGGCCACTCCCTCAAATCACATTGAAGGAGAGATCTTGCGTCGCAAATTAGTTGACCACGGAATCAAAGCAACATTGACGCAAACTAAATCAGGTCCGCGTTTATTTGTTTTTCCTGATGAAGTAAAAGCTGCGAAAGCGGTTTTAAATAGTTAGCGATTTTTACCGGGCACCCAGAGCTGATCTCCAAGTTCACGGTTTTCGTAACGTGCTAAAACAAATAACAGATCTGAAAGGCGATTTAGATAGCGCGCCGTTAACTTGTTAACGCCTTCACCAAAGGAGTGGATGGCTTGCCAGGTGCAACGCTCTGCTCTACGCACCACGGTACGCGCCACATGCATATGTGCTGAGGCTGGTGTTCCTGATGGCAATACAAAGGAGCGCAGCGGTTCAAGGCTGGCGTTGTACTTATCAATTTGCTCTTCTAGGTAAGAAATTTGAGATTCCAATACCCGCAGCGGCTCATGAGCTGGAGCATCTACGACAGGGGTACAAAGATCTGCGCCGACATCAAATAAATCATTTTGAACTCTGACTAGAAGTTTTCTAATTTCTCCATCTAATTCAGCAACGGTAAGAACCACTCCAATATATGAATTAGCTTCATCTACTGTTGCATATGCCTCTAGGCGTGGGTCATTTTTAGAGGTGCGACTCATATCTCCCAGCGAGGTTGTTCCATCATCACCGGTTTTTGTATAAATTCGAGTCAGATTTACCATGGGGTGAGCCTATTGGAGTCGTTACTATGACACCACTCGACGGTACTAAATTCAGAGTTATTTAATGGAAGGTGAGTTTTGGATCGCTTTCGCGTTGTTGGTGGGGCTCGCCTTGCAGGCGATGTCACTATTACTGGTGCCAAAAACTCCGTCCTAAAGTTGATGGCGGTTACCCTTTTAGCCCCCGGTAAATCAACGATTTACAACGTTCCAGATATTGCTGATGTAACGATGATGGCAGAACTCTTAGAGCGCTTGGGTTGCCATATTGACCATGACAAAATTAAACAAAGTGTGACTATAGATGTTCCGCAAACTCCAGGACATCGCGCCGAATATGAATTAGTCCGCAAACTGCGTGCCTCGATAAATGTTTTAGGTCCACTAGTCGCAAGACTTGGGAAAGCTGAAGTTGCCCTGCCTGGCGGTGATGCAATTGGTTCTCGCGGACTTGATTTCCACACTAGAGGTTTAGTTGCACTCGGAGCCGAGGCTCATAGCGAACATGGCTACGTAATTGCCGAAGCCCCAAATGGTTTGCATGGCGCTGAAATCTCCCTGGATTTTCCAAGTGTTGGTGCGACTGAAAATATTATGACCGCAGCGGTTTTAGCAGAGGGCGTTACAGTTCTTGATAACGCAGCTCGGGAACCAGACATCGTAGATATTGGAAATTTCTTAATCTCCATGGGCGCCCAAATAGAAGGACTGGGAACCCCCACCATCACAATTCGTGGTGTCAAAACTCTGTCTGCCGCGGATCACACCGCAGTTGCAGATCGCATAGTTACTGGAACTTGGGCTTTTGCTGCCGCTATGACCCAAGGCGATATTTCAATTCATGGAGCTAGACCTGAGCATTTAGAGCTACCTCTAGAAAAACTTGTTTCAGCAGGTGCGGTTATAACAACTATCTCAGATGGCATCCGGGTAAAAATGGATCGCCGCCCCTCAGCAATTGATGTTGCCACACTTCCCTACCCCGGATTTCCCACCGATCTTCAACCATTTGTGATTACTTTAAATGCCATCGCTGAAGGTGATGCTCTTGTCACTGAAAATGTATTTGAAGGTCGCTTTATGTTTGTAAATGAATTGATTCGATTGGGTGCAAAGGTAAGAGTTGATGGTCATCACGCCGCTATTTCTGGCGTAAAACAGCTCTCCTCCGCCCCGGTTGTGGCATCAGATATCAGGGCCGGTGCCGGGTTGGTTTTGGCAGGACTGGTTTCAGATGGAATTACTTTTGTAGAGGGCGCGCATCACGTAGATCGCGGCTATCCTAATTTTGCCCAACAGCTGCAAGCACTTGGTGCAGATGTGACTCGAGTTGATTAAAGGATTTTAATCAAACTGATTCGCGAAGTTCGTGACGACCTTCAACCCGCATCTTCTTGTAAATAATCATGGTCTCATGGCGCACCAGAGACTCGCTGTAACCAATAATCTGCGCGATACTCTTATTGGTTTTTCCAGCACGTAGCATTTCAAGAATCTTCTCTTGGCGTTGAGTGAGGGGCTGTAAGGAGCTATTGTCTAACAAACCTCTCGAGCTTGAAATTGTTCTGATATCTAAGGCGCTTTCATAAACTTGTAATAAAGCTCTGATTGCTTCAAAGTAAGAGTCGATTCCAGGAGTATCGCTCAGATCAGATCCGAAACTGAAGGAATAGATACGACTCAAACCAACAGGAACTGCAACCATTGATTCCCATGGCGAGAAGGAATCAAAATGATAAAAATCTGGAAATTCTAGATTAACCGTACTGCGTTTGGCCCAAACAATTTTCTGTGAACGTACTGAATCACTCATCGGCCGTCTATCCGATATTTTTATCTCAGTCTGAGTCATATGTTGATGCTTGCTAAATCCCTGTAAATTTAAGCATCGAATCAGGCCATCATCATCCACTGTACCGCGATAAGCCACTGATATTTCTTGATCTGGAGAAAGGTGAGCAGTTAGAAAATCCAATGCTTGATCAGGATGCGGCGATTTGGCCAAGAATTCTGCTATCGATTGAATTTTGTTAAGAAATAATTCGTACATCAATGCCCCCCCCCCCGACAATTTTGAGTTTCCTCAAAGCTGGAAATCTCCAACTGAGCTCATAATGACAGACAGATGTGACATTTTGCAGATTCCTGACCGAATTAACTTTTGAATTGCTTTTAAGCAACACACTTTGAAATTACTCTAACTAATAACGATTGCAGTGCAAGATATTACTGAGTTGCGCTTTCACCAAGCACTGAAACACGGTTATTGGCTACCGATAAGAATCCACCACTGACATTGAACTCTTCGATTGATCCAGAATCTGTTTTGATGCTGACTTTTCCATCGACAAGTACACCTAGAAGCGGGCTGTGATCAGGAAGAATTCCCAAATCACCTTCCAAGGTGCGGGCAGAGACCATTGTGGCCTTGCCCGACCAAACCCGCTTCTCAGGGGTAACAAATTCGACGGTAAGCACTTTGTCAGACATTAGCTCTTTGCCAACTCCGCAGCCTTACGCTCGACGTCCTCTAGACCGCCGCACATAAAGAATGCCTGCTCTGGAATATGGTCGTAATCGCCATTTGCTAACGCATCAAAGGCGGCAATGGTTTCACTTAGTGGAACAAATGATCCATCGATTCCGGTGAAGACCTTTGCAACGAAAGTATTTTGTGAAAGGAAGCGCTGAATGCGACGTGCGCGACCTACCAAAATACGATCCTCTTCGGAAAGTTCATCAATACCAAGAATTGCGATGATGTCTTGTAGATCTTTGTAACGCTGCAAGATCTGCTTAACACGGTTGGCAACGCGGAAGTGATTCTCACCGATGTAGCGTGGATCAAGAATGCGTGATGTTGAGTCAAGTGGATCCACGGCTGGATAAATACCCAACTCTGAAATCGGACGAGACAAAACGGTTGTTGCATCCAAGTGGGTGAATGTTGTGTGTGGCGCTGGGTCGGTGATGTCATCGGCAGGAACATAAATCGCCTGCATTGA
>JBDKIY010000061.1:0-6134 GCA_039796875.1 Actinomycetota bacterium
GATTGATGTCTTTGTAGACATTTGTTTCCTTTCTAAAAAAGTCGAAATAGAGGATTTCTCTAGATCGGCTGGGCGCTTAAGGACGCACTCATCAGATATGAGTGAGCCTTTTTGGGGCTTTGGGGGGTCCAAACCAGGCGGCGTTGGGGTCAAAGGGCAGGGCTCTCAGCGTGAAGTTCACGCAGCGAACTGGAGTGGGGCTGGTTATTAGGCGATAATCAAGGGATGAGCATGGGCAGGGCTTTTTTGGTCGAGGCGGCCCGCACCCCTTTTGGCTCCTACTTTGGAGGGCTTTCTGCCATCCGTCCTGATGATCTGTTGGCTATGGCGATAAAAGAGGTACTAGCGCGAAATTCAGCGCTCAAAGGCTCCGATATTGATGATGTGATGATCGGTGATTCAAATGGCTCTGGTGAAGACAATAGAAATGTAGCTCGTATGAGCTCTTTACTTGCCGGACTGCCGGTATCGGTACCAGGAGTAACCATCAATCGGCTATGTGGCAGCGGAGCAGAGGCGATTGTGCAGGCTAGTCGCTCTATAAAGGTTGGCGATGCCAACTTCGTAATTGCCGGTGGCGTCGAATCAATGTCACGAGCTCCCTGGATTTTGCAACGCAAGGATAAAAAACTTCCCGAGTCAGTTGATCCAAAAGATTTGCATCAATCAACTGTCGGCTGGCGCATGACAAACCCAGAGTTTTCGGCGCAATGGACTCAATCACTTGGGAGATGTGCGGAAGAGGTTGCTGAAAAACATGGAATCTCAAGAGTTGCACAGGATGAATGGTCTTTGCGTTCACATCAAAGAGCACATGCCGCTTGGGATGAAGGCAAACATGATGATTTTGTTTTTGCGGTGAATGGCATTACTAGAGATGAATCAATTCGTCCCGAGTCTAATTTAGCGACATTAAGCGCTTTAAAATCAGTGTTTTCTGAAGGTGGGGCCGGTACTGCAGGTAACTCATCACCCATAAATGATGGCGCAGTAGCGGTCATCGCCACCAATCAAGCTGGGGTAGATAAAGTAGGCGGCAAAATAATTTGCGAAATTCTAGGGTCGCAAGTGGTTGGCATTGCACCCAATGAATTCACCAGGGCTCCAGTTTTTGCAATCCAGAAATTGCTGGAGAAAATGCAGCTTTCTTTCGCAGATATTGCGCTTTGGGAGATAAATGAAGCCTTTGCGGCCATGGTTTTGACGGTATTGCATGAATTGCCTGATATTGATCCTGAGCTGGTTAATGTGAATGGTGGAGCTATTGCACTTGGCCATCCAATTGGTGGTTCGGGGGCTCGAGTTGTAGTTGATTGTGCGCGCGAGCTAAAGCGACGTGGCGGCGGAATCGGAATAGCTGCTGCTTGTATTGGGGTCGGACAGGGCATCGCGATTGCGATAAAGGTTTAGGGAAACAAGCATGAGTGAAGAACACTTAGAAAAGAGCAAGGATTTTGTTCAATCCTTAGATCGCGGCCTTTCAATCTTCAAAGTTTTTAACGCAACTCATCCCAGATTAACTTTGAGTGAGGTAGCTGAATTAACTGGATTTACCAGGGCCACTGCTCGCAGATTTCTAATGACCCTGGAAGGGTTAAATTACATAGGGCGTTCTGGCAGATATTTCTTTTTGCGGCCGCGAGTTTTAGAGCTGGGCTATGCCTACTTATCCTCATTTTCTCTAGTATCAATTACACAGGGCCATCTAGAGGAGCTGGCCGATGAGGTTAGAGAATCGGCATCGGCGACAGTCCTAGAGGGCACCAATGTAATTTATGTTTGTCGTGCAGCTGCAAAGAGAATCATGACAATAAATTTGGCTGTTGGTACTCAATTGCCGGCGTATGCCACATCTATGGGAAGAGTTCTATTGGCATCGATGAGTGGTGCCGAATTAGATCGCTACTTTCAAAATGCAGAATTAGAAAAATTAACCTCAAAAACAATTACCAATGAGAAGGAACTCCGCTCCATTATTCGCAAAGTAAAAGAGCAGGGTTACTCAATTGTTTGTGAAGAGCTAGAAGATGGTGTTCAGTCGGTTTCAATGCCTATCCGAGGTAGAGATGGCAAAGTTTTAGCAGCGGCCAATGTCAGCGCACACTCATCCCGTGTTAGTGAAGAAGATTTGCGCGAGAAGTTTTTGCCTAAACTTCGCAAATGTGTAAGTGAAATAGAAATGGATTTGTCACTACAAAATTAGTTGATTTGATCTATGCAGAGATATTTAATCTCAGTAAATTCATCAACTCCGTGAAGTGATCCCTCTCGGCCAACACCTGACTCTTTGACACCGCCAAATGGCGCACCTTCATAGGAGATGAGACCGGTATTGATTCCGACCACTCCTACTTCAAGTGCTTCACCAACCCGCCAAGTACGTGCGTTGTCCTTAGTAAAGAAATAGGCAGCCAATCCAAATGGCGTGTTATTCGCCATTTCAATCGCCTCTTGCTCAGTTTTGAATTTAATGATGCCTGCCAATGGACCAAAGGTTTCTTCTTGGCACACCAACATATCTTCGGTCACATCGGTAACAATGGTGGGTTCAAAAAAAGTTCCATTTCCAGCAACGCGCTTTCCGCCGGAAATCAAAGAGGCGCCTTTTTTCAAGGCATCGCTGATGTGAGATTCAACCTTGGCAACCGCCTCTTCATTTATTAACGGTCCTTGTTTTGAGGCTGGATCTAGGCCGTTTCCGACCTTCAACTCTTGAGTAGCTACTTTTAATGCCGCAATAAAGGCGTCATGGATATTTTCTTGCACAAAGATGCGATTGGCGCAAACACAGGTTTGCCCGCTATTGCGAAATTTGGATGCGATTACTCCAGCTACGGCAACATCTAAATCGGCATCATCAAAAACAATAAGCGGGGCGTTGCCACCTAACTCCAGGGCCACTTTCTTAACGGTTTTGGCGCATGCGGCCATAAGCAATTTTCCAACTTCAGTGGAACCAGTGAAGCTGAGTGCCTTAACGATTGGACTAGAGGTAATCATTTCGCCAACCATTCTGGGCTCGCCAACAATTACATTCAAAACACCTTTAGGAATTCCGGCTCGTGCTCCGAGTTCAGCCATTGCATTTGCAGATAATGGAGTGTCGGTAGCCGGTTTAATAATCATCGAACATCCGGCGCCGAGTGCTGGACCTGCCTTGCGGGCGATCATCGCCATTGGAAAGTTCCAAGGAGTAATGGATGCTGTTACACCAATGGGTTGTTTGATAGTTAATAAACGACGTGATGCGACGTTAGTAGGGATAGTCTCGCCGTAGATGCGTTTACCTTCTTCGGCATACCACTCAATAAATCCCGCACCATAAATAATTTCCCCTTTAGCTTCTGCAAGTGGCTTACCTTGTTCGGAGGTAAGAATTAGAGCTAAATCATCAACGTTGTCCATAATGAGCTGGTACCAAACGCGCATTATTTTGGCGCGTTCCACCGCAGTCTTTTTTGCCCACAATTTAAAGCCTTCTTGGGAATTATCGATGGCACGTTGTACATCTTCCTTTTCCGCCATTGCGATATTTGCGATCACCTCACCGGTTGCAGGATTTGTTACGGGCGCACGCTTTCCAGAAGAGCTAGGTACCCACGCACCATCTATGAACAGGTCCTGCTGCAACAAACTCTTATCTTTGAGCGCAATTGTTGTGACGCTGTTTTCAGCCATTTTGAAACCTCTCTTGGCGCATCGGAGCCCTAAATTCAAAGCTCCAAAAAGTGTGGTGGCGGTAATGATATTGCCGAAGTGGCAACCTAGACAGTGCTTTAGCGAATCAGTAGATTTTAAGCGTCATAAATTCGCATTACGAACATTCCAAAACTGTGGGGAAGAATGAGCCAAAAAGATGATTTGACCTTAAGTGAAATTGACCGCAAATTCTTTTTTCACCCATTTACCGCTTTAAAAGCGCATGAAGCCTCGGGTGGAAAAATTATCAATGCCGGAAAAGGTTCAACTCTGACAGATGTGGATGGCAACAAGTTTCTTGATGCCATGGCTGGACTTTGGTGTGTGAATTTAGGCTATGGAAATGAAGAGTTAGCGGACGCAATCGCACAACAAGCTAGAGATCTTTCCTATTATCACTCCTTTTCTGGAATGAGCACTGATCTAGCTCCGATACTTTCTGAACGCATCATAAATATGTTTCCGATTCCCATGTCCAAAGTTTTCTTTGGCAACAGCGGTTCTGATGCAAATGACACCAATGCAAAAATAATCTGGTTTTATAACAATGCTTTAGGCAGACCAAATAAGAAAAAGATTATTTCCCGGCTCCGCGGCTATCATGGCGTAACGGTCTTATCTGCAGGTTTGACCGGATTGAAAAATCTTCATGATGGTTTTGATTTGCCGCTTTCCATTATTCGACACACCAAACCACCGCATCGTTTGTGGGAGAAATTAACTGGTGAATCTGATGCAGATTTCTCAAATCGCTTGGCAAATGAGTTAGAAGAATTAATCATTCAAGAGGGTCCCGACACAGTTGCTGCATTCATTGCAGAACCGATTCAGGCTGCAGGAGGCGTAATAGTTCCACCCAAAGAGTACTTCCCGGCAATACAAGCTGTCTTAGACAAGTACGACGTTCTCTTGATTGCTGATGAAGTGGTTACGGGATTTGGACGACTCGGCAAAATGTTTGGTACCGAGGCCATGGGAATGCGACCCGACATAGTCACCGTTGCAAAGGGCCTAACTTCAGCATATATCCCGCTCTCAGCTTCGATTGTCTCGGAGAAGATTTGGCAGGTATTGCGTGATGGCAGCGAGAAATACGGCGCTTTTGGCCATGGGTATACCTATTCCGCCCACCCCATTGCGGCAGCTTGTGCTCTAAAAACTCTGGAGATTATTGAGAGAGATAACTACTTAGCCAAGACCACTCATTCTGGTGCAATCCTTCACAAATTACTTCATGAAAATTTTGACAATCATCCAATGGTTGGTGAAATTAGAGGTCAAGGATTGATTGGTGCAATTGAACTTGTTGCCGATAAGAACCCCATGACCCCATTTGATCCGAGCGAAAAAATAGGACCAAGAACTGCAAAGCGTTCTATGGATTTAGGCGTCATTACCAGAGCGCTACCAGCTGCAGATACCTTGTCATTCTCGCCACCATTTGTAGTAACTGATGATGAACTTGAAGTAATGGTTACTACCGTTAGAAAAGCGGTAGATGACATTGGTCGTGAAATCGGAAAGATGTAGTTAATGTCAGATAAACCCATTTTCAAAATTGGATTTTTGGTAAATCCAATCGCGGGCATGGGTGGAGCGGTTGCTTTGCATAGCACAGATGCTGAAAATCTTCGCACCGCTTTAGATCTGGGGGCAACACCCTTAGCTCATTTACGAGCAGCACGAGCATTAAATGGTTTTAAGGACTCAAGATTGCAAGAGGGAGAATTTCGCAGAATTCACTTTGTGGCCGCGCCGGGTTCAATGGGTGGCGACTTACTAAATGAACTTGGAATTGAGTTCACCGTTGTGCCCGGCGCCAAATCAGAAAATACTGATTCACAAGACACTGTAGATTTAATTAGAACATTTGCAGCAAATGATGTCGATGCAATTCTTTTTGCTGGCGGAGATGGTACGGCGCGTGACATTTTCTCTGTTGTTGGCGCAGGTATTCCATTGCTTGGGATTCCGGCTGGAGTAAAGATGCGCAGCTCGATTTTTACCCACTTTCCTGAGGGAATTTCGCAGGTTTTGAAGGATATTGAAAGTCTTCCCGAAGTCGAACATATCTATCGAGAGATCCTTGATGCCACTTGGAGCAATCCGAATTCTGAGGATTATTCCAACTCTACTTACTTTGGAGTCGCGGACTCGATAAAGAGCAGGGTGGCATTTAGCGGATCCAAGGCGCGCAGTAGTCAAGATATTGATTCTGGTATTCAAGAGTTAGCTGAAATCATGGCTAAAGAAATTAAAGCAAAAACGGGGTTAGTGCTAATTGGTTCAGGCACCAGCACATATGCAATTAAAAAAGCGCTGGGCTCCCAATCCTCATTGCAAGGGGTGGATGCATTTATTTCAGGAAGTTGCATAGGTATGGATTTGACTGAATTAGAGATTTTGAGACTGCTTTCAATCCATGAAGACTCAGA
>JBDKIY010000062.1:0-5858 GCA_039796875.1 Actinomycetota bacterium
CCGCGCACTCACAATGACAAATGAGTATGAGATTGCAGATGACAAGCGCGAGAAATTAATTTGGGAAAAAGAGGATTTGTTAGCACCACTTCGTAATGGAATGTTGATGCCACCACACCCAATGTATCCAGGTTCAGATCACCACAATTACTACCGCGGTGAAATCAAAGAAGCACACCCTTCACAAGAGGTAAATAAATGACCGGTGAATCAGTTTTATTCTGGACACTAGCTCCGCTGGCTGTTGCAGCTGCGATCGCGATGTTGTTTATGAAGAAAGCGGTGCACTCCGCAATTCTTTTAGCCTGGGTAATGATTACCTTGGCAATTTTCTATATAACTTTGGAAGCACCATTCCTGGGCATCGTGCAGATTGTGGTTTACACCGGTGCGGTAATGATGCTCTTCCTATTTATCTTGATGTTGGTCGGTGTTGATTCCTCTGATTCATTGGTAGAAAAAATCAAAGGTTTGCGACCCGTTGCCATTTTCACCGTACTTGGTTTTGCAGCCGCGCTTACCTCTCTTATTGCGCGCACCGACAACGGTCGCGCCGCAGTTGGTCTGACCGAGGCCAACTCCGCTGGCAATGTTCAGGGTCTAGCCCAGCTGTTGTTTAGTGATTATGTGTGGGCTTTTGAGGTTATCTCCGCACTTCTTATTACCGCAGCACTTGGCGCGATGGTGCTGGCTCACTCTGAAAAGAGCGATGTAGCTAAGACCTCCCAGCGCGCCCGCTCCATTGCCCGTTTCCGCGGTAAATCAATCGCCACCGCAGCCGGACTTCCCGGCTCCGGTGTTTATGCCCGCAATAACTCAGTAGATCTTCCAGCGCTTTTGCCTGATGGAAAACCATCTGATCTTTCAATTGCAGATGTTCTACATCGCCGTGGAGATGTTCAGGAGACCAAGTCCTACGCATTAGAAGGTTTACCGAAGATTGATGAGGAGGGACAGAAATAATGAATCCAACTAATTATTTGTATCTCTCTGCAATTCTATTTTCTATCGGCGCTGTGGGAGTTGTGGTGCGCCGCAATGCGATTGTGGTTTTCATGTGTGTTGAGTTGATGCTTAACGCCGCTAACTTAGCTTTCGTCACCTTTGCCAAGATGAATGGCAATCTGGAAGGACAGGTCATCGCATTCTTTACGATGGTTGTGGCGGCTTGTGAAGTTGTGGTGGGTCTAGCCATCATCGTGACTATTTTCCGTTCCCGCCGATCTGCATCAGTTGATGATGCAAGTTTGTTGAGCCGATAAATGACATCAGATAACTTGGTTTATTTCATCGCGCTACCGCTATTTAGCGCCGCGCTTTTGATGTTGCTGGGTCGCAAAGCTGACAAGTGGGGTCACCTACTAGCTACCGCGGTTTCCGCTAGCACCTTTGTGATTGGTGTTATGGAGTTCTTGGCGATGCGAGATCGCGCCGAAGAGTCTCGCGCTGTAACTCAAAAACTTTTCTCCTGGATTTCAGTAGGAGATTTCAATGTTGATGCTGGTTTGTTGCTCGATCAACTTTCAATCGCCTTCGTTCTGCTAATTACCGGCGTTGGAACTTTGATTCATGTTTACTCAATCGCTTACATGTCACATGATCGCGACCGCCGTCGCTTCTTCTCTTATTTGAACCTCTTTATTGCTGCGATGTTGTTGCTGGTTTTGGGCGATTCCTACCTCAATCTTTATGTGGGCTGGGAGGGCGTGGGCCTTGCTTCATACCTACTTATTGGCTTCTGGAATCAAAAGCCGGAGTACGCCACCGCGGCCAAGAAAGCTTTCGTAGCTAACCGTGTTGGAGATTTTGGTTTATCAATCGCGGTAATGATCGCCTTTGCAAACTTTGGCGCAGTTTCCTTTGTGGGAATTGAAGAAAAAGTGGGCGGCGCAAGTGAGACCGCGTTAACCGCGATGGGTCTGATGTTGTTACTAGCTGCTACCGGTAAATCCGCGCAGTTCCCATTGCAAGCCTGGTTGGGCGATGCGATGGCTGGTCCTACTCCAGTGTCAGCTTTGATTCACGCCGCAACCATGGTTACCGCAGGTGTTTACCTAATCACCAGATCTAACTTTGTATTTGATAACGCACCTAATGCGCAGCTCGCGGTAGTAATTATCGGTGCCATTACATTGTTGTTTGGTGCGATTATCGGTACCGCAAAAGATGACATTAAGAAAGCGCTCGCTGCTTCAACTATGTCTCAGATCGGTTACATGATTATGGCAACCGGTTTTGGTCCAGCAGGTTATGCATTTGCCATCATGCACCTACTAACTCACGGTTTCTTTAAGGCGGGAATGTTCCTTGGTGCCGGTTCAGTAATGCATGGCATGAATGATGAAGTAAATATGCGCCGTTATGGTGGGCTAGCAAAGTACATGCCGATCACCGCAATCACTTTTGGTCTTGGTTATCTAGCAATTATCGGTGTTCCGCCATTTGCTGGTTTTTACTCTAAAGACAAAATTATTGAAACCGCATTTAATGCCGGTGGAGTCCAGGGAGTTATTTTTGGTTCAACCGCTTTGCTTGGTGCAATCATCACCGCGTTCTATATGACCCGAGTAATGATGATGACCTTCTTTGGAAATAAGCGTTGGGCAGATGATGCTCATCCTCATGAATCCCCATTCTTAATGTGGGCTCCAATGGCGGTTTTGGCTGTTGGTTCAGTGGCCTCCGGATACCTGCTTTACAGCGGAAAAGCCATTGTTAATTGGCTTGCTCCAGTAGTAGATCCACATCATCATGAACACGCCGAGTTCTTGCCACCGATCGTGGTTTCCTCCCTGGCGGTTGGCGCAGTTCTAATTGGTGTGGGAATCGCAATGGCTAAATATCGTGGCGAACTAGCTGCAACAGCGCCACAAGATGTAAATGTATTGACCCGCATTGCACGCCGTGATCTTTTGCAAGATGATGCCAATGAGTTCCTATTCATGCGTCCTGGCCAGAAGTTAACTGAGGTACTAGTGAAAACTGATGACAAAGTTATTGATGGAGTTGTGCGCGGTGTAGGAGCATCAACCATTGGCAGCGCGCGCGGCATGCGCAAACTCCAAACCGGTTATGTTCGTAACTATGCGTTGCTAATTCTGCTTGGTGCGCTAGCCGCACTTGTTGCAATTTTGGTGGTGACACTATGAACCTACTAACCAGCATGGGTGCACTCCCACTATTAGGCGCATTGTTAATCGCACTTCTTCCTGCTGCAAACAGCAAGTTAATTAAGCAAGCGGCTTTTGTTATCTCGCTACTTGTTGCAGCGGTTGGATTCTTAGCGGCTTATGGTTTTGAAAGAGATGTAACTGAGTTCCAATACGCAGAGCGCTACTCCTGGATTCCAGGGTTGGGAATTAATTACCAACTCGGCGTTGATGGCATCTCATTAATTCTGATTTTGCTTTCAGTAATTCTGGTTCCAATCGTCATTTTGGCGGGCTGGAATGAGTCAGAAAATGGTCGCTTCAGCGTTAAAACTTTTTATGTTCTGATCTTGGTTCTGGAGACGATGATGATCGGCGTCTTTGCAGCGACCGATGTCTTCCTCTTCTACGTTTTCTTTGAAGCGATGTTGATTCCGGTTTACTTCCTAATCGGTGGATATGGCTCCGGTGCACGTCAGGCGGCAGCGGTTAAATTCCTGCTTTACAGCTTATTTGGCGGGCTTTTGATGCTGGCCTCAATCATCGGCCTCTTTGTTATCTCCGGTAACCAAATTGGTCGCACTATGGATATCGAAGCGCTTTCTACACTGCAGATTGATGCCACAACTCAGAACTTCTTGTTCCTAGGCTTCTTTATCGCTTTTGCAATTAAAGCGCCGTTGTGGCCAATGCACACCTGGTTGCCAGATGCGGCAAAGTCTGCCACCCCTGGCACCTCGGTTCTGCTACTTGGCGTGCTAGATAAAGTCGGAACCTTTGGAATGATCCGTTATTGCATCGAGCTGTTTCCAGATGCATCACGCACCTTCACTCCGCTAATTATTGTGCTCTCGGTTATTTCCATTCTTTACGGTGCATTTTTAGCGATTGGGCAAAAAGATATTAAAGGTTTGATTGCCTTTACTTCAATATCTCACTTCGGTTTCATCACTTTAGGAATCTTTGCGATGACCTCACAGGGCCACTCCGGTGCAACTCTTTATATGTTGAACCATGGATTCTCCACCGCAGCTTTGTTCTTAACTGCCGGCTGGATGATTTCTCGTCGCGGCTCTTCAACCATTGCGGAGTTTGGTGGATTGCAAAGAGTCACACCGATCTTGGCGTGGAGCTTCTTTATGGCCGGCATGTCATCACTGGCACTTCCTGGTCTATCAAGCTTTGTTAGTGAGTTCCTAGTTTTGGTTGGTACTTACACTAGATATCCAGTAGCTGCGATTATCGCTACCTTTGGAATTGTTTTGGCGGCGCTTTACATTCTCATTCCGGTACAAAAAGCATTGCATGGTCCAACCACACCGGGTAATGAATCATTGCCAGATTTGAATAAGCGCGAGATTGCAGCGATAGCTCCGGTTATCGCCATCATCATCTTCTTTGGTTTTTATCCAAAACCCGCCTTGGACATCATTAATCCTGCGGCGATAGACACCATTTCACGTGCTGGCTTTAGCGACCCAGCTCCGGTTGTAGGAGGCGACAAATAATGACTTTCCAGGCCCCTGCGCTGGAGTACGGCGCCCTTGCCCCGATGTTGGTGATCTTCGGTGCTGCGGTTATCGCGGTTATCGTTGAAGCTTTTATCTCCGCTAAACATCGCTCTGCGATTCAATTAGCGATCTCACTCGGCGCGGTAATTCTGAGCTTTGCTCAAGTATTGAATCTGCGCGGCACATCCACCGTTACCGCAGCAACCAACTCAGTTGTGGTGGATGGTCCAGTTATTTTTATGCAGGGCGCAATCCTAGTTTTGGCCTTCTTCGCATTTTTGTTGTTGGCCGATACTGATGCATTCGCAGCTCAAGCCTCTGCAATTCCTGGCTCACATGAAGAGCGCTCTGCGTTACAAACTGGAAAAATCCAAACAGAAATTTACCCACTAACTCTTTTTGCAGTTGGTGGCATGATGTTGTTCCCAGCGGCCAATGATCTAATCACTCTTTTCGTGGCGCTAGAGGTTCTTTCATTACCTTTGTATTTGATGGCCGGACTTTCCCGCCGTCGCAGATTGCTTTCACAGGAAGCCGCTCTTAAGTATTTCCTACTTGGTGCATACTCTTCAGCCTTCTTCCTATTTGGCGCAGCTTTCCTATATGGATATGCCGGAGATGTTTCACTTAATGCAATTGGTGCTGCGGTAAATGGCGGCGGCAACAATGAAGCATTCCTATTAATTGGAATGATTTCCTTAAGCGTTGGATTACTTTTCAAAGTTGGTGCTGCACCATTTCATGCCTGGACCCCTGATGTTTATCAAGGCGCTCCAACACCGGTTACCGCATTTATGGCAGCGGCGACAAAGGTGGCAGCTTTTGGTGCGATGTTGCGCATCTTCTATGTCGCTCTAGGTGGAGCGGTTTGGACCTGGAAGCCACTAATCACTGCGGTCGCTATTTTGACCATGTTGGTGGGCTCAGTAATTGCTATTGCCCAGCGCGATGTAAAGCGTATGTTGGCCTATTCCTCTATAGCCCACGCTGGTTTCTTGCTCACCGGTGTTTTGGCACTTAGCCAAGAGGGGCTTGAGTCAGCGCTCTTTTACTTAGCAACTTACGGTTTTTCAACACTCGGTGCCTTTGCATTGGTAACTCTGGTGCGAGATTCCTCCGGTGAAGTGACTGTTCTAAATCGTTGGGTTGGATTAGCAAAACGCTCACCAGGTGTTGCTTTGTTGTTTGCGACTTTCTT
>JBDKIY010000063.1:0-5846 GCA_039796875.1 Actinomycetota bacterium
ATAAGTAAGAGATTTAAATCCTGGCGACCACTCAATCTATCAGTTCTCTCATTAATATTTTTGAATGTATTTGTAGGTGCTGCAAAAATTGGATTTGGTCGTTGTAAAGCCAAAGAAGATTTTGATCTTTGTATGTTTACCGATGGCATGGCATATCCCAGCGGGCACATCTCAAACGCATTAGTGACCTGGGGATTATTTGCTTACATTATTTTCCGATATACGCACCGCGCCCCATTTGAAGGCTTGAAACTTTATTGGCTTGTGGCCCTAGTGACTATTGCAGTAGGTGTTGTATCTTTATTGCGCAATACCCATTGGTTCACTGATTTGTTGGGCGGCATGTTCCTGGGTGGGGCTATCTTGGTATTGGTTGTTGCCATTGATCGCTTTATTCCATCAAAGCGCCAACCCTCCTAAGCTATCGCTGTGATTAATCACAATCGCGCCGAGGCGATAATCGATCTCTCCGCTATAGAAAAGAACATCAAGAAATTGCTGTCCCATAGCGGAAAACCTGCATTGGCGGTTGTAAAAGCTGATGCTTATGGTCATGGATTGATTCCAGTAGCAAACCGTGCAATTAAAGCCGGGGCCACCTGGCTGGGCGTGGCATTGCTCGAGGAGGCAATTGCTTTGCGAGAGAGTGGAGTGCAGGCGCCAATCTTGGCTTGGCTAACTCCGGTAACTGATGATTTTGAAACCGCCCTACAAAATGAAATTGATTTAGCGGTGCCCTCATTGGCTCACTTGGAGTTGGTTATTGCCGCGGCACAAAAAACAAATCAAACTGCGCGCATACATCTTGAAGTTGATACTGGCATGACTCGTGGTGGAGCGCTTTATGAGTGGGATGAATTAGTTGTTGCTGCGGCGCAAGCGGAAAAAAACAACACGGTAAAGGTAATTGGAATTTGGTCACACTTTGCACGAGCCGATGAACCAGGTCAAGAGTTTAATAATTCGCAACGCAATAAATTTATTGCCGCGGTAGATGTAGCGCGACAAGCCGGCTTGAAACCTGAATTAATGCACTTAAGTAATTCTGCGGCCACAATTAATGATAAAGATTCTCACTTTGATTTAGTTCGGCTAGGAATTGCGATGTACGGTCTATCACCTGATGTAATAAACATGGGTGATTCAAAAAAGTTAGGATTAATTCCGGCGCTAACATTGCGGGCCCGAGTGTATTTAGTAAAAGATGTCCCAGCCGGCTCTAAGGTTGGTTATGGTGGAACTGCAGAAACTTTAACCGATACAAAAATTGGAATAATTTCTATGGGTTATGCCGATGGAGTTCCGCGCAATGCAGATAAAACCGCAGGTGTACTCGTTGGTAACAAAATGTCACCAATTTTGGGCCGGGTATCTATGGATCAATTTGTGGTAGATCTAGGAAAAGAATCACAAGCGCACGTAGGGGATTGGGCATATTTAATCGGCGGCTTCATTGGCAGCGACAATTCCGGCAGTTACACTTCCGACACCTGTTATACGGCAGATACGTGGGCGGGTGCGTGCGGCACGATTAATTATGAAATCGTTACCCGAATCGGACCGCGCGTGAAGCGCATCTATTTGGATTAAAAAGGAGAGTGTGCGAGTGCCAAATAACTTGGCAGATCAAGACATCGTGCTCTCCGTTAACGATCTCTCCGTTAATTTCGGCGGCCTTAAAGCATTAAGTGGCGTTAATCTGGAATTAAGAAGGGGCGAAGTTTTAGGACTCATTGGTCCTAATGGCGCTGGTAAAACCACAATATTTAATGCGTTGTGTGGAATTGTCACACCCGCCAGTGGATCTCTGGAATTAAATGGCAAGAAAATTAATTGGCTTAGTCCGCACCAGTTGGCAAGGCGGGGAATCGCTCGCACTTTGCAAGGCGTTGGATTATTTCCTGACCTAACGGTTTCGGAAAATGTAATGATTGGCGCGCAGCGTTTTGCCGAATCTGGATTAATTCGCGCCGCGTTGGGAACCAATGCCCGTGATGAAAAACTATTACGGGAAAAAGCGCAAGCAGCTTTAGAGCGAGTTTATGTAGGCAGCGTTTCAGATCGCAGGGCAGACACTCTTTCTTATCCTGATACCAAACGAGTTGCAATCGCTCGCGCCTTAGTGGCAGAACCTGAAATTCTTTTGCTTGATGAACCAGCCGGCGGACTTGGCGCGCAAGATATCGAGTGGCTAAATAGCTTGATAAATAATCTGAAGTCACGAACTTCAATTATTATCGTCGAGCACCATATGGATGTTGTGATGTCGGTTTGTGATCGAATTTATGTTTTGAACTTTGGCCAAATTATCGCCTCTGGAACGCCGCAAGAGGTGCGCAATAATGATGCGGTTATCGAGGCCTACTTGGGAACTCATTCAAAGGACAAAAAATGAGCGGCCTAATAGTCAATAGATTAAATGTTTCTCATGGTGCCATTAATGCTTTGCATGACATTTCATTCTCGGTTCAACCCGGTCAATTAGCAGCTGTTATTGGCTCAAATGGCGCGGGCAAAACCACATTACTGCGCACACTTTCTGGATTAAAAGATGCGACCTCAGGCAACGCCCAGTGGGATGGCCGAGAAATGCTGGGCACAAAACCAGAAGATCTCGTGCGGCGCGGCATTTGTCATGTCTCCGAGGGCAAATCAGTAATTCCCGAGCTCTCGGTAAAGGAGAATTTGGTTTTAGGTGGTGTTTGGCGCGCAGATAAAGCTGATACCCAAGCTGCAATTGCCGAGGTAGTTGAACTATTTCCCCGTCTTGGTGAGCGCATGTCACAGAACGCCGACACTCTCTCCGGTGGAGAGCGTCAAATGCTGGCGATTGGTCGCGCTTTGGTTTCTCGCCCAAAACTTCTCCTTCTTGATGAACCATCATTAGGTCTCGCTCCACTTGTGATTGAGCAGATTTTCCAAACCATTAATCAACTGCGTCACAAATTGGGATTGACGGTAGTGCTGGTTGAACAAAATGCGATGAGCGCACTTGAAATTGCAGATATCGGAATCATTATTAATTTAGGAAGAGTTGTGGCAGATGGAAATGCCAGCGATCTCATCAATGATCCAGCGCTACGCGCTGCGTATTTGGGGTACTAATGCAAAAAGTAATTGAGACTTTGCTAATCGGTCTAACTACAGGTTCGATTTATGCCTTGATGTCATTGGCTTTGGTATTAGTTTGGAGATCTACTCGAGTAATTAACTTTGCTCAAGCTGGCCAAGCTATGTTGTCGACTTATATTGGTTTTGAAATTTCCAGCCGCTCTGGAGTCTTTTGGCTGGGTCTGCTTTTTGCAATTGTTGCAGGTGCACTTCTTGGTGCTGGCGTTGATTACTTCTTCATGCGTATTTTGTTTAAGCACGCCAACACCGGACCTATCGCAGTTGTGGCACCGGTTATCGCCACCCTTGGTTTGCTAGGAATTATTAGAAGTTTTGTGGGATTAACTTGGGGCGGCGAGTTTCGAACTATCGAGGCGCCCGCATCAACCGATGGCTACACAATCGGAGGCACCACAATTCCATTCTCAGCTCTTAACGCCTTAATTATTCTGACCGTTTCAATAATTTTGATCGGCTTAGCGATAGTTTTCCAGCGCACGAATTTGGGTCTAGCGCTTCGAGCCTCAGCTTTTGCCCCAGAAATCGCGAAACTAGCGGGCATCAGGACCGCCCGCATCAGAACTATTGGTTGGGCAATTGCAGGAGGTGTTGGTGGAGTAGCTGGAATGTTGGTTACCTCCAATAACTTCCTTTCACCTTATTCACTAGATCTCTTGCTGGTATTTGGATTTATCGCCGCTGTTATTGGTGGATTAGAGAGCATGGTGGGCGCAGTTGTCGGTGCCTTAGTGCTCGGAATTGGTTTAACTTTTATTTTGAATTATGTAGGAACATCTCTGGTGTTCATTGGTGGCTTCACAGTTCTGATCTTGGTTTTGTTGGTAAAGCCAGATGGAATCATGGCGAAAGGCAAGGGCCGCCGTGCGTAAAAAAATAGCCTTCTTTATTCTCATTGGTTGGGTATTGCTACTAATTGGTGATCGCGTTGATGAGCTACGGGTTTATCAAGGCGCACAAATTGCGATGTATGCCATCGCTCTTTCATCGATTGTTTTGCTAACTGGTTATTCAGGCCAAGTTTCACTGGGTAACGGTGCGATGATGGCGGTCGGCGGATACTCCGCAGCTTTAACTTTGAATAATTTGCAAACTCCAATTTGGTTTGCGTTTTTAATGGCGATTTTGGTTTCGGCACTTTTTGGTGCGTTACTTGGAAGTGCAGCGGCCCGTTTATCGGGACCATATTTAGCTGGAACAACTTTAGCTTTGGCGGTTGGATTGCCTGCCATTGCAAATCAATTTACATTCCTAGGCGGCGAGCCGGGAATCGTTTTTGATGTTGGTTTTCCTCCAGAGCGATTTGGTGAAGAGTTCACTCAATATAAATGGTTTTTCTGGATCGCCAGCGTTATTGCTTTGATTGCGTTGTTTGTAACTTCAAATATTTTGCATTCCAGATTTGGCAGAACTTGGCGCGCAGTCCGCGGCAACTCTCTCGCTGCCGAATTGGCGGGAGTTCACTCTGCCCGGATGAAAATCTTGGCTTTCACAGTTAGCGCAGCCCTTGCCGGTCTTGCCGGTGCGGTGCTTGCCATGACTATCACCTTGGTTGCACCAGGCTCCTTCACCCTGGCCCTCTCCTTTTCTTTAGTAACTGGCGCGGTATTAGCTGGAATCTCAAGTTTGCCTGGGGTTGTGTTTGGAGGGTTCATTTTGGTGGCGGTACCCGAGATTGCCGATGCCATCGCCGGCCGGTTCGGAGATGCCGATAAGGTGAATAACTACCTACCCGGCTTGATCGTGAGCATTCTCTTGATTCTCTCAGTCATTTATACCCCGAACGGGCCTGGAGAGAACCTGCGCAAGCATCTGGGCCACAAGCGCTCAAAGTAGACACTTCCCGCATAGTTGATTACTGAAAAGTAACCACTAGATTAATGGCCAAGCTAGACCCTCGATGGAAGGAAAATAATGATCAGAAAGACTCGTAGAAATCGGACTTGGTTCGTTGCTGCGGTGCTCGCTGCAGGCAGCCTTTTTGCCACAGCGCTACCAGCCAACGCCGAGACTGGAGTTAGTTCAAGCGAGATCAAACTCGGAATCACCTTGCCGCTAACAGGTGCGGCTTCACCGGGTTACAACAAGATTGGTAACGCCATGAATGCGTACTTCAAGTACGTGAATGAAAATGGTGGCGTTTACGGAAGAAAGATCACTCTCATTCAGAAAAATGATGAGTACTCACCACAGTTGTCTATCGCAAAGACAAATGAATTAATTCTTAAGGACAAAGTATTTGCACTTGTTGGTCCGCTAGGAACCGCAAACTTCACTGCAGTGCACAAATCAATTGGCATTGCCCGACGTGGAGTTCCATCACTCTTCCTAAACACAGGATTTAGTGGTTTTGCAAATAAGAAGAATTACCCGACCTCCTTCACAATCCTTCCTTCCTATGCAATGGAGGCAAAGATTGCCGCACAGTTCGTCAAAGAGAACTTTGCTGGCAAGAAGTTGGGCTTGGTTTACCAGAATGATGAGTTCGGAATTGACGCGCTTGGCGCTTTCAAAGCAGCAGGAGTGAAGTTTGATGTTTCAATTCCATACACATCAGGATCTCAGAGCGCAGCTACCGCACAGACCTGGGTATCCCAGCTCGCAGCAGGTGGCGCACAGGTAGTTCTATTCTTTGGTGTTACCTCAGCAACCGCTCCACTACTTGCAGTATCTGCTGCAGCTAAGTACGCACCACAGTGGATTCTTGGATCAGTTGG
>JBDKIY010000064.1:0-5829 GCA_039796875.1 Actinomycetota bacterium
CGATTGATTCAATGAATAGAAGCAAGAAAGATCCAGCAAAACCTGGAATTAGTAATGGAACTGTCACGGTCCGAAATACCCGCCACTTGTTGGCGCCTAGGCTGGAACCAGCTTCATCAAGTGCTGGATCTAGAGAGCGCAACATTCCTAAGAGATTCATGTAAGCGATTGGGAAGAAAGAGAGTGTTAAAACTAAAACCAAACCTGTATAGCCATACAAAGTGGGACGCCAATCAAATAAACCTCTAGTAATGATTCCGCTTCGACCAAACAAAACAATCACCGCGGTCGCGAAAGCAAATGGAGGGGAGATGATTGGGATCAAATTAATAATATGTAAAACTTTTTTGCCACGGAACTCAACTCGCGCCTGGGTATAAGCCATGATGAATCCCAACAAGGTTCCCAAAAATGCGACCGTAAGTCCAAGCTTGATGGTATTCCAAATGATGTCCCGAGTGACTATGTCGCTCCAAGAGTTCTTGAGAATCGCGCTTCCGGAAGGCTGCGTAGAATAAACAAGAATGTTGGCGAGCGGTAGGAGAATTAGAAAGCCAATTATTAATACAACAAGTACCAATGCAATCTTGGTGAAAATGTCGTACTTGGCGCCGCTTGATTTGATTGCCAACTTAACGCTCCTAAAAATGAAGTTTTCTCAGAATCTTAATTTTCCAAATTTTAGAGGAAAGGGTTCTGAAGAAAACTTCAGAACCCTTGTCCCGTTACTTCTTTATGGTTGTTACTTAGCTGAAGAAGCTAGCGCAACTTCCTTATCGAAACGCGCCTTCATGCGAACTGCAGCTAGACCTGCTTTCTCTGCTTCATAATCCAACAGAGTGATCTTCTTGAGTTGGACCATGCGGCGGTCATACTTCGCATTTGGGTTAGTCAAAACCTGGAATGACTCAGCGGTTGCTGGGCCAAGGTTTTGCGCCTCTGCTGACAGAGTGAAATCGATATAAGCCTTGGCTGCGTCTGGGTTTTTCGCACCCTTCACGAATCCAACAGCGCCGATTTCAAAGCCGGTTCCTTCCTTAGGGAATGAAACGACTAGTGGGTTGCCACGCAGAATTGCTGCGGTGCAGTCATGGGAGAAGACAAGACCGGTAGCTACTTCACCGCGACCTAGTGGGCCGGTTGGGCCTGCACCACTTCGAGTGTAAGAAAGTACGTTCTTGTTCAATTCCTTCATGTAATCAATTGCCTTGTCTTCAGATCCAAGACGTAGAACTTGAGAGTACAAAGCGGTGTAAGCGGTTCCAGATGTTCCTGGGTGCGCCATCATGATGTTGCCTTTGTACTTCGCATTTAACAAATCGTTCCAGCTGGTTGGTGCCTTTAGGCCCAAACGCTTCAACTCATTTGTGTTTGAGCAGAAACCTAGCGCGCCCATATAAACACCGGTCCAGTAACCATCTGCATCTTTGTGTTGAGCCTTTAACATGTTACGAGTTGGGGACTTGTAGGTATCAAGCACGCCCTGAACACGCCCCGAGATGTAAGTGTCATTTGGTCCGCCATGCCAGACATCAAACTCTGGATTGTTCTTTGATGCGACCAAACGAGTTAAACCTTCGCCAGCAGATAGACGAATAAATTTAGTTGTGATTCCAGTTTTCTTCTGGAACGCAGATGTCATTGCCACGCACCATGCTTCTTGCGCACCGCAAAGGACATTTAGAGTTCCGGATAGTTTGCGACCTTGTGCGTACTGAAGATTTCCAGCAACACGTTCACATGTATAGGTAACTCCCGAGATAGTACGAACCTGACCTTCTTGCGCGCACTTACTTCCTTTTAGATCGCGAGCTGCTTGAGCCGGAGCGACTACTGAGAGAAGTGAGAGGACTAGAGCAGAGAGCGCACTGAATGCGATCAACTTTGATCTTTTCATTCTTGCCTTTCATAAATACGAGGGATTAATGCTTAAGCCAGACCCTAACAGGGCTAGGCATTAAAGTCATGAACGGACAAAGAGATAAGAGGTGGCTTGTATAAAGATTATGTAACAAGGAGAGTTTTTGCTGGTGGGGCGGGTCGGGCTCGAACCGACGACGACCGGATTATGAGTCCGGGGCTCTAACCAACTGAGCTACCGCCCCCTGTCAGACACACAATCATAACTGGAGAGGGTCTCAAGGAGGGAAATGAAGTGTATTTATCCCACTTGGTTGACAGTCAATATGGTTCCGGGGATAGAAGGTGCTCCTCGAGATGAGTTTGAGCTGGCCCCAGAGAATATTTCAACTCCGGTGTTATTTGCCACGATCATTAATTCAAAGAAATCATTGGCTGAAGCCGATACAAAGAAATTCCAAGCAACTACCGCTCTTTCAGTGTCTGCAGATGTACCCAAATAAATGTCAGTAGATGAGTCTGCAATATATCCAGCTCCGGCAGTTATGCGATTTTTTGCTAACCAGATTGTTATTTGTCTCGCTTGATTGCCTGGGTTGTAGAGTTGAGAAGAGAATTGAATATTGTATGAACCAGAATTATTAAATGTTATTCGGGTTTTAAGACCTTCCAAACCATTTTCCATTAATACGCCATTTGAAAGCTCAGTTGAATTCAATGGAATAGCTATTGCGGTTGTAAGAATATTTACAGTTGTCGTATCGATGAAGGATCCGTAAAAGCCCATATTGGTTATTCCAGGTAGACCTTGTATTCCTTGAATACCTTGCGGACCAGTCGCGCCGGTTGCTCCCGTTGCGCCGGTATTTCCAATTGGACCTTGCGCTCCAGTTGCGCCGGTATTTCCAACTGGACCTTGCGGACCAGTCGCGCCGGTATTTCCAACTGGACCTTGCGGACCAGTAGCACCAGCAGCACCAGTATTTCCAACTGGACCTTGTAAACCTGCAGAACCTTGTTCTCCTTTTATGGAAATGGTTGCAGCCGGCCAAACAGTCTCACTTAGTTTTGGGCCGTATAAATCTAGAGTCAAGAGATCTAAGTACAAATCACCGGTTCTTCCCTGAGACTTCTCCGGCGGCCCTTTTCCTGAAAGCAAAGAATTCCCATCCCTTCCAGCGGGGGATTTAAGCGAAACTCCTTCACCCCACAAACCATTTGCGCGGGGACCGAATAACTTCATCTCTGTTAAGTCTAGAAAGAGATCGCCATCGGAACCATCTTTCAGATTTATCGGCGCACGCTTTTCGCTAAGGATTTTTCCAGAATTTGCAGATTGTGCTGGTTGTTGAATCTTTACCAGCACCTCACCCTTCTTACATTTCATAGTTGTTGAGCTAACTAATCGCGCTTTACCGCTTTTGATGTTTACACAATTTTTGACGACGGGAGTGACTTCTGCAAATGATTTAACTGAAATGAGAATGCTCAATGCCAATATGGTTATGGCAAATATGGTTATAGCAAATACGGTTATAGCCAAGAAGGGAAGCTTTTTGGTCACACTTCTAGATTATTAATCGATATCAAGAAAACAGTCACAACAATTAATCTAAATCGGCTCGTTCTTCTCTCAGATGCTTAAGTCGTGTTTCCCACACTGACATGACCGCCAGAACCATTGCAAAACCAAATATTAAATCTTCAAATGGAGCACCAGCTATGCGAAGCCCCATAATCGCATCAGAGTTGTAGATGACTATCTCACGGCTTGTGAGCCACCAATTTGTCAATAATTGAAAAGGCAGGATTATGGAATAACTTAACCAAAATCTAAGAGTTGAGAGCAGGGAATTCCGCGTAACAAACATGTCAAAGAAGATCGTGATGATTAGGGCATAAACCGTAATTTGCGTATAGGAAAGCTCAAATCTCATTTGGAGAATCTCTTCATTACAGTCTTAACACCTTCTAGGGTGAGTATTGCCGCGAGTGGAATTATGAAAAAGAAAAGGTATTCCTCAAGTGGAACTTCAAATGGCCCGTAAATTCCAAGAGTTTGATTGGGATCGAAAGTCCAATGCTCTTGCTTAATGGCAAATGCATCCCAGGCTAGGAAGAAAATGCTTACTGGCAAGATTGCAGAGAAGGCCAACCTCGGTTTGCGCAAAACTTTTATGCGAAATGCAAACTCCAACCACCATGATCCAACGATCACAAATAGCAGCATGGCCACGTAAGACCAGTTTTCGAGAGCCAGCCCTTGCGACATTTCGTTAGTTTCTCACAATTGCTATTGGATTTTGCTACCTTCAGAGCATGTCTGCTGCTCAGGCAAATCTATTTTCGCGTACTCGGGATTTCTCTAGCTTCTCAGTAGCTGTTGTGATTCTTTTATCTATCGCATTCTCGGGGTTCGTCAAAGAATCAAATATCACATGGCAAGTTGTCGTAGCCTTATTTGCCCTTGCGGTCGGGATTCCGCATGGCGCATTAGATCACTTAGTCACTTTGCCTAAGACCTCTCTTTATCGAATGACGCTTTTCATTTTGGTTTATGTCGCAGTTGCAGTTGGTGCAGTGCTCGCAATACTCCAATGGAATGTTTACGGATTTATTGGTGTGGTGATTATGAGCGCCTTGCACTTTGGAATAGGTGATGCTGCTTTTATCAATGAGAATGATAGAGCTCTAAAAAAATCGCAGGCTAAGAGAATTTCGCAATTACTTTATGCGCTTTCAGCGGGTTCGCTGCCTGTTGTAGTTCCGTTAACCAGCTCTGAAAGCACCTCAGCTTTGTCGGCGGTCAATGAGGATTTAGTTAATTGGCATGGAGGTTGGGATCAAGAGCTGACAAACCTGGTTCTCATTTTGTATGTCTTAACGGTTATGGCGCTGGTGATTCAATCTCACTGGCGCGATTTAGTTGATATTAATCTTCTAGTTACATTGTCTTTCTTTGCACCCCCTCTAGTTTGCTTTGCGGCCTACTTTGGTTTGTGGCATGCGATGCGACATACAGCGCGCCTAACTTTGAATTTAAGGAGCTCTCAAGAATCTGTAGCTTTGAACAAACCCGGAAAAGCTTTTCGACAAGCCATCCTTCCGGGAATACCGGCGCTTGTGGGCACTTTCATAGTGTCACTCGGAATAGCTTGGCTCACTCCTGGAAAACTAAGCGATGAATTTCTCTGGCTCTCACTAGTGGTGGTTTGGGCTTTAACGGTGCCGCACATGATTGTGACGGCCAGATTAGATAAGGCGGCTTTACGGTGAAAAAATTGGCGATTGCAATCATATTTGCCTTAATTCCATTAGCCCCAGCGCAAGCAGCTCCGGTCTACGTTTTTCCAGTTACAAATTGCAAAGCGACTTATGGCAAATACCATCATGATTATCCAGCAACTGACATCCAAGCAAAGTTGGGTTGCGCTTTTGTTGCGCCAATAAATGGCGTAGTAGAGGATGTAAATACCAAAGATCGTTGGAGTGGAAAAACTAATTTAGGTAAGGATCGTGGTGGGTTATCAGTTTCCATAATTGGCGAAGATGGAGTTCGCTATTACGGCTCACATCTATCAAAGATTGAAGTTGGAATTGCGCCCGGTGTTGTTGTAGTTGCTGGTCAGAAGTTGGGTGAAGTTGGATCAAGTGGTAGCGCACGCGGCACCAAACCGCATTTGCACTTTGGAATTTCATATCCAACAGTTCCGGGAGATTGGGAGATTAGACGTGGCGTTTTATATCCCTGGAAATACTTAGATGCATGGAAAGTCGGTAACGATTTGTCTCCAGTTAAGGCGATTTCCAAATTAAAAACTAAAGCAGGTAAGTGAAATATTAGAAAATAAAAAAGCCCCGGTTGCCCGGGGCTTTTTTACAACTAGTTATTTGGTTTAGTTGGCAGTTACTTGATCAGCCTGAGGACCCTTTGGACCCTGGACTACTTCAAATGAAACTGACTGACCT
>JBDKIY010000065.1:0-5391 GCA_039796875.1 Actinomycetota bacterium
AAAGACAGCGGGTCAATTTAAGGCAAGTGCCATAATCCTAATCAGCGGTATAGGTGATGCTGCCGCAACCAAAAAAGCTGAAGCAATTTTGCACACCTACACTCTCAAGATTTCAGATCAGCAAAGTATCTATATGGCTGGCAGGTTGATCTCGGCCTTCTACATTGAGTTTGATCCGGCTCATGCGCAGGCGATTGAGAACGAACTGCGCGAGTTCTTTAATCCGATGCAGCTCGATGTGGCTTTAGAGCTACTCTAAACGACAAAATGATGAAATATAGATTAGTGCTTTTCGATGTTGATTCGACGTTGATCGAGCAGGAAGTTATAGACCTATTAGCAAAACGAACACCAAGCGCACAGCAGGTGGCCGACATCACCGAGCGAGCCATGCGAGGGGAAATTGATTTTGATCAAGCTCTTACTAAACGGGTAGCACTCCTTGCAGGGCTATCCGAGCAGATATTTACCGATGTTTTAAGTGAAATTTCCTTTACAGCTGGCGCCCTAGATTTACTACATGAATTGCGCTCCAGAGGAGTTGCTATTGGAGTTGTTTCTGGAGGTTTTCACAATGTTCTTGACAACTTATTCGCAGATTTCAATTTAGATTTACTTAAAGCGAATGTCCTTGAGGTTGAAAATGGATTTCTAACCGGGAAAGTCCAGGGCGAAATTGTAAACAGAGCCGTTAAGGCGCAGTCACTCGCTTCATTCGCGCAAAGAATGGCGGTAAATATAGATGAAACTGTTGCCATCGGAGATGGATCAAATGACATTTCAATGATTCAAGCGGCAGGGTTAGGAATAAGTTTCTGCGGCAAGCCAATTCTGGAGCAAGCCGCCGATGTGACAATTCAGGAAAGAAATCTTTTGCGAGTATTAGATTACTTAAATTAGCAATACTCACATCAGAGACGACAGGAATGAATATCGGTAACCAGGATTCCTCTAGCACCTAAATCCCAAAGCTGATCCATAACCTCATGAACCTTTGAGCGCGGAACCATGGCGCGAACAGCAACCCAATCCTCTTTCTGGAGGGGCGAAATCGTCGGTGATTCAAGTCCGGGGGTAAGCAAGCAAGCAGCTTGCAGCTCAGTCTTCTTAACGTCATAGTCCACTAACACATACTGTCTCGCAATGACAACGCTTCCAATTCTTCTAATCAGAGTTTCCGCAGTTGTCGAACGTTGACCCTCTATTCGTTCAATCAGGATGGCCTCGCTGCGCAGTATCTCCTCGCCAAACACCTTCAATCCTGCTTGTTTCAAGGTATTGCCGGTAGAAACAACATCTGCAATCACATCAGCCAATCCTAGTTTTATCGCACCTTCGACGGCGCCATCAAGTGCAATTACCTTTGCCTCTATCTTCTTCTCAGATAAGTATTGCTTTACTAAACTTGGATAAGCGGTCGCAATCCTTTTGCCATTCAGTGTTGGTTCACCATCAACGGAAGCAAACTGGAAAACACTCTTGCCGAAATCTAGCGCCATAGTTTCCTGGGCAGCCGCTCCAGAATCGATCAATAAATCTCTGCCGGTAATCCCAATATTCAATTCACCAGACCCAACATATATCGCGATGTCTCTGGGTCTTAGATAATAAAACTCCACTCCATTTGTCGGATCAATAAAGGTCAAGTCGCGGCTATCAACCCGTTGTCTATACCCTGCTTCTCGCAAAATCTGACTTGCCGCATCAGACAGCGAACCCTTATTAGGAAGTGCAACCTTTAAATTAATCTCCACAATTACAACTTTCTATAGATATCTTCAATAGTTATTCCGCGCGAGAGCATTAAAACCTGTAAATGGTAAATAAGCTGACTAATCTCTAGGGCTAGCGCCTCATTGCTCTCATGTTCAGCGGCCATCCAAACTTCAGCCGCTTCTTCAATAATCTTCTTGCCAATAGCGTGAACCCCAGCTTCCAACTGTGCAGTTGTGTAGGAATTCGCAGGCTTCTCTTGAGAAATAATCAAAAGCTCTTGCCAGAGCTTTTCAAATGATTTTGAAGACATAGGCCGTCAGTCTACTAAAGTGAAAGCAGCTGATGCGTCAGATTAACCTTGTTTCAAAGCCTCTTCACGAAGCATTTGAATCATTGCAGCCGGATCGGAAGACTTATACACAGCTGAGCCCGCTACAAAGGTGTCTGCCCCCGCTAAATATGCGGTGCGGATCGTATTTAGCGAAATACCACCATCCACTTGCAGCCACGTGTCAGCTAAATTCTTTTGTCTTAGCCACTCTCGTGCTTTAACCACTTTTGGCATCATGCTTTCCATAAAACTTTGTCCACCAAATCCAGGTTCGACCGTCATAACCAGAATCATGTCTATGTCATCCAATAAATCTTCAACAACCTCAATAGGCGTTGAAGGCTTGATAGCCAGTCCTGCACGTTTTCCTTTAGCACGTATTGACCTTAGAGTTGCTCTCGGATCTTGGCACGCCTCATAATGCACAGTAATACTCGCTGTTTTATCACTGGCATAGTTCACCGCCAGGATGTCAGGATTTGCGATCATTAAATGAACATCAACCGGCAAGGCTGAATCTTTAATGATTTGGATCGAAGTTTCCAAATCAAAGGTGAAATTCGGAACGAAAACATTGTCCATCACATCGAGATGAAGCAAATCTGCGGTCTGAGCTACCTTTGCTATCTCACCCGGTAAATCGTCAAAATTTGCATTCAAAATACTGGGGCAAATTCTAATCATCGACACTAATCCCTCTTCCTAAGCAACGCCATAAACATAGCATCGCAACCATGAGTGTGTGTCCACAACTGCAGGTATCTCTCGTCATTTGCCCGTTCATCATTAATCTTTTCCAACTCAAAATTCGGATGGCGTTTCAAGAAGCTGCGAATCTGAAATGTGGTTTCTGCTTGATGAGGACTGCAGGTTACATAGGCCAACACACCACTGGGTTGCAATCTCTCGGCCGCTGCATCAAGTAACTCCTCTTGTAGCTGAGTTAAATTCTTCAAATCCTGGAGAGTACGTCTCCAGCGCACCTCAGCTCTTCGTCTTAACGCGCCGATACCAGAGCAGGGCGCATCAAGCAGAATTCGATCAAAATTGCCCAGATCCTGCGGAAGCGATCTGCCATCAAAAGTTGTTACCTGTCCTGTTTTCATAACTTGTTTCACCAGTTTGGCACGCTCTGCGGAAACTTCATTTGCAACAAGCTCGCCAGAGGATTGTGCAATTAATGCGGACAAATAGGCCGCCTTTCCTCCGGGACCGGCGCAGAGATCTAGCCAACGTAGGTTAGGTTCATAAGTTTTGAAAAACTCCTCAACAACAATCTGAGAACCCAGGTCTTGCACGCCCGCTCTTCGTTGACGAATCGCAGCTAGTTCGCCTGGATCGCCATCAAACTCCGCAGCCGCAGCTGAGCCAACTAGAGGACTCGCGCCTGCACTAACTAACTCTTCAACATCACTAAAACCTGGCCACGCAATTAAAGTGGGTTTAGCTGGGGTGTTATTTGCCTCTAAAAGCGCGGCAACTTGATCCTCTGTTTTAAGGAGATCAAAATAAGCGCTAACAATCCACTCTGGATGTGAATATTTATTCGCCAATCGAGAAATTGAATCACCTGTGTTAGGCAGGTCCTCAAGCGAAATGGAATCTATCGCCCGTAGTAAGGCGTTAATAAAACTGCTGGCGGAACGACCAGCAACTCTTTTTGCTAGTTCAACGGTTTCATATATTGCTGCATGAGATGGAACTCTTAACTGCTTTAATTGATGAATCCCCAAACGAAGCAAAATAAGAATTTTCGCATCAATTGCGGAAATATCTCGATCGCTAACCTGGGCAATAAAGCGATCATGTAAACCCTTTAAACGCAAAGATCCATAGACCAGCTCTGCTGCCAACGCCTTGTCCGCCTTTGAGAGGCTGGAAGCAGACAAATACTTTGGCAGTATCAGGTTGCTGTAAGCGCCATTTGTCTCAACTTCCGCCAAAACCTCGAAAGCAAGCAGTCTGGCATTTGCGATGCTGCGCATCTATTTGAACTGCAATTCTGATTTGTCCTGAATACCTCTAATCCAATCAAGTGCGGTCATTTCCCTTTTACCTTCAGGCTTAACCTTAATTAACTCAATAGAACCATTGCCTGTTCCCACGATAACTTTATTCCCTGTTTGTATTTCGCCAGAGTTAATCGGAAGCTCGAGCAACTCTTGATTGATTGAAACCTCATTCAAAGAAATTTTCGTACCTCGGAAAGTGGTCCAAGTACCTGGCCATGGGATGAAAGCACGAACCCTGCGTTCAATCTCTATCGCGCTACTGTGCCAATCTATTTCACCATCAGCCTTGGAAATCTTGGGAGCCAAGGTGACACCATCGTTGGTTTGCGGTGTTGGCGGGTTGCTTTCTCTAATCATATTCAACGCCTGACGAAGTGGCGCCGCAGATTCTCTAGCCAAGCTTTCCAAGAGGGCTTTTGAGGTTTCGCCACCATTTAGCTTGTGCCTTGATTTAGCATAGATATCACCAGTATCCATGCCCTCATCCAACTTAAATACAGTTACACCGGTTTCCAAATCCCCATTCCATATCGCGTACTGCACCGGCGCAGCCCCGCGCCATCTAGGTAGCAATGAAAAATGAACATTCAACCAACCGAATTTTGGAACCTCTAACTCGGATTTCTTGATAAGCCGTCCATAGGCAACTGTTATAACTAAATCAGGCTTGTCCCGGGTGAGTATCTGATTGAGCTCGATACCCGTCTTGGGTTTATAGACTGGAATCGCCCTTTGTGAACAAAATTCTGCAAAATCATTCTCGGCATTTTGCTGACCACGGCCCCTTGGTTTATCTGGAGAGGTAATCGCTCCGGAGATATCAAAATCATGTAATAGATCGACAATTATTGGTATGGCAACCGAGGATGATGAAGCGAAAAAAAGTTTCAATCAGACCAACTAAATATTCAAACCAAATGTTGAATGAGGAGATGTTCTAATTTCGGGAGAAATGCCATTTGCTTCCGCTTCTAAAAACCACTCGGCGTTTCGAATATCTTTCATAGCTTGTTTTCTAAGATTTGAAGGTAATCGGTCAATAAAGAGCACGCCATTTAAGTGGTCTGTTTCGTGTTGTAGAGCGCGCGCCAGAAATTCTGTACCTTCAACAGTTATTGGCTCCCCGTGCATATTCCAGCCTTTAGCAACAGCTCTATACGCGCGTGGAGTTTCATATCTCAATTCAGGGAAAGATAAACAACCTTCTTCGCCATCCTGTAGTTCGTCACTCAAATCTAAAGTTGGATTAACCAGATGGCCAAATTCGTCATCTACATGCCAGACAAAAACTCGGAGTGGTACGCCAATCTGTGGGGCCGCCAACCCAGCGCC
>JBDKIY010000066.1:0-8199 GCA_039796875.1 Actinomycetota bacterium
TGTTGGAGATTTCAATCATACCTTGGAGAAGTTTTCATAAAGTAAATGTGGCTTATCCCCCACATCAAAAATCAAACGTAGATCGCCATTAAAGGTTGATTCATAGGCGGTGAGGCGATGTGGTTTCTTTTGGCGGCCGGTGATATCCCATTTAGTGGTGGTTACTTTTTCGGGAAGTAGGACATCATCAAAGCCTTCGAGTTCATCTAAATCCTTTGTGGCTTTATCAAAGATATTCCACCAGGTCGGTTTGTCTTCGCGCTTGTGATAGGAAATGGAGGCGGCTAAAAAGGCTGCTCCGCTTTGCTTTTCATCGCGTTTGGTTGGGTCATCGTTAAAGAAGGCTTGGAGTTGGATCTCCTCGGGGGTTCTTTCATCCTCTTCTTGAATTTCTTTGGCGAGGACTGGTTTCAAATCGATGCCATTTTCGTGGGCGCGATCGCGGAGCCATTTATCTAGGGCTTCTAAAGATCGGCAATCAACCTCGTTGTATTTACGGATCTCTTGCATCTTTTCTTCGAAAGCTTTGTGATTGCCATTAGCGAGATCGAGTGTGGCCATGTTGAAGGCGTAGACGCTTTCCATTGCGGTGGCGACTTCATCTTGGCGGTGATTTGGGTAGAAGGCTTCTTCGATGGATTTGATAGAAAGGGAGTCGGAGGAAAAGCGGAGTGTGGAGCGCACGACATTGAGCAGATCTACCAAGACACCTTCGCGCTTTAGGGTGTCGACCTCTTTTTCGTAGATTCCATAGCGTTGGGCCAGGCGCAGGATGGTGGCGGATTCATATGCGGCGTAGTGATAGACATGCATATCGGGATATTGCTTGCGGCGTTCTAAAACAAATTTTATGAAATCGGTGAAGGCTTGTTTTTCTTTGGATTTGGTGGCGGCTTCGAAGGTTTTGAATTCGAGTTGGTTGTTGTTTTTGTAGAGGTAGCCGAACATGTATTCCAAGCCATCTGATCCGGTGTAGGGATCTCCTTCCATGTCGAAGAAGATGTCACCTTCGGATGAGGCTGGGATTACCGCCAGTAGCGATGGATCTTTGAGTTCGAAGAGAAGTTTTTGTTGTTGTTCGCCTTTGATTTGTAGTGCGGCTTGTTTTCTTAATTTGTTGAAGGTGTCTTTGGATATTTCGCCTTTTACTTTTTCGTAATCTGATTCTTCAGCGGTGGCCAGGGTATCGATGGTGGCAAAACCATTGTCGATTAAGGCTTTGCGGGTATTGGTGCGCACGCCATAAACCAGGGAAAGATCGCGGTCTTTGGTGCGGCCGGTGTCGCAGTGTTCTTGCCATCTGCAGCGGGTGCAGGCTTCTTTGCGGGCGCCCCAGATTGGGGTGGGAAGTGTGGTGAAGTTTTGAATGCGGGTGCGGGCGCGGTTTTCAAACTCTTCGGCGAGATCAATTAGATCGGAGGTTGCAGCGCTCCATTCATTGTCGCCTGCGAGCCAGAGATGAACTTTGGGTGGCATTGCCATGCCAAGTTTTGTCATCGCGAGTGCGTAGGAAGCGACTTGGAGAACTGCAGCGCGTTTTGCGACTTTGGCGGATTTGGCATCAACTGGTTCGTAGATGAATCTGCCTTGATCATCTTTGAGTGGATTGTTGTTTTCATCTTTAGTTAGTACTAAGAAGTCTGCGAATCCGAGGAAGTCGCCGGTGAAAAGTGTGGCCTGGTGGATTACCTCTACGCCATCTTGGATTGCTTGTTGGGTTTGCTCGAGAGCTTTTTTAATTGAGTCGATGGCGAATGATGGTTCGCCAAGGGAGGTGAATGTTCCTTGCTCTCTGTACTTATCTACTAATCGTTGTTCATGTGCGCGGCCGCGATCGATAAGGAGTTGCATGTCCTTGGAGTTTTCTTCACCGGGTTTTTCCATGAGTCCGGTGGAGGAACTCCAATCAAGACTTAAGCGATGGTTGCACTCGAGTTCGGCGATTAGGTCGCGCGGGGAAAGAATCCATTTCCCATCGAGATTACGCATGGGGTAAGCCTAAGGGCCAGCTATGACAATCGATAAGAGGTAGCAACTCTGAACGGGCATGACTAATGACTTTTCTATCTTCTGACCTATATTTGAAACAAGGAGGAACTATGAAGAATCACACCGGGATTCCCTGCCAATATTGCGGCGCTATGGATGTTTATTACTTTTACAATGCGAATGGTTACGTTGTTTATAAGTGCGACACCTGCGGCGAAAAGTGGAAGTAAGCCCTAAACTTCGAAAACTACATCAAATTCAGAGTCTGACCACGGAGCATTTGTAAAAATATTTCACCTGGGCCACAGTCCGCTAGCCGCATTTGAGACAGTTTTTTCGTTTAGTCGCCATCTAAGAATTGTCTTTCATAAAGTGATTTAGTTTTTCTAGGGCTAATGCATAGTTTTCAGGTGAAATGTATTGCCTTGAAAAAGTTCGGCTCCATCCCAGAACAAATTGACCAAACTTTGTCCTTCCTTTATAGAAGCTTACACTTCGAGTTGATCCGCTAGTTGTTTTGTAATTAAAAACATCTGCGACTTCTACATCAATCAAGTCAGCCTTTTCCATTTGGTACTTAACAAGTGATGACCCTAGGAAAATCGCTTTGATATTTCTTGAATCCAGTTGATCTGAAAGAAACTCTATATCGTCTTTAATGAGTGCATTACGAATTTCTTTTTCTTTTATATCTCCCCATACCGGATCCGTAGCCCACTGGACTAGATCAAGGTGACAAGCCGAACCATTCCAATAACTTAAACCCAGATTTGATAATACGTTCTCTTCAAACTTACCGAACCAGTCTTTGTATGGGTTCTTGCCCTGATTGAAATATGCAAAACACCCATCAACTACTCTCTCGGCTAGCTCAGGATTTAACTGTTCTGAAGTATCAACACCAAGTGAGTAGAAGTCCTCTAACCTACGTAATTCCCCGGTTAGTGGAGCTTTGTCTTCTTGAAATTCCGCGCTGCTTGGATTTATACCCACAGTCGCAAAGGATGCACTCAAGGAATTACCAAATGAGACTACTGCTGTTGATTTATCTACGATGTATGAGTTAGTTGGATAAGGCTTACCTCTGGCGCCATGATCCTCAACTTCATGCATGTCTGACCAAACCCTCGTTAGTGCGTGCGCATAATCCGCGCCTCTTACCTGAAAGACTTCAGACTTAAAGTTTGAGTAATCAATGTTGAGTGCCATGTGTTGTGCCCATTTAGCAAAAGTTTCATGATTCGTGATTACTCGATATGGATAGTCGCTCTTAGGGGTATTAACTATTGGATTTCCTGTGAGCTCAGAAATTGGCTCTAGGGATTCTCTGTCACGGGATCGGACTACGAGATATTTTTCAATCTGGACCGCGCTTACGAAGCCGGTGTTAGTGAAAAGCCACATTTTCTCCCCCTTCACGCTTCGTAATTTCAAGTGCACGGGAAGAATACATCTGACCGGTGACATCCTTTCCAGAAGGTCAGCATGTCAGCGGTCTGAGCTAAATTGACCGCATGAATCAATTAGAGATAGGACCTAAGTCCAAGGAAGCATTGTCTTGGATGGTCATTTCTGAGGTTCTCGCACAATCTGGCTTGGATTTAGATGTCGCAGTTCTGCACCCAGGCGGAGGGCAATACGACACTTTGTCTTTAGTGACATTTGATGGTCATCCCGTAGTTCAAATCAATCGAAATGGCGTAAACGCCTTGGCGGGCAATAACTTGGTTGAAAACATATTCTCAATTGCCGCAAAGTCACCTGGAATGGCGGGACGAGCGATTGTTAGAAGTTTGGATATCGATTCAAGCGTTCCCCTATCGGCAAACCGAAAAAGAAGAATTGAGTTATCTACACAAATTGGAAATTTTCTCGCGCTTAACTTAGGTAAAGGTTCATTCTGTGAGTGGGCTTGGAATGACTCCACGTATGGAACTGGGCCAAATCCTAATGTTCAGGCATTCCCTCTTCCTGATTCTTGGAAAGTTGGAAAAGGGCTGTTTAAAGACACTAATTGGGAGTCTGGAATATTTTTGTTATTTCACAAGGATTCTCCGTTTGCCGCAATCAACTTGCAGAATGGAGAAATCATAAATTTCAAGGGAGCAAGATTAGTCAACTTAATTGGCACACAGGAATTGCATAGATTACCGAAGTGTCATGTCGGATCTGAGATGACTTGGAATAACTCAGAAGGCCATTTAATTTTCCAAGACGAAACTCATGTGGCATGTGTTCGAATGACTAGACGAATTTATTCAGAAGAGTATTACACGATGCCTGTGGAGAAGCCCATTTTTGAATTTTCTTGCGACGAGGAAGAGGCCGTAAATAAGTGGAATTCGGCAGAGCGTATTCTTGATTTAAATATTTGATTCTCGATCATTAGGCTTCTAAAGCTTTGGTTGAAGACTCCAAAACCAGCATCGGCTTCTTAGCGTCCAGCTCTTTAATTTCTTTTTGAATACTTTTAATTGTTGCGGGAATGCCTTCTTCAAATGAGTGCAGAGCCATTGCGAGTAAGCGGGAGAAGACCAAGCCGTCGGCGGTTGAGAATTTAATTCCAGAGGTTTTCTTGCGGTTGGAGACTGCGAGTAGGTAATCATTGCGTTCGGGATTGCTGACGACTGAGAGAATTTTGGCGAAAGACCATTCCGTGGCGTTAGTGCTTCCGGCAAAGATGAGGCGATGGGTAGTGAGTTTTACAAAGCCTTGATCTTTATCCATTTGCATCTCTTCGCCGGGAATTAATGTGCCGCGCTGGGAGCCGACGCGATAGCGAATTCCGGCGACGATGGGAATTGAGAAGCCGGATGAGCCGCCGACGTAACGAGATGGAGTGCGGCCGGCTTCGTGGAAAGTACCGGTGCCGGTCCAGAGAACAAGTTCGCCATCTTTTTGTACGAGGGCTTGGTCGTGTGGTTCTTCGCCTTCGGATGCGTTTGTGAATGTTTCGAGTGCGAGTTTGAGGAGATCAACTTCTTGTTGCCATTCATTTAATTCTTTGGAGTGGACTTCTTGAGCTCTTTTGGCGGCGCGTTTGGCTTTTAGATTTTCGAAGAAATTTATAGGCGCCATGGGTTAAGTATTGCTTCGACGAGTTAGTTTGCCAATGATTTTGCAATGGATTCAAGAGCGGGAATCGCGTTGAGAACTCCATTTAACTGACTCTTTGCTTTGCTAATGGTGAGATTTTCATCGCTGGTATCTAACTTTTCTACCGCAGCTTTCAATATTGCCAGCTTTGCATTCCATCTGTCTTCATATTCTTCTCGAGGTAAGAGGGTTTCTAGTTGGGTCATGTTGAATTGAATTTCTACGACATTCCAATAGAACTTACCTAAACCCTCTTCAGAAATTCCTTGTTGGGCATCTCGTACATCTTTTCTCAAATCCTTCAAGTCGCGCAACGCGGAAAACCTAAATTCAAGTGGAGATTCTGGGGTGGGAGTTGCGCTTGCAGTAGGTGTTGCACTCTCTGTTGGAGTTGGAGTGGGGGTAGCCGAGGAAGATGGTGATGCCGAAGGACTAGGGGAAGCTTCGTTTTCAGAGGTCGAGGAATCGGAAAGTGCGGAAAGTGCAGCAAGGAAAATAACTAAAAGAATTCCCAGGCGTTGCCATGCTTTTAGCTTTACGAAATTACTCCACATTTCTTTCAACATTTAGCATTTTCCTATCTTTATGTAATCTCGAATAGCGAAGGTTGGTACGGAAGTTCGTCCACCGAGAGTCGTGTATGTAGTTGCACCAGAAACACTTACCTTTGCCGCGAATGCATCGTTCTCGCTGAGTTTTAATAGAGCTTTCGCAGATCCGGTATAAAGAGAGTTTGCACCGTTGTAATAGCGATCTGCCGGCGCAGGCAGAGTGTAGGCACGGAATTTGCTGCCGCCTGTATTCGTATCAAACTGCGCTACGCATCCATAGACGAGGAACTTCTTTCCCTTTAATGAGCCAGCACTTCGAGTCAAGGTGTTCCATTGAATAGTGGTTGGAGCTTGAAAACTAACTGGTTTGAAGCCTGACGGACAGCCACCTTTAGCCGATTTATAGCTACTTCCCTTTTGGCAAACTGTTGGCATTCCGGCAATCAATTCCTCTATTGCTGAGTACTTACCTTTTAAATTAAAAGGAATCTGCGAAACTAGCGGCGCAAGGTTCAATGAAGATACAAATTTAAGCTCTATTTGAAAGTTGAAGGGCGCTTTTGATGGGTCTATTGAGTAGGGGCATAATCTCAACTCACCCTGTACTGGTTCTGTTTTGGAACTGAATGCATAAGTACTAGCAATACTCTTTCCTGAAGAATCTACGACATCGAAATTAATCTCTGAGAGGTCGCGATATGGGTCTTTGATAGTGTAGGTAAAAAGAACATCACTACATTCTTTTGGAAACTCAATTGGCTTCGAAAAATCTGTGCTGACACTTACATAGTCACTTATTGAAGACGGGCGTTTAGGAAACGTTGTTGTCGGCACGTTAAAAGAAAATGTTGTATCGGCTAATCCGGAGCTGAACCCACGGTCAATACTGACTTTTGCAACTAACCCCGTACTGAAATTGGATTTGTTGAGATTGAATTTGAAGATAGTTAGGTCGAAGGGGATTGATTTTGTGTTGGCACCAGAATGAATATTGGTTCCTATGGCAATTGATACATTATTTGTAGTGAATACTTCTATTTTGATGTAATCATTTTGGGCTATGTAATTTGAGCCATTTGCCCTTAATTCAAATTTCCACGAAGCGTCCGAGGCATAATTTGAGAAATCTGGGTAAGCGAGAGTCCAGTCACCTTGGCTTAGTGTCCCTTGTGCACTCGCACTTGGCAGGCCAACTAATCCAATCACAGATACGCAAATTGCAAATATCCCCAGAAACCTTCTCATTCAAGAAGGGTAATGAAGAGGTTCCTACAGGGCAAGCCGAACTCGGCTATGCCTATTCTGCCCGCTCCGATGACGCGTCTATTTGATTTAGGGTGCTTTCAAGATCTTGAATTTCTTTTTGCAACTCAGAGATGTGATCGTCAAATTTATCAAGTAGGTCTGTCGTGTTTGCACTTTTACCTTTTACTGCTTTTGAATGAGCATAGTCTATTAATGCTAAGGCAATCTCTTTTTCGAATTCACCAGGAAAGCGTGTGAGCCAGATCCGTTCCGCGTTTAATACGCTAAATCCAATTCCTTTTCCATAATCTGTATTGAAGGCAAGAATGTCCTTATAGAATCCAGTCCGAGTGAATTGATCACCTACAAAGGCCACAAATTCACTTCCGATTCGGAGTTTTCCGGTATCAATCATTCTGTATTCATTATTAATTATTTCCGTTGTTTGAGTATCTATAGTTCCTCTAGTAACACCTTGGCTAGCCGCCCAACCAATTCCATCACTCCATCCAAGTCCGACCGTTCCAGTACGAGTTTTTCCTCGAGTCGTTCCAGATGTAACTGAAGTGACGCTTTCTCTCGATTCCCAAAGCCAAACAACCGGAAGTTCAAAAGGTGTCTTAAATGAGGTACTTAAAGACTCCTCCACTTTCGCTTTGGTCATAATTAAATCTTGAATTATTTCTTTTTTATCTTCGATTTTAATCTCAGTGTCTATAATTTGCTCTTGAATTTGCCTCTTAGATTCCCAAGCTTCATTTTCCCTATCTGAAGCGACAAAAATCTCGATTAGAATTGCTGGGAGTATCCAAAAGCCTGCAGTTATTAGCGCAAAAACGATGTGAAAAATGAAGCGACTCTTTGGAATCTGCCATTTCTCAAGTAAGCCGGTGATAGACATTGATTAATTGTTCCTCAAGAAAGTTTTTTAATCGCTTTAATAACCGACCATGCCCAGTAGAAAAGTCCGAATTGCAGCGGCAGGCGGGCGTATGCGAGTAATGGATCGGGCATGGGGCGGGAGGACCAGTCGATGGCCATTTTTATGTTTGCGGGATAAACGGCAATGAAGAGTGCGAGTGCGGCATAGGCAGCGAGAAGACGTACGGGTGTATCGGCGAATTTTGTGGTGATTGGTGTTAGTAGTGCGATGCCGATGATTATTTCTGCGATGCCGCTTAGGTAGGTCCAAAGGCGTGGATCACCGGGAAGAATTTCGGGGACGATTGCATCAAGACCTTTGGGAAATATGAAGTGACCAATGCCGGCGATGATTAAGAAGATGCCGAGTGAGCGGCCGACTGAGGTGTTGGTCATT
>JBDKIY010000067.1:0-5126 GCA_039796875.1 Actinomycetota bacterium
ACCGCTTTGGCACGGCCACTGGTTGGTTCTTTGATAAATGAAACTGTGGCCGATCCAAAAAAGAGCATCGATGCCATAGTTCCAAAACCATCTGAAGGTTTAATTGATGTAACTACCGCTATAAACCTAGCTTTATCCCGCACCTCTAGTAATCAAGTAGAAACCCGCTGGTCTGATGCCACTGCACCAACCGCTCCTTGGCAGAAGGCGCAAAGTGATCCTGATTGGGCTGGCGAAATGATTTTGAAGGATAAAAGAGAGGTTCTCACCGATGCGCCAATAGATTGTGTTTGGCGCTCTATTGAACAAATTGGCGGTGAAACCGGTTGGTATGGCTCAGATTTCTTATGGTGGGCCAGAGGTGTAATTGATCGACTAGTTGGTGGCGTTGGTTTGCGCCGCGGCCGGCGCGATCCCAAACATTTAAGAGTCGGCGACAGCCTCGATTTTTGGCGCGTTGAGATTGTCGAAAAAGAAAAACAACTCAAACTTTATGCCGAAATGATTTTGCCTGGAAAAGCCTGGCTGGAGTTTCGAATTCAACAAGAGGGTGACCAGGTATGGATTACTCAAGAGGCAACCTTCTCACCACGTGGTTTAGGCGGACAGCTTTATTGGTATGCCATCTTGCCGTTGCATGCATTTGTATTTCCTACGATGTTGCGCAATATTGTGCGCAGTTCTAAACGAAAGGCGTTATTCGGCTGATGCATGAGTTTGATGAAGAGATTGATGCACTAGCTGCAAAGATTCTCGAGTATTCACTAGTTCGTTTAAAGAAAGATCCACCGCTGGATGGTCCGTGGAGTTATGACGAGCTTTATGCAGAGGTCGGCGAAACAATTACCGCAGCTGGAATTGGTGGAGAAAAAGCTCTAGATATCTTCAAACACGTTTTGGCACAGGCCTGTATCTCAACAGATCATCCACGTTATTTAGCATTCATTCCATCTGCTCCAACTGAATCCTCCAACCTTTTTGATTTAGTAGTTGGAGCCTCTGCACTTTATGGCGGTTCATGGCTGGAAGGTGCAGGTGCGGTTTTTGCGGAAAACCAAGCGTTGAATTGGCTTAGCGATTTAGCTGGATTGCCAGCCGGTGCTGGGGGAGTTTTTGTGCAAGGCGGCACGGTGGGAAATCTCTCTGCACTGGTAGCTGCCAGACATGCAGCGCGCAGCAAATATCCGCAGGTAAAACGCTGGGCAATTGCCTGCTCAAATGAAGCTCATTCCTCGATTAAATCCGCAGCAGATGTAATGGATGTTGAAGTTTTAGCAATCCCGACTGATAAGAATCACAAATTACAAGGCAGCACCGTCGCATTTGAAATTGATCAATATCATCGTAATAACCCAGAGCATCAGGTATTTGCGGTAATCGCAACCGCTGGCACAACTAACTTAGGAATCATCGATGATTTAGCGGGAATTGGAAAAGCCGCTAATGAAAGAGGAATTTGGTATCACGTCGATGGCGCATATGGATTAGCTGCGCTTGCCTCACCAAAATCCAAACCATTATTCAAAGGTGTTGAATTAGCTGATTCTTTTATTGTTGATCCACACAAATGGCTGTTTGCACCGTTTGATGCTTGTGCATTGATTTATCGAAATCCTGAATTAGCACGCAAAGCGCACACTCAACATGCAGGTTATTTAGATACTTTGGATGATGGACATTGGAATCCATCTGATTACGCAATTCATTTAACCCGCAGAACGCGCGGATTACCTTTCTGGTTTTCTTTAGCAACACACGGCACCGATAAATATGCCGAGTCGATGGATAAAACAATGCAGGTCGCGCGTGACTCAGCCCAATTAATTAAAGAACATCCCAACTTAGAGTTGTTAATGGAACCAGAGCTTTCTATCGTGGCATTTACTCGCAAAGGTTGGACACAATCTGATTACCAAAAGTGGAGTGAAAAGTTGCTCAATGATCAGATTGGTTTTGTAACTCCGTCCTCACATGAGGGCCAACCGATTCTGAGATTTGCCATTGTTAACCCCTGGACCTCAATTACGGATATCAAAGTAATTCTGGCAACCCTGTAAATCCCAAATATTTACCGGCTTTAGGGTTGAATAACGCCGTGGAAGAAACCTCATTACAACTTCAAGGCAGCCTTTCCGACCTTGAGGTACGAATCCTGGATTTTGAACGCCAATGGTGGAAGTACGCCGGCGCCAAGGATGCGGCGATAAAGGAGCTATTCCAGATCTCCGCTAAGGAGTATTACGAACTGCTAAACAACCTGATTGACCGCGATGACGCCATGGCCGCCGCCCCGCTACTAATCAAGCGCCTACGCCGTCTGCGCGAAGCCCGCATCACCTCACGCTCCCTCTAATAAACCCAGCCCGGATTTGAGAACGGGAATACCTGGCTCTAGGCTTGCGTTAGCACTCGCCGGGCGAGAGTGATAAGTCGCCCTAAAACCTCTACTAACAGGGAGTCAATACAACTATGGCAAAGATGATTGCCTTTAACGAAGATGCACGTCGCGGCCTCGAGCGCGGAATGAACACCCTCGCTGATGCGGTCAAGGTAACCCTTGGGCCACGCGGACGAAATGTAGTTCTTGAGAAAAAGTGGGGCGCTCCAACTATCACCAACGATGGCGTTTCAATCGCTAAAGAGATCGAATTAGATGATCCATGGGAAAAGATTGGCGCAGAGTTAGTTAAAGAAGTTGCCAAGAAGACCGATGATGTTGCCGGTGATGGAACCACTACCGCAACCGTTTTGGCTCAAGCACTTGTTCGCGAAGGCCTTCGCAACGTAGCCGCCGGTTCAAATCCAATGGCACTTAAGAAAGGTATTGAGAAAGCAGTTGAAGCTATCTCTGCCGAACTTTCTGCAATGGCAAAGCCAGTAGAAACCAAAGAACAGATTTCAGCTACCGCATCTATCTCTGCTGCTGATTCAACAATCGGCGAGATGATTGCAGAGGCTATGGACAAGGTTGGCAAAGAAGGCGTTATCACCGTAGAGGAGAGCAACACCTTTGGTCTAGAACTAGAGCTAACTGAAGGTATGCGTTTTGATAAGGGTTACATCTCTCCATACATGGTGACCGATACCGAGCGTATGGAAGCGGTTTTGGAGGATGCATATGTTTTGATCTGCAACTCCAAGATTTCAAACATCAAAGATCTAGTTCCAATCTTGGAAAAGGTAATGCAGGCTGGAAAGCCACTAGCAATCATCGCTGAAGATGTTGAGGGCGAAGCGCTAGCAACACTTGTTGTAAACAAGATTCGTGGCACCTTCCGCTCTGCTGCTGTTAAGGCTCCAGGATTTGGTGATCGCCGCAAAGCGATGCTGCAGGATATTGCGATCTTGACCGGCGGAACCGTTATCTCTGAAGAGGTTGGCCTAAAGCTTGATGCAGCAACACTTGATCTTCTAGGCAAAGCCCGCAAGGTGGTAATCACAAAGGATGAAACCACAATTGTTGAGGGCGCTGGCGATGATGAAATGATCAAGGGCCGCGTCAATCAGATCCGTGCCGAGATTGAAAAGACCGACTCTGATTACGATCGCGAGAAGCTACAAGAGCGACTTGCCAAGCTCGCTGGTGGTGTTGCAGTTATCAAAGCAGGAGCGGCTACCGAGGTAGAGCTCAAAGAGCGTAAGCACCGTATTGAAGATGCGGTTCGTAACGCAAAAGCTGCGGTTGAAGAAGGAATTGTTTCCGGTGGTGGCGTTGCACTACTACAGGCATCAAAGAAAGCTTTTGAAAAGTTGAAGCTTTCTGGTGATGAAGCAACCGGTGCAAAGATTGTTGAGTTTGCGGTCGAAGCACCTTTGAAGCAAATCGCAATCAATGCTGGACTTGAAGGTGGAGTTATCGTTGAAAAGGTACGTCACCTCGAAGCTGGTCACGGCCTAAATGCTGCAACAGGTGAGTATGTAGACATGATCAAATCTGGCATCATCGATCCAGCTAAGGTCACACGCTCTGCACTACAAAATGCTGCTTCAATCGCAGCGCTATTCCTCACTACTGAGGCGGTTATTGCTGATAAGCCAGAACCTAAGCCTGCGATGCCTGCGGCTCCGGGCGGAGATATGGACTTCTAAAGTAGCAAGATAGACTTTCTTCTATGTCCCGCGCGACCAAGAAGAGTTCTGGTAATTCAAAGAAAGTCGGCGGCGTTGATCCATTCGACGCCGCCGATTTTGCGCGCGCAGCGGCTCTAGAAGATGCCAAAAATGAAAAGTACGTTGGCACATTAATCTCAATCGATTCTGATGATGATCATGTTGCAACTTATTTGTTTGAAGCATTTCTACCCGGCTATGTCGGTTGGCGTTGGGCGGTAACCGTTGCCAAAGTTGATGCTGATAGCAATGCAACAATCTGCGATGTAGTTCTTCTACCAGGCAGTGAAGCTTTGCTTGCTCCAGAGTGGATTCCATACAGCAGTCGTATTACCGCTGAGGATGTTGGTGTTGGCACCATCGTTCCAACCGCTCCTGATGATCCACGTTTAGTTCCTACCAATAATGTTTTGCCATCTGATGAAGAGTTAGATTTACATGAGTTATTTGAACTAGGTGCTGGACGGGTACGTGTACTTTCTATTGAAGGTCGCGATCAAGCCGCGAAACGCTGGATTGAAGGGGATCGCGGACCTAACGCTCCAATTGCTCAATACGCTCCCAAGAACTGCGGCAGCTGTGGTTTTTATCTTCCAATCGCAGGCTCATTCCGCCAAGCCTTTGGCGTTTGCGCAAACGCAATCTCACCCGAAGATGCCCGGGTAGTCTCGGTAAATCATGGATGCGGCGCGCATTCAGAGGCGATAAACTAACCCTCTGTCCGCAAACCGCGGCGCACACGACACCGAAACCTTGTAAAAAGGATTTAACTATCTAGGAGGAACCCGTCATGCCAGTCGGACGCGTTAAATGGTTTAGCCTCGAAAAAGGTTTTGGATTTATCTCCTCAGATGAGGGCGAAGATGTTTATCTAGCAGCATCTGCTTTGCCAGAAGGTGTCACCACAGTAAAGCCTGGCACCAAGCTTGAGTTTGGCGTTGCTGAAGGACGTAAAGGTCCACAAGCACTCTCCGTTCGTATCATCGATGCGCCTCCTTCACTTGCTAACTCCAAAG
>JBDKIY010000068.1:0-5012 GCA_039796875.1 Actinomycetota bacterium
TGGCCGCCTGCAACCATCTCCTCAAGAACGTAACGATCTCCTACTGGGGTAGCAACAAATTCAATTCCGGCCGCTTCTAAAGCGCGGATTAATCCGAGGTTGGTCATCACGGTGCCAACAATTGTCTTAGTCGGAAGTTCCGTGTGCTGGGCCAGAATTCCTAATATGTAATCGCCGTCAATGACATTGCCTTCGTGATCAATCGCTAATACACGATCAGCATCACCATCATGAGCAATTCCTAGATCTGCTTTTTCGGACTTTACTTTTGCAATCAAATTTTCTAAATGGGTTGAACCACAGTTCTCATTGATGTTCAAACCATTTGGCGCTGAACTAATTGCAACTACCTCTGCACCGGCGCGATGTAACATCTCAGGAGCTACAAAAGAAGCCGCGCCATTTGCGCAATCGACTACGATTTTTAAGCCCTGGAAATTGGTATCGATGCTACCTAACAGATGATTTAGATAAGTTTCGCGCGCAGATTCATCAACGATAATCCGACCGACCTCTTTACCGGTTGGTCGATCCCAAGGCTCACCTAAACGCGCCTCTATTTTTGCCTCTAATGAATCATCGAGTTTTCCACCGCCACGGGCAAAGAATTTAATTCCATTATCGGGCATTGGATTATGCGAAGCGCTAATCATTACTCCAAGATCTGCGCCAGTACTGTTTACTAAATATGCGATTGCAGGTGTAGGAAGTACTCCAACTCGATAAACATCAATACCCGCACTTGCTAGGCCGGCACAAACCGCTGCTTCTAGAAATTCTCCAGAGGCGCGTGAATCTTGTCCAACAATCGCTTTGGGTCGATGTCCAGCAAACTCACCAAGATCGGCGAGCACATGGGCAGCAGCAACAGCTAAATCAACAGCGAGTTCTGCGGTGAGATCAACATTGGCAACGCCTCGGACACCATCGGTGCCAAAAAGCGCCATGCCGGTAATCGTTAAATTAACGCTTGCTGTATTGCGAACGCTTACGAGCCTTCTTTAGGCCGTACTTCTTGCGCTCGATTACACGTGGATCGCGGGTTAGGAAACCAGCTTTCTTAAGTGCAGGACGGTTAGCATCAACATCAATTTCATTAAGGGCACGAGCAACACCAAGACGAAGTGCGCCAGCCTGACCTGAAATTCCGCCACCATCAATACGAGCAATTACATCGTACTTACCCTCTGCGCCAACGGTACGTAGTGGCTCAGAAACTGATTGCTGGTGAACTTTGTTTGGGAAATACACTTCTAAATTCTTGTTATTGACGGTCCAACGTCCGGTTCCTGGAACAAGACGAACACGTGCAACAGCTTCTTTGCGACGACCGACACCAGCGCCCGGTGCAATAACAGCGGAACGGTTGGTTGCAGCAGCAGGTGTGCTGGAGCTATAGGCAGTAGTTGTTTCTTTTTCTGACATTATTACTTACCAACCTTGGTCTGATCGATTTGTGTGAATGTGTAAGCGATTGGAGCTTGTGATCCGTGTGGATGCTCAGCACCTGCATAAACTTTTAGCTTGGAAGCCATTTGCTTGCCAAGTGAATTCTTAGGAAGCATTCCTTTGATTGCTTTTTCAACCGCACGGGTTGGGAACTTCTCCATCAACTGGGTGTAGCTGCGTGAGGTTAGTCCACCTGGAAAACCTGAGTGCTGGTGTGCAAACTTGTCTGACATCTTTGAACCTGTGAGCACAACTTTGTCTGCGTTGATAACAACTACAAAGTCACCCATGTCCATGTGAGGAGCGAAGGTTGGCTTGTGCTTTCCGCGAAGTAGAACGGCGGCATGGCTTGCGAGACGTCCAAGAACGACATCTGATGCATCAATGACATACCACTTACGTGAAACATCATTCGGGGTCGGACTAAAGGTACGCACGACAAACTCGCTTTCTTCTTACATTCTGTTACTACTTCTTGTTGAACCGCCAAGCCAGAATCGGCCCGAGACAGAAGGGGAAGATTACCCGCATGCGGGAAACCGGTCAAAATCGCGCTGGATTAATGGGTCCAAACCGGTTCGGGGCTCTCATATACCTGGCCCTCTGCCCCAAATATCAAGAATCTCGTAAAACCACGGGCAAACCAGCGATCATGGGTGACCGCAATAACCGTTCCTTGATAACTAGAAAGTGCACGTTCTAGAGCCTCCGCACTCGCCAGATCTAAGTTATCAGTTGGCTCATCGAGCAACAACAAAGTGTCTCCCGCTAACTCCAGCAACAAAACTTGGAAACGGGCTTGTTGTCCGCCAGATAAAGATGTGAACTGTTGTTCTGCTTGCTGAGCTAATTCATATCTTCCTAAAACGCTTTTCGCCGCACCTAGTTGCAAAGAATGCTCTTGCCAAAGAATCTCTAACAAAGTTTTGCCGATAAACTCTGGATGAGCATGGGTTTGGGCGAAAAATCCGGGGACAACTCGAGCACCCAATTTAAAGGTTCCGGAATATCGTACTTTTTCATCACCCGATAAGCGACGCAGGAAGTGTGATTTTCCAGTTCCATTTTTACCTAAAATCGCAACTCGATCTTGGTAATAAATTTCAAAATTAAATGGCTCAGTTAGATTTTCTAAAGTTAAATCTTCACAGGTCACAACCCGTTCACCAGTGCGACCACTCTTCAAATTAACTTTTACATCTTGCTCTACAGGTGGCGGTGGAGGCGGACCAACTTCTTCGAACTTACGCAATCGAGTTTGCATCGCACGATAGCGAGAGGCCATATCTGGCGAGCTAGCCGCCTGCCATTGCAAAGTTAAAACCAATTCCTTCAAACGTTTGTGTTCATCTTCCCAACGCTCTAGTACTTGAGCAAACTGCTCATTACGCGCTTTTCTTGCATCATGCCAAGTATCAAAACCTTCTCCGTGAATCCATGCCGTATTTCCATTTATGCCCTGCTCTAAAGTCACTACTTTTGTCGCGGTAGCAGCTAACAATTCTCGATCATGGCTAATGAAAAGAATGGTCTTCTTTGAATCCCTAATTTGCTGCTCTAGCCAACGCTTTGCTGGCACATCCAAATAGTTATCTGGCTCATCAAGAATTAAAACCTCTTCCGGGCCCTGCAATAAACACTCCAAAACCAGCTTCTTTTGCTCGCCGCCGGACAATGAATTTACTTCGCGATGCATAACTCGATCGAAGGTTTTGCTTAACGCATTTGAACAGGCAATATCCCAAAGCACTTCCTGTTCGTATCCGCCCGCATCGCCCCAATCAGCTAATGCTTGCGCGTATGCCATCTGCTCTTTTTCTGAATCATTGTTGGCCATCGCCGCCTCTGCTGCTTTTAGGTTCTCCGCAGCTTGGCGAATTCGAAGTGGTGATACCGAAACCAGAAGATCGCGCACGGTTGATGCATCTCTAATTGATCCAATGAACTGGCGCATTACACCCAATCCGCCGGTAATAATGATTTGCCCGGAATCAGGTTGGAGATCTCCAGCAATCATCTTAAACAAAGTAGTTTTACCGGATCCATTCGGACCAATTAAGGCAACTTTAGAGCCCTCACCAACCCGAAATGAAACATCATTTAATAAAACGCGGCCATCAGATAGGGCGTACTCAATTGCAACAACATTGATTTGCCCCATTTACTCTTCATCTCTTCTGCGAATTGTTACATCGGCGCGCGCTTGCAACTCCGAATCCGCCGGGTATTCAACCGCAACTAGAGTTAAACCACGCCCAGGAAACACATAGCTTTCACTAATCCGGGATTTATTTTTCAAAACACCGCTTAACCAATCAGAATCAAATCTGCCCTCGCCTACACAAACTACAGCGCCTACGATGTTTCGTACCATCGAATAGCAAAATGCATCGGCAGTCACGGTGGCAACCAAATTTGCATCGCCGGTTCTCTCCCAGTGAAACTTTTCTAGAGTGCGAATACTGGTTCCCGAACCACCTGGTTTACAAAAAGCGGCAAAATCATGTGCGCCCAATAGCCTGGAGCTGGCCTCATTTAATTTTGATAAATCTAAGTGGCGATACCAACTCGCAACATCAAATCTTTTTAGCGGCTCTACCAATCTTTGGCCATCTGCAATTTTGTAAACATAGGTGCGGCGCAACGCTGAAAAACGAGCATGAAAATATGCCGGTGCAAATGAGACATTTTTGACTCGAATTTCCTCAGTTAACATGCGATTTAATCGATAACTAAGATCCTGCGTTTTCCATTCATTGCCATATTTATCAAGCACCGGTAAATCAAAATGTGCGACTTGAGAAGTGGCATGCACGCCGGCATCGGTGCGACCGGCAACTACTAAATCAATGGGGTTTCTAGTTAAACCAGATAAAGCATCTTCCATCTCACCTTGCACCGTGCGCTGATCTGGTTGCTTGGCCCAGCCACTGAAATGGGTACCGTCATAGGCGAAATCAATTCGAAAACGAAGAAACCCACTCTCAGGGTTGAGAGTGGGCTCCATTCTTACTTTTAATTTAAGAAACTACTCAGCCTTGGCTGCGGCAGCTTTCTTTTTTGGAGCAGCTTTCTTAGCTGCCTTCTCTGCCTCATTAACTACCGCTTTTTTAGCAGGAGTTCCCTCAGAGAGTACTTCAATGATTGCCATTGGAGCGTTGTCGCCCTTACGTGGACCAATCTTTGTAATACGTGTGTATCCACCATTGCGTGATTCAAAACGTGGTGCAATCTCAGTGAAGAGAGTGTGAACTACATTTTTATTAGCAATGGATGCCAATACCTGACGACGAGCTGCAAGATCACCTTTCTTGGCGGTGGTGATTAACTTTTCAGCAAGTGGACGAAGACGACGTGCTTTGGCTTCGGTGGTACGAACCTTGCCGTTTTCGAATAGCTGCTCTGCGAGTGTGCGCAGCAACAACTTCTCATGAGCTGGGCCGGCTCCAAGACGCGGACCTTTTGATGGACGTGGCATGGTTTTTCTCCTTAAGCCTGGTCGTCGGAGTAATCGACGCCGTAGTTCTGGTGCTTGGTTGGATCAAAGCCAACTGGTGAATCCT
>JBDKIY010000069.1:0-4714 GCA_039796875.1 Actinomycetota bacterium
GGGTATCACGATGTTGATCCGGATTATCGTGAGAAGAATTCCAAGAAGAATTACGGGCGAATTCTGGAGAAATATCGCGGGCGTACAGACATCCTGAGCGCGCGGAGATGATTGCTTAATTTCAACATTAATCGGAGAATTGGAACGTGTTGAAAAGACTTTTCTTGGTCGGATTGTTCGGGTTAAGCCTGTCTCTGGTTACTCCCTTTAGTAATGCCGCAATCAAGACCGGGGATTCTTGTTCAACTGTTGGAAAGACTAAGAAAGTTGGCGGCCAGACTCTGATTTGCAAGAAGCAGGGCAAGAAGTCTGTCTGGATGAAGAACAAAACTTCATCAAATTCAGCTGCAGGTAAGAGTGAAAACCCGAACCCGAATCCATCTCCGAGCCAATCAAATACTCCTGCTCCAACACCAACTCCAACTCCAACTCCAACTCAGGAATCAATTCCACAATTTTTGACGATGAATGATGCCAACAATGAGTTGGCTCTAAAGGTTGCATGGCAAAGTTTTGATAAAAGAATGAGTCAGGCCACATCGCCAAAGGCCAAAGTCGAGATTCGAACTGGAGACAAAACGGATAAGGCAAGAGCTAGTCAGTATCTACAATCTTTGATTCAATCTGTTGCGTTTTGGGATGACATTTATTCACCTTCCAAACCAATCGTTGCTGCACTTGCGTATTCGGACGAATATCTGTGGATGGAAAATCAATGGAAGCAGTTTGGTTTGAATTCAAAAGATATGGGTGGTGAAGATTCATATAAATCGAATGGCGCAGATTGCAATCAGGGTTCGGCAACTCTTCACAAAGGCACGGATCCATTTTTCTGGGGATGTCTTGCTAGTCGGGGATCAATAGATTTCATTGGGGTTCAGAAGTTTGCTGGTCACGAATATACCCACATAGTGCAATCATCTTTAATCGAATGGAAAACAGGCAGCTATAAGCGAAGCGCCCTTCCATTCTTGTTTACTGAGGGCTCTGCAGATTTTTATGGAATAGCTTCTTCATCAAAAAACCAGATAGATTTTCTACAGAACTGGTCGGAATCTCGAGTCAGAGGGTTTTTCGGGGGCACAAAAGATAAAGCTGAGATTAAGAATTGGGACTCTGATAAATGGGTTTGGGCGCTGAACGAAAATGCTAAAAATAATCAAATACCTGAGTCTCCTGGAGTGCAGTATTACTCGGGCCGAGAAGTTGTTGCACGCATGATTGGCCTAAAAGGACACGAAGGATTTGTTAACTTTATGAAGATTACAGAAAGCTCGCAAGATTGGAAGAAGAGCTTCCTGGAAATTTACGGACTGTCTTGGGATGAGTTCACCAAAAAAATGGCCCCAGAACTTGTGGTCATCACAAAGAATTTGATTCCTTAAAAGGTAATAACATTGATCTCATTGAAAGATTTAACAACTTTGCGTATTGGTGGGCCAGCTAAGAAGTTTGTGCGTGCAACTACCGAGGAAGAGTTAGTCGATGCGGTTAAAGCGGCTGATGCTGCGGGCGAGCCAGTATTAATTATTGGCGGTGGCTCAAATGTTTTGGTGGCAGATGAAGGTTTTGCCGGCACCGTTATTCATGTTGAAACCAAAGGCAACTCGTATCACGTTGATGCTTGTAGCGGGGGAATGATCACTGTCTCTGCGGGTGAAAATTGGGATGAGTTTGTTGCTTGGATTTTAGGAAAAGGTTTTGCCGGGCTAGAAACCATGTCGGGAATTCCGGGAACTGTTGGTGGCGCACCCATTCAAAACATTGGTGCATATGGCCATGAAGTATCTGAGGTAATTGCCCGGGTGCGTACCTGGGATCGCCAAAAGCGTGATTACAAAACCTTTTCTAATTCAGAGTGCGAGTTTTCTTATCGCTCATCGGTATTCAAAAAGAATCCTGGTCGATATGTGATTATCGATGTGACTTTTCAATTAAGAAATGGCGAGATGAGCCTGCCGATTAAGTACAAAGAGTTGGCTAGTTATTTAGGTGTGGATTTAGAGGCGCGGGTACTAACAAGTGATGTACGAAAAGCGGTATTGGCGCTTCGTGCAGCTAAGGGAATGTTGCTAGATACAAAGGATCATGACACTTGGTCTGCTGGATCTTTCTTTGTGAATCCAGTTTTGTCTGCAGCAGATGCGGAGAAGTTGCCAGCTGATGCGCCGCGTTGGATACAAGAAGATGGCCGGGTAAAAACCTCTGCAGCCTGGTTAATGGAAAACGCGGGAATTAAAAAGGGTAATGCGCATAATGGTGCCGCGATTTCAACTAAGCATGTATTAGCGCTAATCAATAACGGCAGTGCAACAGCTGCGGATATCACCGAACTTGCCCGGTTAGCACGTAGCGCAGTGAAAGATAAATTCGGCATACTTCTTGAACCGGAGGTTCAGTTAGTCGGCCTCAGTCTGGAGTAAATATGAAGCGGAGCGGAGCTGTATTGGTCATCTTGGCCGTCACAATCAGTCTCTTATCTCCGGCGATTGCAGCAGCCCCTCCCAAGGTGGGGCAGAAATGTACAAAATTAAACAAAAAACAAAATTATAAAAACTATCGATTCACTTGTGTTAATAAGAATGGAAAGTTGGTTTGGAGTAAGGGCCTATCGATAAAGAAGGAAACTTCAACGACCTTAATGCCATCCCCATCTCCATCATCTGTTGCGACTATTGCTCCAACCCCTTCGCCTATAGCTAGTCCAACTCAAACTCCAACTCCAACTCCAACCAAAGTGATGGACGAAGCGAACTACGAATTCTCTGACATCTGCGAGAAAGATCCATTCATTCCTAAACAGTGGTTGGGAATGGAGGAGCTCGTAAATACATCAGGTCGTGAATGCAGTTGGCCATACCGAATCGTTAAACGCGAGATGCCAACATCAATCCCAAAGACTTCGCAAGTTATTTCATCTCAAGATATTTCTACTTGCCGACTGCAGCAAGGACCACAAAAAAATGCAATTGTGGCGTGGCAAAGGAGCGAATATTTTGAATTTTGGAAGAAGCATCAAAGACATCCAGCGTTAAATTCCGTAATTCAAGTTATTCCTATTTTCTCATCTGACGCCCCCGACAATGGCAGAAACCCATACGTGGATTACGAGCCTTATTTTGATTTTCTAAAGACTTGGATAGATCACGCCAGCGATGGAAAAGGCAAGTTAACAATCAGGGTACCAGATCGTTACATTGAATTCCCCGAGAAAATTCGTGATTTCAAACTGACTCATGAGAGAAGCCAAGAAGTTGCTGACAATTTTAGAAATGCAATAGAAAAACATATTGCTCCCAAATTGAATTTATCTGGAGCAAATATTGCTGTAATACTTTTACCTGCGGGAAGCGATTTTTCACTCACTCAACAAGTTGGTCTGGGCCAGATGCGCATAGGTAATGACTTTATGCAATTGGCAATTTTCCCTCCCTACACTTTGAGTAGAAATCTGGGGCCGGGCTCCAACTTTATTCATCCCGCATGGTGGCTACACGAGATGCACCACGTAACTGTTGGCTTTGACGATACAGATAATTCAACAGAACGCGGCCTACACATGTGGGGATTAATGAGTTACGGTTCAAATGAAATGCTTGGATGGCACAAATGGCTGTTAGGACTTTGGGATGACAGCCGAATTTACTGTGCAAGCGCAGAAAGAAGTGGCACCTACTGGATTGTTCCCTCAACTTATCAATCAACCGCCAACAAATTAATAGTGGTTCCAGTTTCTGCGAATCAAGTAGTGATTATTGAGTCTATGAGAGCTGGTGGTTTGAGTTACAAAATGCCGAAATGGATGGAGGGGGTCTTGGTATACGGAGTTGATAACACGACAAGAGACCATCACACTGGCACATTTGTAATTAGGCCCGCGAATAGAAAAATCTTGAGCCCAACGCTAAAGGGCTTAAATAGAGAGTTTATTAATTCCGATGTGGCTTTGAAAGAGGGCGAGTTTGTGACTTTTCAGAATATCAAGATATCTGTTGTTGAATCAGGTACTTTTGGAGACGTAATTAAAGTAGAAAAGGCGTAGACATTAAGAAACTAATATCAATTCTTACTTCAGGTCTAATTTTGTTTGCAGCTTCAAATGCAGCTGCTCACAGCACTTTAGTAAGTGCAACACCGGGGGAGAATTCGGTGCTTACCGAGTTTCCAAGTGAGGTCTCGCTGACATTTAATGAATCACTTTTGGAAATTGGCAATGAAAATCCAAACAAAATTGAAGTAGTTAATTCAATGGGCGATGTATTAAGTGGTGCCGCAAAAGTATCTGGTCCAGCAATTTCAGTTCCAGTTCAGATCACTGGCAATGATGAGTATCGAGTGTCTTATCGAGTGGTGTCAGCTGACGGACATGTGATTGAAGGAAGTTATTCATTTAATGTGCAGTCAGAGATTGCAACCGCGATGCCGATTTCAGCTCCGATTGAAGATGAGGCTGCAGCGGAGGATGGACCGAATCTCTTGGTGCGAACTGTGATGGCATTAACCGCTGGAGTTGTATTCCTAGCTTTGCTAAGAATTAAAAAGCGTAAGAGCTAATTATTTAGCTTCAGCTAGCAAGTTCTTAATGCGCGTTACGCCTTCGATGATGTCTTCATCAGAGGTTGCGTAGGAAAGACGTACGTATCCGGAAGGACCGAAGGCTTCGCCGGGAACTACTGCGACTTCCGCTTCTTCAAGTATGAGCGTAGCAAGTTCA
>JBDKIY010000070.1:0-4170 GCA_039796875.1 Actinomycetota bacterium
AGTGCGTTGTACGAAGCGTTTAACTTTCCACCAACAAACCATTTCGCAAATGGTGGTTGCCAATCCAAAACCTGTGACCACTTCTCATGCCAGTGCAATTTATTTGCTTGCGTTTCCCAAAAAGCTAAGCGATCGCGTTCAGCTTCATCATATAAATCCGCTCTGGCATTGGCTTGCGCCGCAAACTCAGGTGATGGAGCAAAGGTGCGGTTTTCGCTAAGTAGGTTTGAGAGTGAGTCATTCATATTGGTGAGATTACCAGCGCCTGGTTTTCCCCACTATGGTGCTAGCCACCTTTTTTTGCCGCAAAACAAAGAGATATTTCGCCTCCTTAAAAATGAGAGAAAAGAAAGGTAATAATGAATCACGTTTTATCCGCATTTAGCTTCTTCGGGGTCGACCTCTTTGACTTCATCGTGAAGATCATGGGCTCGGAGGTGCTGCGCACCGTGCTCTCCTTCTTGATTCGCCAAAGCCTTACCCATATCGGGTTGTAACCGGCGATAAGCGTGGGATTTCTCCTATCTCGGTAAATGTGTGAAAATTCGCTGTAATCCTCGCGTCACACATTGAGGTAGGAGATATCGCACGTGCCAGCCATCGTTTTATTAGGTGCTCAGTGGGGCGATGAGGGCAAGGGTAAAGCCACCGATCTGCTCGGCGACAAAGTTAAATATGTAGTCCGTTATCAAGGCGGCAATAACGCCGGACACACAGTTGTTATCGGTGATCAAAAATATGCGTTGCATTTACTTCCTTCCGGAATTCTTACCCCAACCTGTATTCCAGTTATTGGCAACGGCGTTGTAATTGATCCAGCGGTTTTGTTAGAAGAAATTCGCGGCCTTAATGAACGCGGTGTTGATACCTCACAATTAAAAATCTCCACTAACGCGCATTTGATTACCCCTTATCACCGCACCATCGACAAAGTCTCAGAACGTTTTCTGGGTAAAGCAAAAATCGGTACTACCGGTCGCGGAATCGGACCTGCATATGCCGACAAAATTAATCGCATCGGCATTCGCGTCCAAGATTTATTTGATCCATCGATTCTGCGCCAGAAAATTGAAGGTGCGCTGCGCGATAAGAACCAAGTTTTAATTAAAGTTTTTAACCGCAAAGGCATCGAAGTCGACGATGTCTTAAAAGAGTATTTGGAGTACGCCGAAATCTTGCGCCCATATGTCACTGACACTTCATTGCTACTAAATAAAGCACTTGATAAAGGTGAAACAATTTTGCTGGAAGGTTCGCAAGGTACATTGCTAGATGTCGATCACGGCACCTATCCCTTTGTTACCTCATCAAATCCCACCGCAGGCGGCGCATCCACTGGATCTGGAGTTGGTCCAACCCGCATTACTCGGGTAATTGGAATCCTTAAGGCCTACACAACCCGTGTGGGATCCGGCCCATTTCCTACTGAATTATTTGATGAAGATGGCGAAAAACTGCGCTCTATTGGCGGCGAAGTTGGCGTAACCACAGGCCGCGCTCGTCGTTGTGGTTGGTTTGATGCACCAATCGCGCGTTATGCGGTGCGAGTAAATGGCCTTACTGATTTCTTCTTAACCAAGTTAGATGTCTTAACTGGTTGGGAAAAAATTCCAGTATGTGTTGCCTATGAAATCGATGGCCAACGGGTGGAAGAACTTCCCGCCTCTCAATCAGATTTCCACCATGCCAAACCAATTTATGAATATCTACCTGGCTGGAGCGAAGATATTTCCAGCGCCAAAACATTTTCAGATCTACCTGCCAACGCCCAGGCTTACATCAACTTCCTTGAAAAAATCTCTGGTGCACCGATGTCAGCAATTGGTGTTGGTCCGGGCCGTGATCAAACCATCGTAGTTAGAGATTTCGTGTCATGAGCAAAGTTCTAGTCACTGGGGGAGCTGGATATATCGGCGCCCATGTTGCAGCCGAACTTTTAAAAGAGGGTTACAGCGTCCGTATCTATGATGATTTTTCAAATGGTTTACACAAAAGAGTTGATGGCAAATTCCGTGACATTGTGGAAGGTGACATTCTTGATCGCGAGAAGTTAATTCAAGCGATGCAAGGAGTGGATGCGGTAATTCACTTAGCTGCGAAAAAAGCGGTCGAGGAATCTGTAAAGAATCCCCTTAAGTATTACGAGAACAATGTGGTCGGCACTCTGAATCTGTTAGCCGCTATGAGTCTTAAAGGTGTTAAGAAGATTGTCTTTTCATCCAGCGCTGCGGTTTATTCACCAAATGATAAAGATGCGGTGGAGGAAACCGATCCCACCGAACCACTATCACCTTATGGCGCCACAAAACTGCTGTCAGAGCAGTTAATTAATAGCGTTGGTGCGGCTGAGCAGATTTCCCATATTTCACTGCGATATTTCAATGTAGTGGGTTCTGCCATCCCAGAGTTTGGCGATAACTCTAAAGACAACTTAGTTCCAAAAGTTTTCCTTGCTCTAAAGAATGGCAAGCGCCCAGAAATCTACGGCACCGATTACCCAACCCCGGATGGCACCTGTATCCGTGATTACATCCATGTTCAAGATTTGGCACGCGCCCATGTTGCAGCTCTTAAGAAAACAGAAACCGGATATGTAAGCACTGTCTACAACGTTGGTTCCGGAAATGGTTATTCAGTGCGCGAGATGATGAATCAAATCTCTAGCACCTTGGGCAAAGATGTTAATCCGCAAGAATCCCCTGCCCGCGCCGGAGATTCACCAAAGCTAATTGCCTCAACCGCCAAGATTGAAAAAGAGCTAGGTTGGAAACCACAAGCCACACTCAAAGAGATGATTGATTCCTCTTGGGCTGCAGAGAGTAAAAACTAATGAGCATCCTGGCTGATCGTTATGCATCATCTGCGATGAAGCAGATCTGGTCTCAGCCCTCCAAAATCTTGGCCGAACGCAACCTTTGGATTGCGGTTATGAAAGCCCAAGCACAATTAGGTTTTGATATTCCAGCCAGTGCAATCGCGGATTATGAAAAAGTAAAAGAAAATATTGATTTAGCCAGTATCGATAAAAGAGAAAAAGAATTACGCCATGATGTAAAGGCCCGCATCGAAGAGTTCAATGCTCTAGCCGGACATCAATACATTCACATCGCTATGACTAGCCGTGATCTGACTGAAAATATTGAAGCCTTCCAAATCATCTCCGCACTCAAACTCACTCAATCAAAAGCCATCACAGTCCTAGCCCGCCTGGGGGAAAAGACCGCGGAATATAAGGCTTTACCGATTGTCGGCCGCTCTCACAATGTCCCCGCCCAAATCACCACACTGGGCAAGCGTTTTGCCACAGTAGCCGAAGAATTACTTTTCGCACTTAAAAGATTAGAAAACCTAATCGATACTTTCCCAATCCGTGGCCTTAAGGGTCCGGTCGGCACCGCACAAGATAGCTATGATGTGATGGGTGCTAATTACAAGAAGCTTGAGGAGACAATCACCAAATCTCTAGGTTTTGAAAACTCTTTAGATTCCACCGGACAGATTTATCCACGCTCTTTTGATTACGATGTAATCACCTCTCTAGTTAAATTAAGCGCTGCACCATCAAACCTCGCTACCAACATCCGATTGATGGCAGGCAATGATTTAGTCAGCGAAGGATTCAAAGCCGGCCAAGTTGGATCATCTGCCATGCCACACAAAATGAACACCCGTTCCTGCGAACGCATCAATGGCTTTGCGGCAATTCTTAAAGGTTATGCCACCATGATTGGTGAAATCTCTGGCAATCAATGGAATGAAGGCGATGTCTCTGACAGTGTTGTAAGAAGAGTTGCAATCGCTGATGCTTTTTATGCAATTGATGGAATGCTAGAAACCACACTTACAGTTCTAAAAGAGTTTGGGGTATTCCCAGCACAAATCGAAAAAGAAATTCAAACTCACTTACCTTTCCTAGCCTCCACAAAGATTTTGATGGCAGCAGTAAAGAACGGCATGGGCCGTGAAGATGCTCATGAAGTAATAAAGGAAATCTCTACTTCTGTTGCTAATAAGCAACGCCAAGGACAATCTGCAAACCTCATTGCAGAGCTCGCAAATGACAACCGCCTACCTTTAAATGAAGCCGAACTAAACAATCTAATTTCCAAACCTTTAGATTTCGCCGGCCTTGCCCTCGAGCAATGCGATGCGGTCCTGGCCAAGATCAAT
>JBDKIY010000071.1:0-4155 GCA_039796875.1 Actinomycetota bacterium
GTTTTATCAAAACTATCCTTACTAATTAATGTTCCTGCAACTGAGTGGATTGCCGCTACCTGAATGGCCTCGGAGTTATTTAATTTGGGCAGAATGCTAGGAACTCTCTCGGCCAACATTGTTTTCCCAGTGCCCGGAGGTCCAATCATAAGTAAGTGATGTCCCCCAGTTGCCGCTACCTCCAAGCCAAATTTTGCGGTTTGTTGTCCTGCAACCTGAGAAAAATCCAATTTTGAATTTTCAGCCACAAATTCACTTTGAATTACTTTTGTTATTTGTTCTTGTCCGGTGATAAATCTAATTACTTGAGATAAATCCTTGACAGCCACAATTTCAAGATCTTCAATTAAGGAAGCTTCGTTTTGATTACCCAGTGGCACGATGGCACGGGTGATGCCATTTTTTGCTGCCGCTATCAGCATGGGCAATATGCCTCTAATTGGTCTAACTAGCCCCTCGAGTGATAACTCTCCAATGAAGATGAAATCTGTAATTTGATTTGGATTCAACTGTCCACTTGCTGCCAGAATTGCAATACTGATTGATAAATCAAAACCTGAGCCGCTCTTTGGTAACCAAGCTGGTGACATTGATACGGTGACTTTGTGTTGTGGCCAATTCAGTCCTGAGTTGATTACTGCAGAGCGAATACGATCTCTTGATTCATGCAGGGCTGCATCAGGAAGTCCGAGCAGCAAATAACTAGGTAGCCCTTTAGATACATCTGCTTCAATCTCTACCATTTCACCATCAATGCCTAGCAGTGCAACTGATTTTGTAACTGCAACACTCATCAGATTCCCGCCCGGTAATCAATAATCATTTCACCAGATCTGCCCAGCAAGACCCCGGAAACATCTATTCGATAATTAGCCCCCAGTCTTTGATTCATAGCGAGCCATGCCAAAGCCAATCTCTGCATTCGACGTAGCTTTTGAGTGGTTATGGCCTCTAAGGGGTCTCCATATGCAATGCTGGTTCGAGTCTTTACCTCCACAAAGACAATTACATCTTCGCTCGATAAAGCAATCAGATCTATTTCGCCTTCTTTAATCCGCCAATTGCGCTCCAGTATTCGATAGCCCTGAGCCATTAGGTGCTGTTCTGTCGCCTTTTCGCCCGCCTTACCAACCGCAGCTGCATCATCATTTAAAGCCATGGCGGCAAAGTAGGTTTCTTTTACTTTGTGAAGTGGAGAAAGTTTTTAACTGTGCAAAAAACTAGCTGTTGATAAGCGCTGCAATGTTTGCATAAGAATGTCGGTGAATTTCACTAACCCCTAGTCGCTGCAAACCTTCCATATGACTGCGCGTCACATATCCCTTGTGTTTTGCCAGTCCATAACCCGGATATTTGATATCTAACTCCTGCATAACTCGATCTCGATAAACCTTTGCCAGAATTGAAGCGGCTGAAATAGATATAGCCACCTGATCACCTTTCCACACCGCCAAAGCTGGAGCGGGTAATCCATCAATTTCGTAACCGTCGGTGAGTATGTATTGTGGATTAACTGCTAGTCCATTAACCGCGCGACGCATGCCCTCTAAATTTGATTTGTGCAAACCGGTCATATCAATTTCTTGAGAAGATATTTCGATAATAGAGAAAGCAGCTGCTTCAGCTTTAATTACCTCAAAAAGTGCATCTCTTCTTTTTGGGGTTAGCTCTTTTGAATCACGAACTTGTGACAAATTCTCAGAATATGGGTCCTTTAAAATAACTGCGGCGACAACTAAAGGACCAGCACATGCACCTCTACCGGCCTCATCAACGCCAGCGACTAACTTTATTCCGGAGGAAATTAACTTGTCTTCAATCACGGATTTACTACACCTGAAAATCTCTTGGAGATTAAGAGTTCTTCTGAACTGGAATTTTCGAGAGATCCTTGCCAACATCAAGAACGGTGGCATTTTTCAACGGCCAAACCACAAACAAAGCCCTGCCGGTAACTTTATCTAAAGGAACCATTCCCTTATTTGGATCATCGGTGTGAAACCTTGAATCCGCACTTGCGCCGCGGTGATCTCCCATAACCCAAATGAATCCTTCAGGAACCTTCACTTCAAAATTAGAGTCAGATGGCTTATCACCTGGATAAATGTATGGCTCGTTCACCGCAACGCCGTTTACTTCAATTTTGCCCTCTGCGTTGCAACAAACTACTCGATCTCCGCCAACTCCGATAACTCTTTTAATTAAATACTGCTTGGCGGGATCTGGCATTACTCCGACAAAAACTAAGGAGTCGCGAATAACTTTAGAAAGACCGGTTTTGTCATCGTATGGAGCGGTTAGCCAATTTGCGGGATCACGGAACACAACAACTTCGCCGCGCTTTATCTCACTAAAAATTGCGCCTAGCTTGTTTACTCCAACGCGATCATTGACTAATAAGGTGTTTTCCATGGATCCCGAAGGAATGTAGAAAAATTGTATGAAAAAAGTTTTAACCAATACAGAAAGGATCAGGGCAGATACAAGAAGAACTGGCAGTTCACGAAGTGTAGATTTTTTGGCCTTTGCAAACATTTTCAAAGGACCTGCTCATTCGACCCGCTGGGTCGAATTAAGACTTTGCTTCGTCAGCGGTTGCTGAGTCTGTAGCTGCTGAGTCTGTGGTGGTTTCCTCAACTACCGCCTCTACCGCGACTGGAGTTTCAGAAACTTGCTCTTCAACTACAGCAGGCTCGACAACTGTCTCCTCAACAGGAGCTGGAGCTGAATAGACCGCCTCTAGATCTTCGGCACCACGACGTTCACGAATCTTGGCAGCCTTGCCACGAAGCTCACGAAGGTAATAAAGCTTGGCGCGACGCACCTCTCCTTTGCGAACCAATTCAATCTTTTCAATAACCGGTGCATGCACTGGGAAAATTCTCTCGACACCAACGCCATATGAAATCTTGCGAATTGTGAATGTTTCGCGTGCGCCAGATCCTTGACGAGCAATTACTAGACCTTGGAAAACCTGAATACGGCTCTTGTTACCTTCAATAACGCGAACGTGAACCTTTAGTTCATCGCCAGGGCGGAAGGTAGGTAGATCCTTACGGAGTGTGACGGCATCAACCGCATCGAGCACGTTCATCGTTTGTCCTAACAATCTGTACTAAAAAGTATTGGTCTCTTAAATAGATATTGGGGCTATACGCTCAATAACGGCCGTATCTTGCCACACAAGCTCCCCAACCGCTAAATCACGCTTGAGTAGAGGGGCTAGCTGCCCAGCAAGCTCTCAATCGCAGCATGAAGGGTGGGACCTGCGGCCAACACCTGATGCTTCTGCCCATTCCAGATTCCAGATTTGATGGTCACCTTTGCCCCGGCCTCCGCCGCTATCAAACCTGCGGCCGCGTAATCCCACTCATTAACACCAGCCTCGAAAAATGCGTCGAGAGATCCGCTGGCAACATGGCAAATGTCAACGGCACATGCACCCAGTCGTCGTAAGTCTCTAATTTCTGGCAGGAACTTTGCCATGAAGGCTGCCTGATCTTTTCTACGCTCAATGTCATAGGCGAAACCTGATCCAACTAGAGCTCGATTTAATTGCACCGGTTCATTACATCTAATTTGCGAGTTATTTAGAAATGCGCCGCCACCACGTTTTGCTTTCCAAAGTGAGTTTGTTGATGGCGCATAGACAACTCCTATCAGACCGCCACTCTCATCTTTTGCGGCGATGCTGATGCACCAACCTGGGATGTCGTAAAGGTAATTAACAGTTCCATCTATTGGATCGATAACCCAGGTTATTCCCGATTTACTTTCTTTGTTAGCACCTTCTTCACCTAACAATCCATCATCAGGTCTGGCTTTCAATATTTCGGAAACAATTAACTTTTCACTCTCATGATCCATTTGCGTAGCAAAATCTAGAACACCACTTTTTTGATCTAATTCAAACTTTGACGGACGATTTTTCAACAATTCGCCGGCTTGAAGAGCAATTCGCTCTGCTATATCCAGTAATTCAGAACTTAAATTCTCTGCAGCGCTAGTCATGGTCTCATCTAAGCACAACTCGTCTAGAACACAAGTAGACTCACTGCATGCTCGCTGAGTACAGACGTCTATTTTCCGTTCCGGGAGGATGGCGATATTCATTCGCGGGATTTGTTTTGCGCATGCCAATTTCAATGCTTTATA
>JBDKIY010000072.1:0-6518 GCA_039796875.1 Actinomycetota bacterium
CGAACTTCGAAACCCGCGCGATCACGTGAAAGTCCACCAGGTCCAAGCGCTGAAAGACGACGCTTGTGTGTTAGACCAGAAATTGGATTTGTTTGATCCATGAACTGTGACAACTGAGATGTTCCGAAGAACTCTTTGATTGCTGCAGTGATTGGACGGATGTTGATCAATGTTTGTGGAGTAATTGCTTCAACATCTTGGGTTGTCATACGTTCGCGAACAACGCGCTCCATACGTGACAAACCAACACGAACTTGATTTTGAATCAATTCACCAACGGTGCGCAGACGACGGTTACCGAAGTGATCGATATCGTCGATCTCAACACGAACCTGCTTACCAAGATCAATCAGAGTCTCGCCCTTATGTAGCGCGACGAGGTAACGGATTGTTCCGACAATGTCATCGATTGCGAGCAGATTCTTGGTTAGATCAAGCTCTAGACCTAGCTTCTTATTAACCTTGAAGCGACCGACCTTGGCCATGTCGTAACGCTTAGGGTTGAAATATAGGTTTTCTATAAGGGTTTGAGCCGCTTCTTTGGTTGGTGGCTCACCTGGACGCATCTTGCGGTAGATATCCAACAACGCTTCATCTTGTGTGTTTACGTTGTCTTTAGCAAGAGTATCTTTCATTGAATCGTAATCACCGAACTCTTCAAGGATTTGGTCATTTGTCCAACCAAGCGCCTTCAAGAAAACAGTTACGGATTGCTTACGCTTACGATCAATACGTACTGCTACGAAATCTTTCTTATCAATTTCAAACTCTAGCCATGCACCGCGGCTAGGAATGATTTTTGCTGTGTAAATATCTTTGTCAGAGGTTTTTTCAACAGTGCGCTCAAAGTAAACACCTGGAGAACGTACGAGCTGTGAAACAACAACACGTTCGGTTCCGTTGATTACAAATGTTCCGCGCGGAGTCATCAATGGGAAGTCACCCATGAAAACTGTCTGTGATTTGATTTCACCGGTTTCGTTGTTGGTGAACTCTGCTGTTACGAACAATGGAGCTGCGTATGTAATGTCGCGCTCTTTACATTCTGCAATCGTGTACTTCGCAGGTTCGAAGCGATGATCACGGAATGACAGTGACATCGATCCCTGGAAGTCTTCGATTGGGGAAATCTCTTCAAAGATTTCCTCTAGTCCAGATGTCTTAGGAATTTCTCCACGATCTGGTCTTTCATTTTTGCCAAGTCTTGCGCGCCACGCATCGTTTCCGAGCAGCCAATCAAAGCTCTCAATTTGGAGAGCTAGCAGGTTTGGAACTTCTTGTGGTTCGCGGATCTTGGCGAAAGAAATACGTTGTGGTGCAGATGATTTCGTTTTCGCGGCCAAGAGATGTCCTTCCAAAGTTTTCTAAGTTTCGGACTTTTTTTCTTTACGCACAGGGAACGTAAGGCCTCAGCCGCTATATGCCTGACCCTAAGAATTTGTGCGAGGGGTCAGGATAATGCCTGCGACACGCCGGTGTCTAATCCGGTCAATACTGCCAAAAAAGAAAAGGCCCCCCTGTATAAGGAGGGCCTTTTCGAGGAGAACTTACTTAACAGATACCTTCGCGCCAGCTGCCTCTAGTGCTGCCTTTGCCTTATCTGCTGTTGCCTTGTCTGCCTTCTCAAGCACGGTGGCTGGAGTCGCATCGACTAGGTCCTTAGCTTCCTTTAGACCAAGAGAAGAGTTGAGCGCACGTACTTCTTTAATAACGGCGATCTTCTGTGCTCCTGCATCTTCGATCACAACTGTGAACTCATCTTGAGCTGCTGCGGCTTCGCCACCAGCTGCTCCGCCTGCTGCCACTACAGCTACTGGAGCTGCTGCGGTTACATCGAACTCTGTTTCAAATGCCTTTACGAAATCTGAAAGCTCGACAAGTGACATTTCCTTAAATTGACCCAATAGGTCTTCAGTACTTAGCTTTGCCATTTTGTATTTCCTCTTTCTTTACGCGTTCTCTGTTGAATCTGGTGTTGATTCAGTTGCTGGTTCTGTTGTTGCTTCAGCTTGCGGTGCAGCTGGTTCTGCAGAAGTTTCTGCTTGAGCTTCGACTACAACTTCAGTTGTAGCTTCTGCAACAGGTGCTGCTTCTGCAGCAGGGGTGGCGACAGGAGCTGGAGCTCCAGCCTCTGCCTCTCTCTTAATACGAAGTGCATCAAATGCGCGTGCAGCTTTTGCCATAGATGCCTTCATTGCACCAGCGAGCTTCGCCAATAGAACTTCGCGAGATTCAAGATCTGCGAGCTTCATGATTTCAGCTGTGGTTACTGCCTTACCTTCAAAGATTCCACCCTTGATAACAAGGAATGGATTCTCTTTCTGGAAGTTCTTTAGGCTCTTTGCAGCGTTTACTGAATCGCCTTTTACGAAAGCGACCGCAGTAGGACCTGTTAGTAGCGCGTCATCGACGACTACTCCAGCTTCCTTCGCAGCAAGTTTGACGAGCGTGTTCTTAGCTACTTTGTACTTAGTATCGCTACCAAGTGAACGACGTAGCTCCTTGATTGCGGTCACTGTTAGACCGCGATATTCGGTAACAACTGTTGCATCGGCAGACTTAAAGTCTTCAACCAATTCAGCAACTGCTGCTGCCTTATCAGGGCGAGCCATTTGGCTTCCTTTCTGGCTGTCTTTCGACATTTATTTCGGAATCTTCCTGGAGAACCATTTAGATTCCGAGACCAGCAGTCTCTGGTGAGGAGGCAGATATTAGGCGGGGTCAGGCACTTCGGTCAAAATCGAGCGTGCACGCCCCGCCAATTACTACTTCTTCTTGTAACCCTTCGGGCACTTTGGATTAACTGCGGTGACCTTTTTGGATTGCTTCCCCTTTACACAGACGATTGTTTTTTTCTTTGGACGTTCACTATCTGCCCGCTCTTTAGCTATTTTTTCTGCCACATAACTTTCTGCCGAGCTAATTAGATCTAAGTGATTAAAAACGGGCTCAATATTTGAAACATTTCCAGTCGGTCCCCAGAATCCCGGGTCACCACAGTTCTTTACTCCCATAGAGTGTGATCCATACGGTCCCAGATAAATTTTCTCATCTCCTCGCAATACGTAAACTCCTGATCCCGAATCTCCGTCACAGCCAGATCCGCCCAATTCACTTTGCACTAAGTTAATAGGACCCAATTCATAAGTAGCTTGTTTCGGCGCCCAATTTGGATGGCCATCCCTCAAATAGGAATCGAAAATGCTTTTTGCTTCATTCGATGCAATCAACTCACCAGTCAATCGACGAGCGGCCCCATCAATTTTTCGATTGGAATTATGATAACTATGGCCAATCATAAAAACTGGATTTTTATTTGAAATTATTTGGTCTAACTCCAAAGGTGTTACTAAGGAAACTTTCTTTGTCATCTTTAGTGGTGTCTTCAATATCAGTATCGCGAAATCCCTGTATCTACTGGTGACAGAGGTTCTATTCTCAATTGACTTGCGATCAACAACTCGTTCTTTATATTCAGGACTAATCAAGATCTTTTCAACTTCCGAGCTTTGTCCATTTGAATTTCGAACTGTTAAATTCCTTTTGTCCCAAAAAGGAATTCCATGAGCCGCTGTAAACACAATATATGGACTGTAAAGAAATGCGTTGCCAGTCCCATCAAATAAGTAAACCGCGTTCTCATCGCCTTGAACTACTACCCCATTTTCTACAGACATTGCTGCGGGGTTTGACGCCAAAACCAAGCATGCACTCAAGAGAATTGAGATTAGTCTGCTTATCCGTAACATGAGAGGAACAGTACTGACTTTGAATTTCATTTCTCAGTACTAATTCGGTCAAAAAATCTGAAAGACGTACCGGCTACGGAGATTGAACCCGCGCCTATTAATTCAAAGTCAATCATGCACTCCCTACACACAAATAAGGCCCCGATTTCTCGCGGCCCTATCTATATCGCTTCGCAGCCGATACCAGGTTTGAATAGAGTCAAACCAACTCTGCCGATTTAATCATTTCACGAATTATTCTTAATCTAATCCATTAATGAAAATTTGAGATTACGCTCGGTGTAATTACTACTTCTTCTTGTAACCCTTCGGGCACTTTGGATTAACTGCGGTTACCTTCTTTACAGTCTTTCCTTTCACACATTTAATCGTGATCTTCTTCTTGGCAGCTGCAGCGGCGGCTTCTGCATCAGCTTTGGCTTTTGCTTCGGCATCTAGTTTTGCTTGCGCCTCTGCTGCGGCTTTTGCTTCGGCATCCGCCTTGTCTTTCGCTTCGGCTTCCGCCTTGGCTTTTGATTCAGCTTCTAATTTAGCTTTTGCATCTGCCTCGGCTTTTGCTTTGGCGTCAGCTTCTGCTTTTGCCTTGGCTGCTGCCTCTGCTTTTGCAACCGTGTCATCAAGAGTTAATTTCGCTGAAGTAATTCTTGATTTGGAATGATCATTTCCGAGTGTGTATCCAAACCAAATGCGTAACTTTCCATCAATAATTTTCAGTGAGGGATCCAATACGCTGGCGCCTGCAGGTGAGTAAAGATCTTTTTCTGCTTTAACCCAAGTTAATGCATCCTTAGAACTAAGAAGTTGCAGTCTTTGCAATCCCCCAGACATTGGATCTCCAGTTGTGGATGCAATCATCAAGAAAGTTCCATCTGGCATTTCAAGTGGAGCTGGATCTACTAAGAACTCTGCATCAAGAATTACTCCGGGAATTCTGGTCCAAGTTAAACCATCATCAGAGCTTTGAATATGCATGCCATGTTTGGTTGAAATTGTGTTGTGGTACATCAAATACTTGCCATCTGATTTCTTGATTACATGAGGAACACCGCATCCAACATCAGCAACGATTGGACCTGGTTGAGCGGTCCAACGCAATAGATCTGTTGAGGTTGCATAGAACATAGCTTTTTTCTGTTTGCTGCAATTAACGGTTTGAGCTTCATTAGGCATGATTGATGCGTAATACATGCGATAGTTGTTGGTTCCCATTTTCACGATGGACCAATCAAAACCGTTTGGTAACGAATAACCGGATGCTTCTACCCAGCTAGTCCCATCTTTAGAGGTGTAAACCTTGGCTGGTTGTGAAGTTGTGTATAAGTAGTAAGTAGCGCTGGTTTCTTCATAGTAAACCTCAGGAGAAACACCTAGCGGAGATAAATCATTTGGCTGGCTTGGCAATAAAGATGCTCCCGCTATCGACTCTGGCGTTGCTGAAAGTAAATCAGCGTTTGCCGGAGTTGCTGCGGTAAAGGTAAGTGCAAATGCAAAAAATAACGCCACAATTTTTCTCATGTCATGACCGTACCTGACCAGAGATAAAAAATAAACCCCGCCACATTTAAGTGACGGGGTTTAAATATAGAAATTAATTACTGAATGATCGGTCCGCCTTCGCGAGCGTAGTTAGTATCAAGTGGAACGCCAGGTCCCATTGTTGTTGATACAACCGCTTTGCGAATGTAGCGACCCTTTGATGATGCAGGCTTGGCACGAAGTACTTCATCGATCGCTGCTGCATAGTTATCTGCTAGCTGCTCTGCGGTGAATGAAGACTTTCCGATTAGGAAGTGCAGGTTGCAATCCTTATCAACACGGAATTCAATCTTTCCGCCCTTGATATCGGTAACAGCCTTAGCAACATCTGTTGTAACTGTTCCGGTCTTTGGGTTTGGCATCAAACCACGCGGTCCGAGCACTTTACCTAGACGACCGACCTTACCCATCAAATCTGGAGTTGAAACAACGGCGTCGTAATCAAGACGACCCTTGCTTACTTCATCAATTAGCTCATCGCCACCGACGATATCTGCGCCAGCTGCACGAGCTTCATCAGCCTTTGGACCATTTGCGAAAACCAAAACACGTGCGGTCTTACCGGTTCCGTGTGGCAGGTTTACAACAGAGCGAACCGCTTGATCTGCTTTCTTAGGATCAACACCGAGCACCATTGAAACCTCAACAGATGCGTCGTATTTAGTAACGGTTGTTTCTTTAACCAACTTCATACCAGTTAATGGTGTGTAGAGCTGGTCCGCATTGACCTTGGCCGCTGCGGCTTTGTATTTCTTGCTGCGCTTCATTTTTCTTCTCTTTTCTTTTCCCGAAAATTTCTCTTCGAGAGCTAGTTGGAAGTAGTGGTGTTAGCGGACCAGCGCGGCCCTCCCACGACTTTCTTTTTTATTTAGTTTTTACTTAACGACTTATTACTTGACGACGATGCCCATGGAACGTGCGGTACCGGCAATAATCTTTGCGCCAGCAGATACATCATTCGCGTTTAGGTCATCCTTCTTCAAGGTTGCAATCTCTTCACACTGCTTCCAAGTAACTGATCCAACCTTGTCCTTGTGAGGAACAGATGAACCCTTTTCAAGTCCTGCTGCCTTTAAAAGTAGACGTGATGCTGGAGGAGTCTTGGTGATGAAGGTAAATGAGCGATCTTCATAAACGGTGATCTCAACCGGAATGATTTCGCCCTTTTGCTTTTCGGTAGCAGCGTTGTACTGCTTAACGAAGTCCATGATGTTGACACCATGCTGACCAAGA
>JBDKIY010000073.1:0-3974 GCA_039796875.1 Actinomycetota bacterium
TCATCAACGCTGCGCCACTCATCTTCAATATTCATCAATCCACCACGCCAACCAACACCTTGCAAACCCTCATCCAATTTCGTGACCACCGGCGTAATTGCATCACCGGTGAAGTTGGTAGATGGATCCATAATCACTACATACTTTTCAGTAACCGTATTTAGAAAATGATTTACTGAATGGCCCCAACCCAATTTATTCTTCTGCCAAGTAACACTTTCTTCAGGAAACAACTCCTGCACCGCTTGGTTTTCTTTTCCCGATGCAAAGATTGAAATAGGTGTTTGAGTATGCGCACGAATGGATGCGACGCATTGCGCAAAATCTTCTAAGAAATTATCTGCGATTAAACAGATGCGAATTGATCCAGCCATGGCTGGCCCTTAATTAACGGGTTTCGCGGTGAAGAGTTGAAGCCTTGCAACGTGGGCAGAACTTCTTAAGTTCCATACGATCTGGATCGTTGCGACGGTTCTTCTTGGTGATGTAGTTACGCTCTTTGCAATCCACGCACGCCATAGTGATCTTTGGGCGGACATCCGCACTCTTGCTGGCCATGGTGACTCCTTGTTTCCTCGAGCTAAATTGCCTCTAGCTAATAACTAATAGGGGCGTGAGAATACCCAGCACGCCCAGCTCTGGCAAAAAGGGCGATTTTCCCCGCATGGATTTGAGGTAGAAAAATCCCCGGCGCGCTAATCGCTTTCGCAACTCCGTCCGGGGCTCTGAGATAAATACTACCGTGAAAATTAACGTCCCCGGCGCGTAAGTCGCTTTCGCAACTCCGTCCGGGGCACTTGGCTGAATACTAACAAATTAATTATCGAAAAACATTTCCACAACAAAAGACTATCCCCAGGCGGTAAACGATTTCTCGAGTTCACCTGGGGCTCTGATGCAAACTTTACTATGAAAAAGAGAAACGAACAATTGAATTCAAGTAAATACGAAACATTTTTATTTATTTTTGAGATTTCTGCTGCACTCTGGGTTCATATCATGGCCTTTGAAACTACTCTGCGTAAATTTCTAGACAATGTACTGCAACATATATATCAAACTATTGAATGGTGGCTTGTTCCGAATCTATTATTTCCAAACGATCGCAAAGATGTTGAATTAGCTATCAAGCGGCTGAAGAAGCGAGATTTGCCAATCAATAATGAGAATATTGTTGCTAATTTGAGTTTTTCTTTTTGGATTGAATTATTTAGTAGGCGGTATCATCAAAAAATCTGGATGAAGATAGTTAAATTCTTTTCGATTTATCCAGGTCGACGTGAAGATTTCTACAACAAAGCCCGCGAAATCAGAAACCTAAGAAACGCCATTGCACATCACGCACCAATACTGCGCCGCAATTTAATCCGTGATCACGCATATTTACATGAATTAACCGCGCTATTGGATCCGCAGCTCGCAGCGGAAGTACAAAAAAGATCGCGCGTCCTGGATTTACTCCTGAACGCGCGTTTGGTTGGTAGCGGAGGCGGGATTTGAACCCACGACACAGCGATTATGAGCCGCTTGCTCTACCAGGCTGAGCTACCCCGCCAAGCAAATAAAACAAGTAAAACTTATTTCGAGCCCCCCATCGGAATCGAACCGATGACCTTTTCCTTACCATGGAAACGCTCTACCGACTGAGCTAGGGGGGCAATAGAAAAGCGAAGCCGAAGAATACCTGATTTTTTAGGCGCTTATTCAGCTGGATTGAGCACGATCTTGCCCACTGTTTTGCGAGCCAGCATCGCTTGGTGCGCCTCGATGGCGCGTGACAATGGATAAGTCGCACCGACAACCGGCTTTAACTTTCCACTCATTATCAATCCAAACAACTCCACAAATACATCCTGCATCAACTCTTTTTTACCTAAGCAATTTACTAACCAAAATCCGGCAATTGTTTTTGATTTTCCCATCAATGTTGCGGGATGAACCGGAGTTGGCATTTGGCGTGATGCCATTCCGTAAATCACGATGCGACCAAACATCCCTAGCGCCTCTAGTGATTGATCAAATGTTTTTCCGCCCACCATTTCTAAAATTAAATCCACGCTTTTGCCACCATTAGCAGCACGAATCGCAGCGTTCATATCCTCTACATTCGCATCAACCAGAACATCAGCGCCGAGCTCTAGACACAACTTCTTCTTTTCCTCTGATGAAGTTACCGCAATTACAAATCCACCCCACAACTTTGCAAGTTGAATTGCAAGTGATCCCACTCCACCAGCACCGGCATGCACCACAACGCTTTCGCCAGCCTTGAAATGTCCTAAAGTTTTTAAGATGTGATACGCGGTAATTCCCTGCACCATCATCGCAAGTGCTGCGCCATCACTGACCTGATCTGGAAGTGGAATAACCTGCTTGGGATTTACCAATGTTTTTTGGCAATAACCTCCCGCTGATGCCAACGCCAACACACGCTGACCATTTGGTAGACGTCCCACAACCTCAATGCCGGGAATCAATGGCAGAGTTTGTTTTGATAAATAAGAGTCCTCAGTTTGGTGAGTATCTGCGTAATTAATTCCAATTGCGGTCACATCAAGCACCACATCTTCGCCACTAGCAACTGGGTCCGGTAGGTCCACATACTTCATGACCTCTGGACCACCGAACTCGGTGATCTGTATTGCCTTCATTTATTAGCCTTTGGTCGAGCCTAGGGTCAATCCGGATACGAATTGACGCTTGAGAATAAAGAAAATCAACAAGGTAGGAAGCGCGGCCATAATCGCACCGGCGGCCAGCAGGTTGAAATCAGTTACGAACTCACCTTGCAAACGACCGAGCGCCGAAGTAATCGGACGCTTGTTATCGCTCTTAATTAACACAATCGCCCAGAAGAATTCGTTATAGATCCAGGTAGTCATCAAAACACTAAGCGCCGCAAGTGGTGGACGCAGTAATGGCAAAATCACATTCCAGTAATGTCTAAATACCGATGCGCCATCCAGCAAAGCAGACTCGGAAATCTCTTTTGGAATTGTCTTCATATAAGAGGACATCACAAAGGTCGCAAAGCCCATCTGTAGGGCCACATGCACCAAAATCAATCCGATAAATGAGTCATACAAAAGATTTCGATTTCCGACTAAATCACCAATCCAGATATACATCTTAAAGAGCGGTGCATAAACGAGTTGGACCGGCAGCAAATTACCTGCGGTAAATAACAATAATAAATAAAGATTAAATTTAAATGAGTACCGCGTGACCACGAAAGCCATCAAAGATCCAAAGAACAAAGTCAGCACCACGGCTGGGATTGCCACAATAAAGGAGTTCGACAGATACTCCCAAATCTCCATCCGGTCGTAGGCGTTGATGTAATTCTGAATTCCAATGGAAGAAGGCTTGGAGAAAACACCGTTTTGGATTACATCGCTATAGGGACGTAGTGAGGTAAAGAAGGTCCACAGCAGCGGCACCATCCACACAAAGGCAAAGATCGCGATAAATACCGTAATTACGAAATCTTTACGCTTTTGACGGTCGCGATACTTCTTATCTTGGACTATTCCACTCATGCGACATCATCCCTAAACACGGTTCGTAGGTAGAAGACAATCGGAATGATGCTTAGCAAGAACAAAATCACCGCATAGGCCGCACCCAGCATCGAGGCCGCCTGACCATAAATATTGACGAAGACCAGCATGCCCAGAATCGGCCAGCCGGTTGAGGTGCCATAAATAATGTAAATCAGATCAAAAGCACGCAGGGATTCGATTACCGTAATCACGATAATGATGGTGTTAACCGGCTTCATGGCTGGGAAAACCACTTTGCGGAAAGTCTGCCACTCAGTCGCGCCATCGATTGCCGCCGCCTCACGCAGCGAAGGATCCACCGACTTCAACCCCGCTAAATAAAGCAACATGATGTAACCGATGTGACGCCATGAGGCAATTCCCAAAATCACATAGGTATTGATGTCGTAATTACTAAAAATCGGAATCGCT
>JBDKIY010000074.1:0-3966 GCA_039796875.1 Actinomycetota bacterium
GATAATCCTTACGTTGTGGATGTCCGGGCCAATCATCTGGCATAAGAATTCTGGTTAATGCTGGGTGGCCATCAAAAATGATTCCGAACATGTCATAAGCCTCGCGCTCATGCCAGTTTGTTCCGGCCCAAACCTCTACCAAAGATGGAATGTGTGCATCTGAATCCGGTGCGGAAACTTCAAGACGGATTCGTCGGTTATGTGTCATAGAAAGTAATTCATAAACCGCATGCAATTCACGATCAGTATCTTCTGGGTAGTGAACACCACTCACACCTAAGCAAACTTCAAAACGAAGTGTTTCGGTATCACGTAAAGTTTTTGCAACATCAAATAAACGATTGCGCTTAATGTGCAAAGTTAATTCACCGCGATCAACCACAACTTTTTCAATTGCATCTTGAAACTCTGGAAATGCTTTTTCTAATTCATCTGCCACATCATCAAAGTAAGAACCGTAAGGACGTGATGCAGAAATTGGCGAATAAGTAGAGCGCTCTAATCCGCCGTAACCTGAGGTATCACCGGTTCCGGAGGCGCCAAACATGCCTTTTTGCTCGCTCATTATTAATCCCTGCTTCCAAATACGGGAATCTTTTGAGTTGGAACTGCAGCAAGTGCGGCTGCTTCAACCTCTTTAATAATCTGTTGACGATTAACGCCCAACTTTTCATTTCCAATTTGTTCATGAAGTTTCAAAATTGCATCCATCAACATTTCCGGTCTTGGTGGACAGCCCGGTAAATAAATATCAACTGGAATTATGTGATCTACACCTTGCACAATTGCATAGTTGTTAAACATTCCACCTGATGATGCACAAGCACCCATTGATAACACCCATTTAGGTGCGGTCATTTGATCATAAATCTGACGAACTACTGGTGCCATCTTGTTTGAAACGCGACCAGCAACAATCATTAAATCCGCTTGACGAGGCGAGGCGCGGAAAACCTCCATACCAAAACGAGAGATGTCGTACTTACCTGCTGAACCAATCGCCATCATTTCGATTGCGCAACAAGCCAAACCAAAGGTCGCTGGCCACAAAGAGTTTTTGCGCATATATCCCGCCAACTTTTCGACGGTGGTTAGCAAAAATCCCGAAGGTAATTTCTCTTCTAGACCCATTTTTTAATCCCATTCCAATCCGCCGCGGCGCCATACATATGTATAGGCGACGAAAACTGTGAGGATAAAGATGACCATTTCAATTAATCCAAAGAGTGCGAGTTGATCGTAAGCAACCGCCCATGGATATAAGAAGACAATTTCAATATCGAAGATAATAAATAGCATTGCAGTTAAGAAATATTTAACTGGGAAACGTCCGCCACCTTGAGCCTGAGGGCTAGGTTCGATTCCGCACTCATAAGCATCGAGTTTTGCGCGGTTGTATCGCTTTGGTCCCGAGATGGCGCCGGCTACAACTGAGAAAGCCGCGAAACCGAAGCCAATTGCACCTATTACGAAGATCGGGACATAGGGGTTCACAACGGGAAATCTTAGGCGAGGCCTAGAAAATGAGGGAAATTAGGAGCCCTTGATGGCTGTGTGAACTGCCACAACGCCCCCGGTGAGGTTGACCCAGGATGGATTGCGCCAGCCGGCAGCACTCATTTCCGCAGCTAACTGCTCCTGATTAGGCCAGGCTCTGATTGATTCCGCTAAATAAACATAGGCCGCAGGGTTTGATGATGTCTTACGGGCCAATTTAGGCAACATTTTCATGAGGTAATTCATGTAGATGATGCGAAATGGCGCAAAGGTCGGAGTTGAGAACTCAACAATCACCATACGGCCACCAACTTTGGTAACTCGCATCGCTTCTTGCAAAGCTTTTTTGTAATCATGAGTGTTGCGCAAGCCAAATGAGATTGTGGTGAGATCAAATTCATTTTCTCCAAATGGCAAATTCAATGCATCACCTTTTACAAACTTTAAATATGGTCTGGCTTTTCTGCCTTGCTCCAACATTCCTTCCGAAAAATCTAATGAGGTGACATCTGCGCCCGCTTTAAACAATGGTTCACTTGATGATCCCGGGCCGGCTGCAATATCAAGAATCTTCATTCCCGGTGCTGGATTAATAATGGTCTGAACTTTTTTGCGCCAACGTTTGGTTTGTCCCAAACTTAATAAATCATTTACTAGGTCATAGCGTTTTGCAACGCCATCAAACATCGAAGAAACCTCTTCGGGATCTTTACCTAGGTCAGCTCGACTCACCGCCCTATCATCTCTAGCGGTAGGCTTAATTCACAAGTTGAAAAGGTCTGGAGTCATATGCACGTATCAATTACCACGGAGTTGCTCGGCGAGCATCCCGCGTTGCTTGATATCTCCATTCCTGAGATTGCCGATGATGCAATCACCTCATGGGTGCGAGGCGGCGATGGATTAATTGGTTTTGGCATCTACAAATCTTTTGTAGTCAAAGGCGCTAACCGATTTGAACAAGCCCGCTCTTGGTGGCGCGAGCAGGTAAATGGCCTTGATATTCACAACAATGTGCATGGCACCGGAACCGGCCCGATTCTCTTTACCTCTTTCTCCTTTGATGAGGCTGAAGAATCAGTATTAATCATCCCTAAAGTCGTGGTCGGACAACGCAACGGAAAATCTTGGATCACCTGGATTGGTGCTACCCCCCAACCCGCATTACAAAAAGCGGAACACAAATCAGTTCCACTTAGTCTAAATTGGAGTGGCAGCAACGGCGATGTTTGGCAAGACCGCGTGGCGCGCGCTGTTGAGAAAATTAAAAATGACTCGCTTGAAAAAGTTGTTTTGGCACGATTTGTAACTGGAACTACTAGCGAAAAAATAAATCAAAGAAATTTATTACAACAACTTGCTAAGGAGTATCCATCAACTTGGGTTTACTCAAATCATGGATTAGTTGGTGCAACTCCAGAGCTTCTTGTGCGTTTAAGTAAATCACTTGTCACCTCACGTATCTTGGCGGGAACAATTCGCAAAACCGGTGATGATGAAAGAGATCTCGCACTTGCTGGATCATTAGCGCGCTCTTCAAAAGATTTAGAGGAACATGAGTACGCAGTACGTTCGGTTGCCGAAGCGCTTTCACCATTTTGTACCTCAACAAATATTCCAGAGACACCTTTTGTATTGCACCTTTCAAATGTCATGCACTTGGCTACCGATGTAACCGGAGTTCTTTCTGATTCATCTAATCCGATTGATATCTTCGCTTTGGTTTCCAGGCTGCATCCTTCTGCTGCGGTTTGCGGCACACCGACTGATTACGCCAAGCGCACAATTGATGAAATTGAAGGTATTTCCCGTGGCCGTTACGCCGGCCCGATTGGCTGGATCGATGCCAAAGGTGATGGCGAATTAGGTATTGCTTTGCGCTGCGGCCAGATCTCAAATGATGGCCAATCCATAAGAATCTATGCGGGCTGCGGCATTGTGGCCGGCTCTGACCCAGAGCGTGAATACGCCGAAAGCCAGGCCAAGTTGCTGCCGATGCGCTCTGCTTTAGAGAAGCACTAACTCTTTATACTTTTTAGTTACTTCGAAAATCACATCAGCATTTTTCTCACGGTGTGGCATCTTGGCCACAATCACATGAAGTTGAGGATGGATGCGTTGCAAAGCGATGTGCAGCTCTTTTGCATCATGCACCTCTTCGACTGAAACCCCAAACCCAGCCACAATCTTGGCGATGTCTTTGCCATGCGGCGTACCAAATATAGTTTCAAAACCATCAACACCGCGTTGTGGCAAGGTAGAAAAGATTCCTCCGCCATCATTGTCGACCACGATGATTGTTAATGTGTCGGTAATGGGATTTGCTAATGCAGAGATGTCATGCAAAAAGGCAAGATCGCCAATCACCGCATAGCTCTCATCATGTTTAGTCGCGATTCCCATCGCGGTGGAAATGTTTCCATCAATTCCAGCCAGGCCACGGTTGGCATAAGTTTCAATTCCAGTGCG
>JBDKIY010000075.1:0-5927 GCA_039796875.1 Actinomycetota bacterium
GCGCGGAGCAAAGGTTTCCGGTGCGCGTTTTTATTACCTAACCGGCGTAGGTGCTCTTTTGGAGTTAGCGCTAGTTAATTACGCAATCACAATGGCTACTAAAGCCGGCTTCATTCCGATGATTCCACCAGTTCTAGTAAAACCAGCCGCCATGGAGGGCACCGGATTTCTCGGTCAGGCCGCCGAAAACGTTTTTCATTTGAAAGAAGATGATTTTTATTTGGTAGGCACTAGCGAGGTGCCACTTGCTGCGTATCACATGGATGAAATCCTTGATGCAAAATCACTGCCTTTGCGTTACACCGGATATTCACCATGCTTCCGTCGCGAAGCTGGCTCTTACGGAAAAGACACTCGCGGCATTATTCGCGTACACCAATTTGAAAAGGTAGAAATGTTTTCCTTCTGCGCACCCGAAGAAGCGGTTGCAGAACACCAGAGATTGTTAGCTTGGGAAAAAGATTTCTTAAACGCTATGGAAATTCCTTATCGAGTCATCGATGTAGCAACTGGAGATCTTGGTTCAAGCGCTAACCGTAAATTTGATTGTGAAGCATGGATTCCAACTCAAAATGCATATCGCGAGGTCACCAGCACCTCTAACTGCAGTGAGTTCCAGGCACGCAGATTAAATGTTCGCACTAAAGGCGAGAGCGGAACAGCACCAGTTGCAACATTAAATGGAACACTGGTTGCGATACCGCGCATGATTGTTTCGATTTTAGAAAATCATCAACAAGCAGATGGTTCAGTGCTGGTTCCAAAAGCACTTCAACCATTCCTTGGTATGGATAAATTCAATCCGGTGGCTTAGTTGAGCGATTTATTACGCAGACCAAAGTTGATAGCGACTGATTTGGATGGAACGATAGTTCCACATCAAGGCAAAATCTCAGATCGCACCAAAGCCGCTTTTCATGCAGCACATGAAATGGGAATTGAAATTTTTTATGTGACCGGGCGACCACCGCGCTGGATGCCAGAGGTTACAGAGGCATTTTCATTTGGCCAAAGCATTCTAGGAAATGGCGCAATGCTTTATGACATCCACAATGAAAAGATTTTAGAAGAGTGGAATATGTCGGTAGAAAGTCAGATCGAAACCGTTAACCGACTTCGTATGGCCATACCCAATATTTCATTTGCGGTTGAAGCGCACCATTATTTTCATCGGGAAAAAGCTTATGTTCCGCGCTGGGATGTCGGTCTAGACAATATTGGTGTACATGACATCACTGAGGTTATGCAAACACCGGCCATGAAATTAATGGCGCGCTGTTCAAATCAAGAGCTTTCATCAGATGAAATGCTGGAAATCGCGGTTCGAGAATTGGAAGGTGTAGCAACAGTTACCCACTCCAATCCAGATGATTCACTTTTGGAAATAAATGCTTTTGGTGTTTCTAAAGGTGACACTTTGGCAAAAATGGCGGAACGTCATGGAATAACCGCAGAACAATCAGTTTCTTTTGGTGATAACCCAAATGATTTCACTATGTTGGCTTGGGCCGGCAGATCTTGGGCGATGTCTGATGGACATCCAAACGGAAAGAATCATGCAAAATTCATTGCAGAACCTTGCCATCATGATGGTGTTGCTAAAGAAATCGAAAAACTATTGGAGTTACCAGCATGATCACAATTCCAGTTTGGCTAGATCTACTAACAGTTGGAATTGGAGCTTTGCAGGGCGCGCTCTTTGCAATTTTCTATAAGCGTTTTGATTTAGTGGGTGTAATTTCGCTTGCGATTCTTACCGGTTTGGGCGGTGGAATTCTGCGTGATATTTTGCTTGATGCAGGAAGACCTGCAGCTATGCAAGACAAATACTTATTAACGGCAGTTGCTGCAGTTATCACCGCATTAATTATTGGGCGTTGGTATAAAAAAGCGGCAAAGGGTATGGTGTTTTTGGATTCCGTCGCAATGTCCTTATTTGCGATTGTAGGAACTTACAAAGCAATTGTTTTTAACACCTCAGAGTTGGTTGCAATTCTGTTAGGTGTTGTGACCGCGGTGGGTGGCGGAGTTTTGCGTGATGTGGTTTGTGGAATCTCGCCACAGATTTTTTCCAGCGGACCGCTATATGCCACCGCTTCAGCAATCGGAGCAACAACCTTTGTAATTCTGGAAAGAACTACATTGGACCTAAATATTTCAGTGGCGATTTCGGCAGTCCTAATAGTCGCCATTCAAATGGCATCGGTGCGCTTCCGAATTCACTTAAAACCCGCACTACCTAGTTTGGATGAATAGATAATTTGGAGTAGAGCTACCCGTGAAGGTAAGTTTTCCCACGGAGGGCTCGCATAGTGGCCTAGTGCACCGGTCTTGAAAACCGGCAAGGGAAACCTTCGTGGGTTCAAATCCCACGCCCGGAGGCGCCTGCGTGGCCACCGGAGTTTTTTCATCAACACGTGCAGCGATCAAAGAGCGCACACTACGAACAGACAAGTGGTGGTTACAACCATTAATCACAGTCGCTGTTCTACTTTCCTTCATTGTCTACGCAACTTTCCGCGCCTTTGAAAAGAATTATTACTTTGCCGAGCCGCTGATCTCCCCTTTCTATTCACCATGTCTTTCCACAGCATGTTTGGATGGATCTGCGCACTTTGGAACTCCAATCGGAACCATCACTCTCTTTGGAATGATTGTTTCTCCAGCGCTATTTATTTTGATTGTGCCGCTAGGTTTCCGTCTTACTTGTTATTACTACCGCAAGGCGTACTACCGCTCATTTTGGATGTCTCCACCTGCTTGCGCAGTTGCTGAACCACATTCCAAATACACCGGAGAAACCCGCGCACCATTAATTTTGCAAAATGGTCACCGCTGGTTCTTTTATTTAGGTTTAGTTTTAAATGTAATTCTTACCTATGACGCGATCATCGCTTTCAAAAACCCTGAAGGTGAATGGGGACATATGAGCGTTGGTACTTTGATTCTTGCGTTGAACGCCACCATGTTGTGGTTGTACTCAGCTTCCTGTCATACCTGTCGTCACACTATTGGTGGCCGACTACGCCACTTCTCACAACATCCAGTGCGTTACAAACTCTGGACCTGGGTATCTGCGCTAAATCACAAACACCCAACCTTTGCTTGGATTTCATTGATTGTTGTAGCAATGACAGATTTATATGTTCGCATGGTCGCATCCGGCACCATCACTAACTTCTACTTCTTCTAGGACGAATCCATGGCAAATAACGATATTAAGTTTGATCGCTACCGATTCGATGTAGTTGTTATTGGTGCAGGCGGCGCAGGATTGCGCGCTGCGGTTGAGGCACGCCAAGCAGGTCTGCGCGTTGCCATCATCTGTAAATCATTATTTGGCAAGGCCCACACCGTTATGGCTGAAGGTGGCGCCGCTGCTGCAATGGGTAACGTAAATGAAAATGATGGATGGAAAGTTCACTTCCGCGACACAATGCGCGGTGGAAAATTCCTAAACAACTGGCGCATGGCAGAGCTGCACGCCAAAGAATCACCTGATCGCATTTGGGAGTTAGAAACCTGGGGTGCGCTATTTGATCGCACCAAAGATGGTCGCATCTCACAACGTAACTTTGGCGGACATGAATATCCACGCCTTGCGCACGTTGGTGATCGCACCGGTTTGGAATTGATTCGCACTATGCAACAAAAGATTGTTGCGATGCAGCAAAAAGATGCCAAAGAACATGGCGATGCTGAAAAGTACATCAAAGTGTTTGCTGAGTTAACAATCACGGAAATCATCAAAGATGGAAACAAAGTTGCTGGTTGCTACGGTTACTGGCGCGAAACCGGTGATGAAGTTTTGTTTGAAGCACCTGCGGTTGTTCTCGCAACTGGTGGAATTGGAAAATCTTTCAAGATTACATCCAACTCATGGGAAGGCACTGGCGATGGACATGCGCTAGCGCTAAAAGCCGGTTCAGCTTTGGTTGATATGGAGTTCGTACAGTTCCATCCAACCGGCATGGTTTGGCCACCATCGGTTCGTGGAATTTTGGTTACTGAATCAGTTCGTGGTGATGGTGGAGTTCTTACCAACTCAGAAGGTAAGCGCTTCATGTTCAACTACATTCCAGAGGTATTTAAAGATAAGTACGCAGATAATGAGGAAGAAGCCGATCGTTGGTACAAAGATCAGAACAACAATCGTCGTCCACCAGAGTTATTGCCACGCGATGAAGTGGCGCGTGCAATTAACGCCGAAGTTAAAGCGGGTCGCGGCTCAGAACACGGCGGCGTATATCTAGATGTTTCCAAGCGTCTTCCAGCAGAGGAAATCAAGCGTCGTTTGCCTTCTATGTGGCATCAATTCAAAGAGTTGGCCGATGTTGATATCACCGAACAACCAATGGAGGTTGGCCCAACCTGTCACTATGTAATGGGTGGCGTGAAGGTTGAACCAGATACCGCAGCTGCCTACGGTGTCGAAGGTCTGTTCGCAGCTGGTGAAGTAGCTGGCGGAATGCATGGCTCAAATCGTCTGGGTGGAAACTCACTTTCAGATCTCTTGGTATTTGGTCGTCGCGCTGGTGCAGGTGCCGCTGAATATGTAAAGAGTTTGGGTGGAAAAACCCCAGAGGCAAGTGACAAAGCAATCGCTAAAGCTCATGATCACTTGAACGCACCATTTAATCGCGACGGAGATGAGAACCCGTACTCATTGCATCAAGAGCTGCAAAATGTCACTCAGGATTTAGTTGGAATTATCCGCACTGAATCTGAATTGGTTGATGCATTGAAGAAATTGGAATCAATCCGCGAACGTTCAGTAAAAGTTAAAGCGGTCGGTGGAAAAGCATTCAACCCTGGTTTCCACTTAGCAATTGATCTAGAAAACATGTTGTTGGTTTCAGAATCAATCGCCCGCTCCGCTTTGGAACGACAAGAATCTCGTGGAGGTCATACCCGTGATGATTATCCGAAGATGGATCCAAATTGGCGCCAGCTAAATCATCTAACCAAATGGGATGGCAAGAAAGTTAAAGTACAGGCAGAGGATGCCAAGATGCTTCCAACAGAACTTCTTGAACTATTTGAAATGGATGAGTTAAAGAAATACTTCACTGAAAAAGAACTCGCGAAAGGCGGCAAATAAATGTCCCGCAAAGTAAAGATGCGCATTTGGCGCGGCGATGTCAAAGGTGGAGATTTCCAAGATGTCAGCGTTGATGCAAACGAAGGCGAAGTTGTCCTTGATGTAATTCACCGCGTTCAAGGCACTCAAATGCCAGATCTAGCGGTGCGCTGGAACTGCAAAGCTGGAAAATGTGGCTCCTGTTCGATGGAAATCAACGGAAAACCGCGTCTAGCCTGCATGACCCGCATGAACTCATTTGGCGAGGATGAAACCATCACAGTTACACCACTGCGCGCATTCCCAGTAATTCGCGATTTAGTAACTGATGTTTCCTTCAACTACAAGAAGGCGATGGAGGTTCCAGCATTTGAAGGCCCAACAGATTTAAAACCAGGCGAGTACCGCATGCAGCAAATTGATGTGGAGCGCAGCCAAGAGTTTAGAAAATGTATTGAGTGCTTCCTATGCCAAGACACCTGCCATGTAATTCGTGATCACGAAGAGAACAAAAAGTCCTTTGCTGGACCTCGTTTCTTCATTCGCATTGCAGAGCTAGATATGCACCCACTGGATCGTTTGCGTAACCGCAAGCAAAAAGCACAAGAAGAGCATGGTCTAGGAATGTGCAACATCACCAAATGCTGTACTGAGGTTTGTCCAGAACACATCAAGATCACCGATAACGCCATCATTCCAATGAAGGAGCGCGTAGTCGATGTTAAGTACGATCCAGTTCGCTGGTTGGGTTCAAAGATTCGCAAGCGCGAAGGTATTAATTAATGAATCTCGTTAAGCGCTGGGCAATTTTGGCGCTCGCTTTTTGGTTAACCACCTTTATTGTTGG
>JBDKIY010000076.1:0-3673 GCA_039796875.1 Actinomycetota bacterium
CAACATCGTCACCGCAATCTTGCCTGTTGCCTATGCACAATCAGCTGAGCGGTTATTAGCTTTAATCGCAGAACACAATCCAGATGTTGTTATTTCATTAGGTCAGGCTGAAGGACGCACGCAGATAACACCTGAAAGAGTTGCGATTAATCTAGATGATGCACGCCTTGCAGATAATGAAGGGGTCATGCGCAATGATGTAAAGATCCTTGAAGATGGGCCAGATGCATACTTTTCAACACTGCCAATAAAGGAAATAGTTGAAGCAATCCAAGCAAAGGGAATTCCTGCAGCTGTTTCATTAAGCGCAGGTGCATTCTTATGTAACCATGTTTTTTATATTGCCCAAAACAAGTTTGCCGGCACTAGTGTCCGCAGCGGATTTGTGCATGTCCCATTAATGGATTCGCAAGCCTCCGAGTTTCCAGGGTTGCCTACGATGCCCTTAGATCAAATGGTTACAGCGATTCAAACAATGCTTGAGGTTATCGCTTAACTTTGTTTAGAAGTATGTACGAGAGTATTGCTCCAATTGCTGCAGCGGGAATGCTGACATCCAAGCCATCAAGCAAGTTGGATAGAGCTCCAACGTAATCAGCGGTTGAAACCCCCAATATGCCTAGAAGACTTCCAATCACCCAAGCAATAACCGCTCTCACATTCCATCCATTAGAGAACCAATAAATACCACCGGTCGTGCGCTTGTTGAAGATCTGCACAGCTTCTTTATCTATCACTCCTTTATTCAACCTAAAGGAGTACAAAGTGATTGAAAGCCACGAAGTAGCAAGGCAGGTCAAAAACAAAACAGAGTTAGTCACTGCAGCTTCAGCGTCATATGAAAATTTGCCGATGAAAACGAGCCCAGTGCTAACCCCAGCAACTAAAGCAGTGGACTTAAGACGTGATAATCGAGGGAGAATTGCATCTAAATCCAATCCCATGCTGTACAAATTAATTGAACCTTGCCCAAGGCTTCCGATAACCGCGATTAGTAGCAAGGGAATCAACAACCATTGTGGTGAGTTTGCAACGTAACCAGCAGCAAAGGAATTTTCATCAAAAGCCGCGACGGCAACAAAAGCGCCAAATAGAGTTGGAATGGTTAAACCAATCATTAATGCGATAAAAGTATTTTTGACTATGTCACGGGCTGAATGTGTTGTTTCAGAGATGTAACGCGCCCAATCGCCTGTTTGTGTGGCATATGACAACGGTCCAGCTAGTCCGCATGTCAAAGTAGCAAGTAACCAGGTGGGCCAAAAAGTTCCAAGTGCATACACTTCAGGATCGCCCGCATATGAAGGGTCGAAAGAACCCCACAAAGCAATAATTGTTAACGCAATCAAGATCAACATTGCAGGTGCAACGAAGTTATTAAGTCGCACTATCCAACGGTAACCAAGTAGAGCAAACACAACGATGCTTACAGCGATAATGCTGAAACCAATCGCTGTCGTTAAGTCAGAGCTTTCATTTTTTGTAATTCGCGCCCAGCCGGCGGAGATAGTTTCTCCGCCAGTCCAAACAGTAAGCGCCACATACTGAATGCAGAGCAGTAGTCCCACGAAGGAGGCCACAAGTCTTCCCTTTACTCCGAAAAAAGCGCCTGATGCCACAGAGTTATTGGTAGATGCACGCCACCCTAAAAGTGATGAAAAGCTAACAAAGATGCTTCCAATAAAGGTGCCGGCAACAATTGCACTAACCGACTGCCACCAACCAAGACCATACAAAATTGAAAGCCAACCAAAAACCATGACAGATAGAGAAAGGTTGCTACCCACGAAGATGGATAGAAAACTCGATGGTTTTCCAGTGCGTTCGCTAGATGGAACAGTGTCGACGCCTTGAATTTCGAATGATGGGCTCATTCAGAAAGGTTAAACTGTGATTCAACCCTTTTCAATGACTTAGCGAAAAATTATGCTCGAAGTAGTTTCTTAAGGATATAAACCGCGAAGTTTGTGTGCTTCGGCGACACGGCCTACACCAATCATGTGGGCGGCTTCTCTCCATGAAACCTTCTTGGCCGATGCCATACCCTCAACCTCTTTAAAGGAACGCATCATTATTTGGTTGAGATTGGATTTAACTTCTTCGGAAGTCCAAAAGAAGTTTTGTTTATCCTGAACCCATTCAAAGTAAGAAACAATTACGCCACCGGAGTTTGCCAAAATATCAGGAACTGTGAGAATCCCGTTTTCATTAAGAATTTCATCCCCAGCCGGTGTGGTTGGAGCGTTAGCACCTTCCACGACAATCTTGGCCTTAATTCCTAAAGCTGTCTTTTCTGTGATTGCATCTGACAGAGCAGCTGGAATGAGAACATCGACTGGCAGATGCAAAAGCTCATCTTGTGAAAGTTTGTCCGTGCCGGGCATATTCAGATTTCCGTGCTCAGAAAAGTACTTCCATAACTCCGCAACACTGTTGAATCCAGTTATAGCGCCATGAACATCGCTAACAGCAACAACCTTAAGACCAAGATTTTCTAGCCCAATAGCTGTCCAGTATCCAACCTTTCCGAAACCTTGAATTGCAACGGTCGCACCATCTGGATTAATTCCTCGAACCTTGAGTGCTTCAATCGTAGAAATGACGACACCATCGCCGGTTGCAGAGGTTCGTCCTAATGATCCACCTAAAACAATCGGCTTACCAGTGACAACACCAGGAACCGAATACCCTGCATTTACTGAATAGGTATCCATCATCCATGCCATGTTTCGTTCATCTGTTCCTACATCTGGTGCAGGAATATCACGCTCTGGGCCAATAATTGGAAGAATTTCAGAGGTGTAGCGTCTAGTCAATCTTTCATTTTCTCGTTCCGAAAGGTCACTAGCATCAACTGCAATTCCACCTTTTGCACCACCGTATGGAAGATTTGTGAGAGCACATTTCCAAGTCATCAGCATTGCAAGAGCGACTGTTTCATCCATATCGATTGAAGGGTGAAACCGTACTCCACCTTTTGATGGTCCACGTGTAGTTGAATACTGAACTCTAAAACCTTTATACATTTCGACATCGCCGTTATCGCGACGCAAAGGCACAGCAACCTCAAGAATTCGACGTGGAGTTGAGAGGGTCTGCCAATCATTTTCTGAAAGTCCAAGTAGATCTACCGCTCGATGTAATTGCTGCCGTGCTGTATCGAGTGCTGACTCCATTGTCATCGATCTCTCCCTGTTAGTTATGCTCGAAGTGCTTTAGCAAACTCGCGGAAATCTTCAACCAATAGATCAATCTCGGTTTGGCCATGCGCCAAGGAGATCAACCACTGCTCATCGAGGCCCGGAGGCGTGATGATTCCGCGGTTAAGTGCGAACAACCAATGTGCTTCAGCAACACCGAAATCAGTTGCCTTGTAATCACGGTAGTTGCGAACAGGTTGTGTAGACCATGTAACGCAGCCCTTCACACCGAATCCAACAGTGTGCGCAGGTAATTGATACTCATCGATAATCGCACTGATGCGATCTAGAGCCTGCTGGTTTAGGGTTTCAGCGGCAGCTAGAGCTTCATCTGTGCAGATACGGTCAATCGCTCGTACTCCAGCCATTGCTAGAGGATTGCCATTGAAGGTTCCGAAGTGAGCCATCTTGCCGTTTGTAACAAAGTCCATGTACTTCTTCTTGCCACCAAATGCAGCCAGTGGAAGTCCACC
>JBDKIY010000077.1:0-4589 GCA_039796875.1 Actinomycetota bacterium
CGAACCTACGACCCGGTGATTAAGAGTCACCTGCTCTACCAACTGAGCTAACAACCCGTTGAACACTTACGTGGTCAAGCGGGGCACACTATAACCATTTGCCCTGCCTTAAACCAATTCGAGCTGGCTTGGCTAAGCACCTATTGGGCATTCAATTTGGAAGCCATTTAGCTCGTCTCCGAGGACATTTAGCAAGTTCTTATGGACGAATCTTCTGAGACATTGCTCTAAGTGCCGTATGACGATAACTGCACCAAATCCGAAGAAAGCAGTGAACTTGGATGAGAATTACCTCATGAGGTCAATCTGGGAAGAGAACCTTAAGAGATTAAAACCACTCTACATAATTCAGAGTTTTCTCCTGGGCCTCCTAATCATTTGCATTTCAACTATTCCAATAGCTCATTCCGAGTTCCTGAGCGGGAAGTTTGAAGACAAATTTACTGCTGTGGCGGTAGCAGAGAGAAATCCTGCCGGTAACTTAAAAATAAACCCAGAATTAATCCCAGAATTAATCCCAGAAGTAAACCCAGTAATAATCTCAGATATAGATACAGAACGGACCACAAATAATTACTCAGATATCAACTTATTTGACGGCTCGAAAAATCTAAACTTTAAAGAAATCTTATTGACTTTGGAACAAATTCCAGTCAAGGGCAGAGCACCAAAAACCGGATACTCGCGAGCAGCATTTGGGCCCCAATGGTCCGATATTGATCGGAATGGTTGCGACACTCGTAATGACATTCTAAAAAGGGATTTAACAAATATCATTTATAGGGCAAAGACTCGAGATTGTGTTGTAGAAAATGGGAAATTGCTTGACCCATTTTCTAATACAGTAATTGATTTCATCCGTGGTGAAAGAACCAGCATGTTAGTTCAGATTGATCATGTCGTTTCGTTATCAAATGCCTGGCAAACTGGAATTTTCAAAGCCACACTAAAAACTAGAACTGAATTTGCTAATGATCCGTTAAATTTATTGGCGGTAAAAGGTTCTCTAAATTCGCAAAAAGGAGATGGGGATGCCGCAACATGGTTACCGCCCAACAAATCATTTCGATGCGACTATGTTGCACTGCAAATTAAAGTTAAGTCCAAATATGAATTATGGGTAACTAAGTCGGAGAAAGATGCCATGATCCGAGTACTCGGTAGCTGTTCCTGAATCAAGCTGTTTCTTAAAAAGGAATACGTCCCAGAGTTACCAGGTGAACAAAGTGGGGTGAGCGACGGGGCTCGAACCCGCGACATCCCGGACCACAACCGGGTGCTCTACCAGCTGAGCTACGCCCACCATGTTCACTTGTATCCCGCAGTCTACCCGTCTCTCAAGCCGAGGTGAAAACGATTTAATGCCCTCTAGCGGGCAAGTAGGGAGTCGTAGCCTCTGAAATGGATTGGCAGGAGTTGGCTCGGCTAAGTGGTGAACTGGTTAATAAAGAGAACAACCTGGAAGCCCAAGAGTAAGGACTGATGTACGCCGCGTAGTCGTTGAAAATACAAAGACGCAGAACTTCTCGGTAATGAACAACACCCTAGCTTTTCTCACTAATCTGTCAGTGGATGAAGGTCTATGCATGGCCAGTGAATCAATTGCCGAAAACTCAAAAAGTCGACGAGGCTGAAACCAGACAGGATTCTTTAAAAACAACTTCACCATACGGGGCTCTTCAGCCCCTTCTCGAAGATAACGAGATTGAAGAAATATGGATCAATTCTCCACAGAGAATTTTTGTTGCTAGAAATGGGCGATCTGAGTTAACAAATATTGTATTAACCGCTTCCCAGTTGCAAGCAATCATGGACCGAATTTTGATGTGGTGCGGAAGGCGTATTGATTTGGCTCATCCATTTGTTGATGCGCGCTTGCCCGATGGAAGTCGATTACATATAACTATTCCTCAGATTACCGCAGAGCACTGGGCAATAAATATTAGAAAACACCTGATGCGCGGCAAGAATTTAGAGGGACTAATGGAATTAGGTGTATTTGATGACGTTGTAAAAAGAAGACTCGAGTCAATTGTTGAGAGTAGACAAAACATTTTGGTAAGCGGTTCAACCCAAGCCGGAAAAACAACTTTACTAAATGCCCTAGCCAGCACGGTATCGCTCTCAGATCGAATCGTAACAATTGAAGAAGTTTTTGAATTGAAACCAAGAGTTCCTGACTGTGTGGCTATGCAAACACGGGGAGCGAGTTTGGATGGTGTAGGAGAAGTCAGCATTAGACGTTTAATTAAAGAAGCTTTGAGAATGAGACCATCACGATTGATTATTGGTGAAATTCGCGAGGCTGAGTCTTTGGACTTACTAATTGCACTTAATTCAGGTATCCCAGGAATGGCAACTATTCATGCCAATTCAGCTCGGGAAGCAATAAGAAAACTGCAAGTTTTACCCATGTTGGCGGGTGAAAATATCACTCAGGAATTCATCACTCCCGCCGTGGCAAATGCTATTGATTACGTAATTCACGTGGGATTAGATCAAGATGGAACAAGACGTTTACTACAGCTATGCAAAGTCAATAAACGGGTCGAAAATCTGAATATCGAGATTGATGATGTCTATATCTGGGAACTTGGAAAGTACGTAAAAGGCATCGCAAAGTGAGATTACCTTGGATGTAACAACGCCATTTATGCAACCAACCTTAGTTGGATTTGTGAGCTCAACACTTTGTGCTCTTGGATACCTAGCTTTCACCAAGGGCTTATTGCAACTGCCTTTGAGTGATTGGAGACAAACTTTTCAATTAGTAACGAGTTCAAAGAATTCTAAATGGAGCACCAAGGAAGTGCTTGTAGTTACTGTAACGACAATCTCGGTTTATATGTTGATATTGGTTTTAACAGAGTCTCCATCAATATCGATGGCAATTTCAACTCTTGCCACTTCAATACCGTTCTTAATCAATAAGCAGCGGGCTGAGAGTCTGCAGAGAGTTCGTGAGGCTGCATGGCCGGAAGCTATCGACTCTCTTGTATCCGCCTTACAGTCCGGCATTTCCATCACTGATGCGGTGCTGTCACTTTCAGATCATGGGCCTTATTTACTTCGTCCATCTTTTTTGCGCATCAAGAGAGAAATTATTTTGGGAGAAACCTTCGAAGCGGCGATAACTAGAGAGAAAGAATTCCTAAAATCATCTATTTCAGATCAGGTATTTCAGACTTTATTAGTGGCAAAAGAATTTGGCGGTAGAGACTCAAATAGTGCTCTAAGGCTGTTATCAGAATTCATAAGAGACGACATTGAGGTAATCGAAGAAATTAGAACCAAATTTGGATGGATTCGAAACTCTGCTGCTCTAGCCAGTGCCGCACCTTGGCTGCTCTTAGTTTTATTGTCATCACAAAAAACAACGGTTGAAGCCTTCTCCACCAGTGCTGGAAAGGGCATATTAATTACCGGCGTGATGATGACCGCTATTGCCTACCTGTGGATGGAACGAGTTGGGCATCTGCCTGAACCAGCCAGAGCACTGCGATGAGTGGCGATGAACAATGAACAGCAATGAACAGCAATGAACAGCGATGAGTGGCGATGATTAGGAAGGATCTATTAATTTGAATTCCACGACCTTTGGTTTGTCTCTAATTGTCATGGCTCCCATATTGTTTTGGGGCATTTGGATAATAAGCGAAGAGAGTTTTGATGAGTTGAATTCTCGTAATCGTTGGAGTCAGATGGAATCCTCCCTGCAGTTAACTCGATTCGGACTTTCCATAAGAGAAAAGACAATGGCCTCTAATTCGTCTTCTGGATACACCTCAGATGATGGTGCAAATAGAGAATTGAATGTTGTTCAAAGTGGAGCAAGAGTTTTAAGGAGCAGAATACTTCCAATATATTTCGGTTTGATTACAGCTTTGATTGTATTAATTGCTCTCATGGTTACGCAAGGTTCTAGATTTTTACTGCAAGGTTTATCATTAGCCGGAGTTTTAGGATCTTTCATAATTCTTGTTTCTCGCAAAGACAAAAAGACGGTAAATAAGATAAATAGAGATATCGAAGCGGAAATACCTGCACAAATTCAATTGCTAACAATTCTGGTCTCGTCGGGAATAAGCCCTGCCAAAGCGCTAGAACTGCTATCTGAGCGTTCTAGCTCTGTAAGCGCACTTGCATTCAAAGGCGTAGTGGATGAAATTAAGAATGGATCCTCAATTGTTGAATCGTTAGATGAACTGAAAAAACAATTTTCATCCAACTCCCTCCGAAGATTTGTGACCAGCCTAGTTCTTGGTATTGAGAGAGGTTCAGCGCTCAGCCCAATATTGATTGCGCAGGTAAGAGATTCACGTTTGGCGCAAAAAACAGAGGTGATGCGCAGGGCGGGTAAAGCGGAAATTGGACTGATGATCCCGGTCGTATTCCTAATTCTTCCTATATCTATCCTGTTTGCTCTCTGGCCCTCATATACACAGCTTGGTTCATTCTTATGATTCTAAATTCGAATCAGGAAATCCACAGGCCTTGATTTCCACAGAACTTTTGAGATTGATTTATGAATGTCAGATCAGAACAAACATTGGTTAGGGAATCAGTGTCCAAATATCAAAGGAGATAGG
>JBDKIY010000078.1:0-3380 GCA_039796875.1 Actinomycetota bacterium
AATGAACTTAGCGATGCTGCTTTAGCAGAAAAGATTTCCATGGTATCGATATTTGCTCGAGTTCGGCCGGAGCACAAGTTAAGAATCATCCGAGCTCTGCAAAATAACGGTCAAGTGGTGGGCATGACTGGAGATGGAGTAAACGATGCTCCTGCATTAAGGGCTGCCGATATTGGATTAGCCATGGGTGGACGAGGCACCGATGTCGCACGTGAAGCTGCTTCTCTAGTAATTACCGATGACAATTTCAACTCTATTGTTCAAGGCATTAAGCGAGGACGGGTAACTTACGACAATTTACAGAAGGCAATGTCTTATGTAATAGCCATTCATGTCCCGATTTTTGGCTTGGCTTTACTGCCAATCTTCTCAACAAATTGGCCGTTAATTTTGCTTCCTGGGTTAGTCGCCTTTCACGAGGTAATAATTGACCCAGCATGCTCCGTTGTGTTTGAAGAAGAGAGCCCCGACCCTAATGTCATGAAGGAACCTCCACGAGATGCTACAAGTCGGGTTTTTAGCAGGCGAGAGATTTTGCTCTCTGCCTTGCAAGGATTATCGGTATTTGGGGTTCTTTTCCTATTATTTCTATTCTTAACAAATAATTCGCGAGACGAAGCGGAAATCAGATCCATGATTTTCGGGTCATTAATGATGTCGAATATCTTGCTGATTCTCACAAATAGGTCTCGCACTTTGACAATCTTTGCAACTTTTAAAGAACGCTCTAATCCCACAATTAAATGGATTCTCGGAGTTGCGGTCTTAATTCTTATTTCTCTAATATCGCTACCTCCACTTCGTGTGCTATTTGATCTGGGTGCAATAAAGGGATCTGATTGGTTATTGATGTTCCTTTGTGCATTTATGTCGCTGGCTTGGTACGAACTGTATAAATGGTTTAGATATAGAAAGCTATTCAGTCAATAACTAGTCATCGGCAACGAAATTTTTTCAATATACCTAGCATTGCTACGAGCGTGCATGAGCATGCGCTAGATAAATTGAAAGGAAAACCGAGTGAAATATAGGCTTTCACGTATTGCCGCATTAACCTCACTGTTGTTAATAGCAACAAGTGGCTTTTCAGGGTCGGTCGCTAAACCAAAAGTTAAGGTTCAAGATCCTGCAGTATTTACGATAATTCACGCCATTCCAGCCACTTTTGGTGCGGATAAAGTAGATGTTTACTCAAATGGCACTCTCATTCTCAATGACGCTGTGCCTGGCGCATCTAAGAGTTTTGCTGTCGAGTCAGGAAGTCAAAGAATCGCTATCTATCCAGATGGCGTTTTGCCTACCTCTGACACCGCGTCGATTCTTTCTTATCGCCCGGTTTATATTGGCCATGGAATGGATATCACCTTTGTCGCCCATTTGAATTCGCAGGATAAGCCCTCTCTAACTCTGTATAAAAATATGAATACCGAGCCGGGCAAGAAGAGAGCCTGGCTAACAGTTAGGCATGTGGCGGGCGCACCAGCAGTTGATGTGAAAAGCGATTCGTTGACTCTGTTCAAGTCTTTGACAAACAGCATGGAACGCAAAGTTTCACTGCGTTTTGGGGCGTATCCCGTAAGTGTTGTTTTATCCGGTACAAATACAAATGCTCTGCCCGCTACCACTGTAGACATTAAGGATAATAAAAACCTGATTGTTTATGTTTGGGGCTCAGCAGCAAAATCTAATCTGCAGTATCTAACCCAAACAGTAAATACTAAGTAAGCCATTTATCGGGTTTGCGATCATGCCAGGTAGCCAGTTTGCGATAATTCTTCTCAAACCACTGCCTGGCATGCATCGTAATTTGATTATCACTCAAAGCCGCCAAATTTAGATTCAAAGAATCAATCACTTTCCGATAGACGTCAGGATGCTTGCGGTTTAAGTAGTCTAGGAAATTGGCCAGCGCAGATGCCTTTCCTTCGCCATGGCCAATTAAAAGTAGAACATCGAACTCTCGTATCATTTGATATAGCTCTTCAAAATACTCCGGGTAAATATGGTCGGTGTCATGTCCGTGATGAAACTGCCCAGTTCTCATATGCCGATGATCAATTTCCTCTGGCGCATGGATTAGCTCAGGAAGATCCTGTGGTGCTATTCCATGACGCCAGATTTTTGCTTCATCACGGTATATCGCTATGACAGCTAGTTTTTCTGGATTACTTGTTGCTGACTGCATAGCGAGTAGTGCCTTTCCTCTTTTAGATTGTGGTTCCGTACTTGATATTTGATCCTTGAATTACAGCTCTCAAACGGGAGCCCTTCAGTAGCGATTTTTCACCAGTGAAGACCGCGTCTCCTTTTTCATCCAAGGCAATGTTGCCGAGAGACACATATACATACTTTCCGCGCATGTATTTTCGTAGCTGGAGATCTACCAGGCTGTTTGCGTATCCCGATGAGAGATTAACCAAGACGGCATATCCCTGTGCCTGCTGTAAATAAATCAGCCAATTACGGTTGGAATTTGCCTGTAAAGCTGATTGGGGTGATGTCGACACATTAATTGCTACCAAATTCGATATAGCACTCATGTATCGATTAGCGCCGGCCTTATTAACGCTCACTAAGCAAACGCCTTGCGCCATGCCTGTGACTATTCCTGATTTATCAACAACGCAAATTTCCTTATTTAGCGCACTGTAATTTACTGAACCGGTGCCAGAACCTCCCTGGTAAAGAATCTGAGTGCTCTCGCCAACAAAGATTAAACGATTCTTCACCAAAGCTAACAACTTAGCTTGTGGAAGAGTGAACTTAAATAGCGATAGACGATTTGTGAAAATCGAATAAGTGTTATCCGAATTCAGATAATAGCTAGGACCGTTCTCTGAAGTTAGGCCGGCAGCACTCACCTGCTGGAGAGAAATAACTTGTCCAGATGATTCAATCAAATTTGGGACACCGCCAGAATATGGAGTCCAATACTTTATTTCGATAGTTCGATTTAGATTTGTTACCAATGCTCCATCTGAAACTTGTGACATTGTTACCGCTAAATCAATGATTCCTTGCGACACCTCAACCGGTGTGCTCTGCGGATCGACATTCAACTTCACCGCTGAACCTGTTGTGCCACCAGGAACTCTGATCGAAATCAATACATTTCCGGTGGTTGAAGGTACGTAGAAGTAGAAGATCTCATCAGTCAGTCCTGAGGAATTAAATGAAGTTGGAGCAACCGGATAGTTAACTGCTTGAGTAACTGAGGTGTTATCTAATCCAGAATTTCCACCACTTCCTGGATTACTCGATCCCGTATCCCCTGATCCACTTGTTGGAGTGGGTGTTGGAGTGGGTGTTGGAGTGGGTGTTGGAGTGGGTGTTGGAGTGGGTGTTGGAGTGGGTGTTGGAGTGGGTGTTGGAGTGGGTGT
>JBDKIY010000079.1:0-3290 GCA_039796875.1 Actinomycetota bacterium
GTTCAAAGATTCGCAAGCGCGAAGGTATTAATTAATGAATCTCGTTAAGCGCTGGGCAATTTTGGCGCTCGCTTTTTGGTTAACCACCTTTATTGTTGGAGGAATCCAAATTGAAAATGGGGCTTGGAATTATTTCTGGGTAGCTGCTCTTTTTGGTGTCATTAATACATTTCTTGGCGGATTACTAAAACTATTTACTCTTCCTGCTGTAATTCTGAGCTTTGGATTATTTATTTTTGTAATTAATGCTGCGATGTTAATGTTGGTAGATCGTTGGAGCAATGTTCTAACGATCGATAAATTCACCTCTGCATTAATCGGATCTCTAATCATCAGCTTAATTTCTGGCTTCACTAACAAATTAGTTAACCGGGCGTGAAAAAACTTCTAGCCGTTGCTGTTGGTGGCGCGCTGGGGTCTTTAATTCGCTATCTAACCGTTGCAAAAGGCGATGAAATAGCGCTTTTTGCGGTAAATATCGCAGGGGTTTTAGTAGCTGGGTTTGTGGCTTTTCGCCTCACTACCTCAGAGTTAATCCGAATCGCATTGATTCCAGGTTTTGCAGGTGGCTTAACAACCTTTTCTACCGTGGCAGTTGTTCATGCCGAACAAAGTTCAGTAAAAGCGGTTCTCTATTTTTACACCACGATTTTGGTGAGCTTAATAACTCTTTATTTGATTAAGCCGCGGGCCAAAGCATGAAGCTCACCTCATTTCTAATCGGCGCATTTGTCGGCGCACCCACTCGGTATGTAATAGATCAATTTTTTCGAAACTTCATGAAATTTCCGCTGGGTATTTTGATAGCTAATACCTCTGGTTCTTTTTTGCTTGGTTTGTTGCTTGATTCTGAAACCAACCTAGCCTTTGGATTAATGGGATTTTGTGGCGCACTAACCACCTGGTCAGCTCTAGCCCTAGACCTCTTTAATGAACTGGATTCCAAACAGCTCAAGATTTTTGCTGTGAATCTAATGAGCAACTACACCTTGGGCGTATTGGCGGCGCTGCTTGGTATCTGGATTGCTAGTTAATCGGCAATAATTAGCCCATGAAGAAAACCGCAATCCTTTTGGCCGGCCTACTTTTCTTAACCGCGTGCAGTAATGATCCAGAATCAACAACCGCACCACAACTTCCCTCCGTGCCAAGTGATTGCACCAAAACGAAAGTTCTTGCAGCCTTCCCAGAAAAAGTCCCTAATCCAAAGTTCATCAACACCGATTGGGAGCCTTCTGAAGGCACTGATTTATACGCCGCATATAACGCGGGCGGAATTGCCTGCTCATACGGAATTCAAGAAGCGGAAATCGGCGCCACAATTTTGTGGGCACCAGATAATCAAATACTTTTTGAAGAACGTTCTAAAGAATGGATAGCAGCAGGACAAAAAGAGCTTGATTTGCCTGATTTTGATGAAGAAAAAGCCTATGTATTAACAGAAGGAACTGAAGGCCAAGGCGAATTCCACGTTTGGGCTATTAACTATTTAATTGACGGTGTTTGGATTCAAGTTGGTGCAACATTTCTGGGATCAATAGATGAAGCGATGCCAATTGTTAAAGCCGCAGCCAACTCATTACGTACTCCAAAGCAAGCAGCCAAAACAAATCTAAAGGGCTGCTACATGGCAGAGCTTGCAGAAGATCTGTATGTATTTAATGTTGATTACCATGACAACAACACAATCTCTGCCGGCATCTATCAAAAGAATATTAACTCTGATGCGGAAAAAGGTTTATTCATCGGTAGTTACACCAATGGAATGGTTCATGGTTTCTATAATCTTGACTCAAGCGCGGATGCAAAAGAGTTTGAATTAAATCTCAAAGGCAACAAAAAAGGCTTTGAGACTGTAGGAAATTCCAAACCAATCAAATACATCCCAGCTGAGGATTGCGAAGTTCTCCTAAAAGGATAACTACTTAAGTAAGCGCGCCATCCAAGCTTCAACCTCATCAGGATGACTTGGCATAGCTCCACTTAAATTCACGCAACCATCTTTAGTAACCAGAACATCATCTTCGATACGCACACCGATTCCGCGATATTCCTCAGGGAATAAGGTGTCATCAGGTTGTATGTACAAGCCTGGTTCCACAGTAAGAATCATTCCCTCTTTCAAAACCCCTTCGGTATGTGCCTCTTTACGGGCTTGCGCACAATCATGAACATCCATACCCAACATGTGGCCGGTGCCATGAACTGTCCAGCGACGATGCAAACCAACATCTGGTTTCAACGATTCCTCTACCGGAATTGGCAGCACTCCCATTTCTGCTAAACCACGGGCCAGAACCTCACTTGCCGCAACATGAAAATCGCGGAACTTGGCACCAGGCTTAACCGCCTTCATTCCAGCTTGTTGTGCCTCATAAACCAACATATAAATCTTGCGTTGGGCGGCGGTGAATTTTCCATTAATGGGGAAGGTGCGCGTGATATCTGCGGTGAAAAGTGATTCCATCTCAACACCAGCATCTATCAACACCAACTCACCATTTTTTAACTCGCCATCATTACGAATCCAGTGCAATACACAGGCATGTGATCCGGCAGCCACGATGCTGTCGTAGCCCAAATCATTTCCCTCAAAACGAGCGCGGGTAAAGAATGATCCTTCAACCAATCGCTCTCCACGTTTCTTTCCAATCGCATTTGGAATTGCTTTAATCATGTCTTCAAATCCGCGATGCGTTGCATCAATCGCTCTTTGCATCTCAGAAATTTCAAATTCATCTTTGATTAGCCGTGCCTCTGACAACCAAGTAGCTAAAGCGGCATCATCGGAGTTTTCTTTGACGCGTGAATCGATATAGGAATCCTCGCCACGAATTGTAAGAGTCTCACGTTCGCTATCTAAAAACTCATCCAAAGTGTCGATATGTCGAACTGTGATGTCATAAGCAAACTCTGTTTCTTCCAATGTCATACGTCGGCCAATCCAGAATTCGCCATGACGAACATTGCGGTAAAACTCATCACTGTTTTCGCGAACTGAACGGGGATGAATAAACAATAAAGAGTCATGTCCTGAACCATTTGGCTCCAAAATCAATACCGAATCAGGAACCGCATCAGTGCCATTTACTCCACTGAGCCATGAATATGCGGTGTGAGGTCGGAAGCGATAATCACTGTCATTGCTGCGCACTTTGAATGTTCCAGCCGGAACAATTAAACGCTTGTTAGGAAAAGCAGCGGACAAATTTGCGCGACGTTTAACAGCAAAAGGTGCCGCCGGGCTCTTCTTTAGATCCTTTAATGGCGAAGCCGCCCATCCTTGCTCC
>JBDKIY010000080.1:0-3288 GCA_039796875.1 Actinomycetota bacterium
TAAAAATGAACCCAAACGGGCTTGGACAGAGGCGAGCTGTTGTGGTTCTGCATCAATGATTTCAGGGGATTCGTAAGTCATGGTGGAATCATACATTTTCAAACTGACTGGAATTGAAAAAGAGTTGTAAAGTGCGTAACTTCAAAGTGAAATCTCAAGAAACCAGGAGAGATGAAAGCCAAAATTAAAAACGGATTCCCGCCCAAAGTGTGTCAACGCTGCGGGCTGGAGTTCGAATGGCGCAAGAAATGGGCCAGAGATTGGGAAAAGGTTAAGTACTGCTCCGAACGTTGTAAACGTAGCTAATTAAGTGTGCGACCGCGATCAAACTGCTCCGGCCAATGAATCTTCACACCTAACTCCTCTGCCGCACTCATTGCCCAACGCGGATTTCTAATCATTGCGCGCGCTAAGAAAACCGCATCAGCTTTACCGCTAGTAATTATTTCCTCAGCTTGTTTCGCCTCCGTAATCAAACCAACCGCAGAAACAGGTATACCCACCGCATCCTTAATCGCAGTAGCAAATGGAACTTGGAATCCTGGCACCGCTTTAATCGGCGCATTGTGAAGATTTCCACCACTGGAAACATCCACTAAATCAACGCCCAAATCCTTAAGCAAACGGGACAGCTCAATTGATTCCTCGATACTCCAACCCTCAGGGACCCAATCACTGGCGCTAATGCGCACAAACAACGGCACTGAATCACTCAAAGCAGCTCGCACCGCACGTACTGTTTCGATCAAAAACCGCACTCGATTCTCAAACGACCCACCATATTCATCGGTGCGCTTGTTACTTAACGGTGAATAAAACTGGTGGAACAAATATCCATGCGCAGCATGAATCTCCACCACATCAAATCCGGCGTCTACCGCACGCACCGCTGCCGCTACGAATGAAGAAACCAAATCCTTAATCTCCGCCACAGTTAAAGCTCGCGGCGCCGGCATCCCGTGATACGCCTCCGCTGATGCCGAAACCGTTTCCCTTCCACCTTCCGACTCCGATGCAATTCGATGATCATCCCAAGGCAACATGCATGAGGCTTTACGCCCCGCATGCGCTAATTGAATTCCCATCTTCACACCTAAAGAATGTGCAAAATCATTTATCTCGCGAAATGCATTTACTTTTTCATCGGTCTCCATCGATGGACAACCAATTGAAATTCTTCCCTCCGGCACTACGCCCGATGCCTCAGCCATAATCAATCCCGGCATTCCAGTTGCAAATGACATCAAATGTCCGCGATGCCAAGCACCAATTAATCCATCCTCTGCGCTGTATTGGCACATAGGGGAGACCCACACCCGATTTTGAAATGTAACTCCACGCAATGTCATTGGATCAAATAAATGTGCCATAGCTACTTTCTTGTACTTGATAAGAGGCTGTGTCCGGACAATTAATCCTCAAATTCTAGCAATCAGGCATACCCTTCAACTATGAGAAGTGCCGAATCTACAAAATTACTAAAAATACTAACTGGAGCAATCGCCTTCTCTTTGATAGTTGCCACAGCGGTAGCTTCTACTCCAAAGTCAGGAACGAAGTGTTCAAAGGCAGGTGCCACATATTCTTCTAATAATAGTAAGTATAAGTGCATAAAGAAATCCGGAAAACTGGTTTGGAGCAAAGTTAATAAGCAGGCATCCAAGACTCCAGTTCTAACCACAACACCTGGAGTAAAAACTCTGAGTACTCAAGAAAAAACAATTCTAGAATTAGAAAAGGCGATGATTCTTGGCCCGAAAAAAGAATTTATCCGGTACCACTTCTCGCCAAAGGCAGTCGATAGCTTTAAGAGCTTCCTAGTTAAGGATTTAGATACCTCAATGCGTTATTGGTTCTCGGTATATGACAACCCTGAACCTTTCAATGTTTTTTATGGAACACAAACAGAGTTGGATTGGATGATTGATGCTTGGCGGCCATATGGTTTTGATAAAAATACTGGTTTTGCAGATGATCTAAGAGGTCGCATCGCTAGAGAGGGCTCGAATTTGAATGCAGGAGCGGTTCCTTCAGCATCGGGGAGCAGCCACCTTTCAATACTTCGGCACACCTCGAACCAAATCCAATCTGGCGATTTCTCATTTATCGCTCATGAATCAACACACATAATTCAACAGTACCTATCGAAAAGCAATACCTCCAAGATGCCTTGTTGGCTTCGAGAAGGTTCTGCAAATGTTTTTGGCGCATTTTTAGCCACTAAACTCCACAATACTGATTATGGTGTACTAAAGCGGCAACAAATGAACAATTATTTATGGGGATCAAGCGGAATTGATGTAAGAAGTTTTAATGCAGAACAATGGCTATCGCATATCAAAGAATTAGAAGGAAATTTTAGTGGAACTTGTGATTATGTATTTAGATTTGCATACGGCACCGGACATTTAATTTCAGAGGCATTAATTGCAGAATTTGGTTTCAACAAAATGATTGATTTTTGGAGATCTTTTGGAGGTACTAAACAATTACGGTTATCTTTTCTTGAGATTTATGGATTAGAACTTGATACTTGGTACAAGTTAGTGGCTATTCCCTACGTTATGGATCAATATCTCAGCACTCCCCGTCAATAATCTTAAAATAAATGCCGCTTTAGATCCCGATAGAAATTTTCATGGCTGCCAAAATCAATCAGTTCAATTGCAGATTCCTCAATCCAATAAGCAACTAGGACCTCAACTTTGGCTTTTCGTACTTTATGCACCCTTATGCTTCCCAAATCACCACGCTTAAGTTCGCCTATTTCAGGTTCCGCAATTATGGATTCGATTGCATCATTCACCAGAGACAATTGATTTCGATTTAGCTTCTTGTACCTTCTCTGGAAAGTGGGGGTTTGGAATACCTTCATCGTTTGAAATTAAAAGGAATATCCGCTTTTTCTTTTGTGGAGACCATCAAAGATTTAATCATTGAGATTGGTAGATCGTCATATTGCTCAGCTAGTCGACCAAGGCGGTAGTAGTACTCAATCTGCATGGGGGTTGATCTCATTGAGTTTTCCGCATCGGAAACCGCCATTTCAACCAAACTCTCTGAAAGCTTTACTGATTTATGCGCCATTTTTACCTCTTCTGCCTAGGTGGCAAAAGGTAGCAAAATAGACCAGTCACGTCCACTGTCCACATAGACTGACCTAATGCCGGGTTCATTAGCTCTCGTTGGTTCTGGAGAGTTCTTACCCATAATGGCGGATTTCGAAAAATCACTTATAGAAGATGGAATAAATAACAATAAAAAACCAACCTACGTACAAATCCCAAC
>JBDKIY010000081.1:0-3269 GCA_039796875.1 Actinomycetota bacterium
GCGACATTTCCATCAACTACATCAACCAGTCTTACATCATTTGGAACTGGTGTTCCTTCGGGCGTCCATGGAATGGTGGGATACACAATGAGGGTCCCGCATAGCGGAGACCCGGAGAGATTGCTTAACGCCTTGAAGTGGGATGAAAGAGTTGATCCATACATTTGGCAATCAGAGAAAACTCTTTTTGAAAGAGCTAAGGCGCAAGGAATTTCCGTCTCTCATATAGCAGCCAAGCGTTATCAAGAAACCGGGTTTACTAAAGCTGCGCTTCGTGGTGCTGATTATCGCGGCGCTAATTTGATTGATGAGTTGGTGACAAATGCGGTAGCTGCTCTTTCAAAAAATAATTCTTTTGCCTATGTTTATATAAATGATGTTGATGATGCTTCCCACCGTGAAGGATTTGGCTCTGATAAATTCTTTGCAGCAATGAGCAAAGCTGCAGAGTTAATTACAAAACTAATTGAGAATTTACCTACAGGAACCAGGCTTTGGATTACTGCAGATCATGGAATGATCAATCGCGGTGATTACTGTGTTCTTGGAAAAGAGAACGAACTGCTTAATAATGTGAAGTTATTAGGTGGTGAGCCTCGGGTTCGCTATTTATATGTGAGAGAGGGATCTGAAGCGGAAACTCGATCACAATGGCAGGAGTATTTTGGAGACAAAGTTCTTTTGCTATCGCGAGCGGAAGCTTTGAGCCAAGAGTTCTTTGGAAAAACAGTTACCCCACGTAATCAGGAGCGGATCGGCGATTTAATCGCAATTGCCCAAGGCGAACTGATCTTGGTGGAACCGGAAAGGGAAGAGCTGCAACTTTCGATGGTTGGTCACCACGGAGGAATCACCAAAGCTGAAACTGAAATTCCTTTGTTTATCCACCAAAAATAAGTTTTGGGATTACGCGGACCTAATTTTCCTCTTCGGAATCATCTTTCTTTTTACTTCTTCCAAACATAATGTCATCCCAGGAGGGGATGGAGATTCGCTTTGTGACTCCATCTTTCTTGGCATCAGCTTCGATATCTCGACCTAACTCTTTAGGTGAGGCAAGTTCTTCCGCTCTTTCATCCACCATCGGATCGGTGCGCACCGCCACGAGTCTTGGTGGTTGTGGTGAATCACCTTCAGCTGGGAAGAGGACACCATGGTTACTCATGCGATCAGATTTGATCGTTTGCTTACTGGGAATTTCCTCACCATTAATCCAACGTGCGCCATCATCCTTTGAAGTCAAGCTGCGCTTGTTGGGATCAAATATCCAGGTTGCTTCTGATTGACCTTCGTTTGATGGATAGTTCAAAACTAAATGCCAAGTTGCATCATCGAGACGCCAAGTATTCCAAGAGACTTGATTCATGTTAACGCCCCGAGGAGCTAGACGAAGTATCGTAAGTTCAGAAAGTGGAAGCGATGCACCTTTAGGTGATGCCTTTAGTGCTTGTTCAATAATCCAAGCACGTTCCTGCAAGATAGGGCTGGCATATCTTTCAATTTTTTCCATTGACAATCCAGAAATATTTGAAATATCGGAATAACTCTCTCCGGCGCGCAAGCGCGCTTGAATTTCCTTTATCGAGAGTTTAGGAGTTGTTTCAACTACAGGAGTTAGGCGACGCTCATTAACCGCCGATCGGAGTGAATCATTAACTCGTACAAGGAATTTAGCTCCATCAGCGTCGGTGAGCTCTATGTGCTCTCCGTCTTGCGTTCTTCCAACAACTCTTAATTCAGACACGGGTAAAGATTGCCACAACTAATAGCGTTTTCAGGGGAGCTCTGGCTTAATTTCCCGCCACTTTTACACGCCAAACCTTGAGATAGGGCAATATTGAAAGCAAAGCTAATGACATACATCCCATTGGAACGATAAATGCGACAGTTGGTCCGTAATTGTCAATGATGTAACCGGTAAGTGCGGTTGGGATCGCGCCACCGAGATTCAATGCTGCGATTGCCCAAGATAAAACTTCGGTCGTGCGTTTTTCGCTTACAGATCTCTCAGCCACAGCGAGGCCGGCTGTGAGCAATGGGGCGATAGCAAGTCCATTAATAAAAAGTACAAATGCCATAACTAGCAAATTACCCTCAAAAAAGTAGGCGGCAAGGAGAATTGGAATAGTAAGAATTGTCAGCGCAAGTAACGAGTTCAAGAATCTCTTTGCTTCACTTAGCTTCCAATGCAAACCGCCACTCACAAAGGCGGCAATACCGGAGCTCAAAGACCAAATAGCTATAAAGAATCCGCTGTATTCACGAATGCCGAACTCATCTGAATAGCCAACAATAACTAATCCAGTTGAGCTAAAAAAAGCTCCTGTCATCATCAATGGAATAAACAAGGCTCTGACAAATTTATCTTTTATTAGTAAGGAATGATCTTCTCCCGGCTGACGTGGATGAGCTGGTGGTTGGGTCTTACTTTGGAGTAGAAAGAGAATTGCACCAATCGAAAGAAAGCCCATAGCGGCAAATATGGAAGCAGCTGGAAAAAAGTAAGAGGCAATTAAAGTTGCAATAACGGGTCCGCTGGTGAATATGACTTCATCAACTAAAGCTTCAAATGAATATGCAGTATCAATCAATTTCCGGTCATCACCAATTGCATGAATCCAGCGGCGTCGCACCATTTGACCAGAACCAATAACAAAGGCTTCAAAAATCATGGCGCAGAAAAACCAGCTCCAGGTCGGAGCATCGGTTTTAACTAAATAGACAAATAAACCAAGAAATAAAACATGTATCGGGGCGGTGATTGATAGAACTCGATTCTGGCCGAATTGATCGGCTGCGCGTGACCAAAGCGGGGTCGCCACCGCAAGTACAACAGAGGAGAACATTGATAGTCCGCCTGCGAGAGCATATGAATCGGTTTCTGAGACTACGAAGAGCACAATTGCGAGATAAAGCATTGAAATTGGCATGCGCAAAACAAATCCCGCGAATGAAAATCGCCATCCTCCCGGAACGGAAAATAGACGTCTGTACGCAGCCAGCATGCAGGGAGTCTACTTGAGGTCTACATGAGTTGTGCTTAGATGTGACCATGACTAGTGCTGCTGAGATTTTGAGTTCTGAATTATTGGATATTGCAGAGCGAATTGCTCTACAAGCTGGCGAATTATTGAAAAATCGTCCGTCAAAGTTTGAATTAGATCAAAAAAGCGGAGTTTTAGATTTTGCTACGCAAATGGATCATGAGAGTGAAAAGTTAATTGTTTCCGAAATATTGAAAGCCAGACCTGATGATGGATTGTTAGGTG
>JBDKIY010000082.1:0-3190 GCA_039796875.1 Actinomycetota bacterium
ACAGCGTGTGCTGCCTCTTTCTTGCTTCCGTTGAAGTGTGGAGCCAACGAAGCAATGAACTGGGTCTTGTTCATTTAATCCCCTTATTTACGCGTAAAGTTAAGCGTTTGCTTAACCTGTCGAGAAATTTACGCATATAAATCAAGGTTTTAGCGCAAGAAACTCGGTGTGTCGCAATAATTCGCAAACGCATTCCATACAAAAAACACTGTTTTTATGCGTAAAAAACCCTCAATAAAAGGTTGAGAGTCGGAGAATATTCCGCTTTATGACAAGACAGGCAGCGTTTTTGGCTTGAATTTAGCTCGTTTTTCCTCGAATTTTTCTACATCGGTCAGATTTCTCATGGTTAACCCGATGTCATCGAGGCCCTCCATCAATCTCCAACGGGTGTAATCATCCAAATCAAAGCTAACTACGTGTCCTTGATAAGAAACGGTTTTGCTTTCCAAATCGACTGAAATAGCCAGTTCAGGGTTTTTTTCTATTGCGCTCCACAGCTCTTCAATCTCCGGTTGCGGCAAAATCACGGTCAGTAATCCGCCCTTTAGAGAGTTGCCTCTGAAGATGTCAGCAAAACGGCTAGAGATAACCACTTTGAAGCCATAGTTTTGCAGCGCCCACACCGCATGCTCGCGGGAGGATCCGGTTCCAAAATCAACTCCGGCAACCAAAATGGTGGCCTTTGAATACTCCGGCTTGTTAAGTACGAAATCAGGGTCGGAGCGCCAAGCTGCAAATAATCCATCTTCAAATCCAGAGCGAGTAACTCGTTTTAGATAAACGGCGGGAATTATTTGATCGGTATCAACATTGCTGCGACGCAGTGGAATGCCAGTTCCAGTGTGAGATATGAACTTTTCCATTTTTTCCTCCTACAAATCCGCCGGTGATGAAAGTGTTCCGCGAATCGCGGTAGCAGCCGCCACTAGTGGACTTACCAAATGAGTTCTTCCACCTTTTCCTTGACGACCTTCAAAATTTCTATTACTGGTTGATGCAGATCTTTCACCGGGTTGCAGCTGATCTGGATTCATGCCAAGACACATCGAGCAACCTGCGCTGCGCCACTCTGCGCCTGCCGCTAAAAATATTTTGTCTAAGCCTTCTGCTTCAGCCTGCAGTCTTACTCGCGCAGAACCAGGTACAACCATCATTCTGGTATTTGGCGCTACTTTGTTTCCTTCGATGATTGCAGCTGCGGCACGTAAATCTTCGATTCGGCCATTGGTACAAGAACCCAAAAACACAGTGTCAATCTTTATCTTTTTCATGGGCGTACCAGCCTGCAAATCCATGTACACCAATGCGCGCTCCGCGGCAGTACGTTCCTCCTGGTCGGTGAAATCTTGAGGATTTGGCACCGATTCATTTAACGGAATTCCTTGACCTGGGTTTGTTCCCCAAGTGACAAAAGGCGAGAGTTCATCAGCATTTAAGAAAATCTCCTTGTCAAAGACCGCATCATCATCGCTCTTTAGCGTCTTCCAATACTCAACTGCAGCATCCCAATCTGCACCTTGCGGTGCATGTGGACGGCCTTGAATGTAATCAAATGTAATCTGATCAGGTGCAATCAAGCCAGCACGAGCACCGGCTTCGATAGACATATTGCAAATGGTCATGCGCGCTTCCATTGATAATTCGCGAATAGCGCTACCGCGATATTCCAAGACATAGCCTTGACCGCCGCCAGTGCTGATTTTTGCAATGATTGCCAAAATAATGTCTTTGCTTGTTACACCAGGTTTCAGTGAACCTTCAACATTGATAGCCATTGTTTTTGGTTTTGCCAAAGGCAAAGTTTGCGTTGCCAAAACATGCTCAACTTCGCTAGTTCCAATTCCAAATGCCAGCGCACCGAAAGCGCCGTGGGTGGAGGTGTGCGAATCTCCGCAAACAATTGTCATGCCTGGTTGAGTGAGGCCTAATTGCGGACCGACAACGTGAACAATTCCCTGCTCGACATCACCTAGAGAGTGGATTCGAACTCCAAACTCTTTACAGTTATTGCGCAAAGTATCTACCTGCAATTTGGATACCGGGTCTGCAATAGGCTTATCAATATTCAAAGTTGGGACATTGTGATCTTCGGTGGCAAGAGTTAAATCGGGACGGCGAACTTTGCGCCCACTCAATCGCAAACCATCAAATGCCTGTGGGCTTGTGACCTCGTGAATCAAATGAAGATCAATGTAGAGAAGATCTGGCTCCCCCGCGGTGCGGCGAACCACATGATCCTCCCAAACCTTCTCAGCAAGTGTTTTTCCCATGATTGCTTTTCATACCCCTTGTCGCACAACTACTACCATTTGCTTCTCAAATGATGAGATGGCAGTATTAGATTATGGACAAGAAGAATAGCGGAGTCGGCGTATTAGATAAAGCCGTAAGGATTCTGGGGGTCTTGGAGTCTGGTCCGCATTCGCTATCGGAATTAGTCGCTGCCACCAAAATTGCTCGCCCGACCGCGCACCGCTTGGCGGTCGCACTAGAGCACCATCGACTCGTAGCACGTGATTTGAATGGCCGATTTATCTTAGGTCCACGCTCTGGCGAACTGGCCGCATCTGCCGGTGAAGATCGACTTCTTGCAGCTGCCGCGCCCGCACTAACTGCATTAAGAGATGCGACTGGAGAAAGCGCGCAGCTCTACCGTAGACAAGGCGATATGAGAATTTGTGTCGCAGCCGCAGAACGTTTATCTGGATTACGAGATTCAGTTCCGGTTGGTGCCTCTTTAACTATGAACGCCGGTTCTGCTGCACAAATACTTTTGGCTTGGGAGGATGCTGACAAGTTACATCGCGCACTTACCAACGCGCGATTCAATGCTGCAGCTTTATCTGCAGTGCGCAGACGCGGATGGGCGCAAAGTGTTGGCGAAAGAGAACCGGGTGTCGCATCGGTTTCGGCACCGGTGCGTGGTCCAAATAATCGCGTAATTGCAGCGGTGAGCATTAGTGGACCGATTGAAAGATTAGGAAGACAACCCGGAAGAATGCATGCAGCTGCAGTTGTTGCAACCGCAATGAAATTAAGTGAATTTATTGCAAAGAAAAATTAATCCACACGATTTGCGACTTACTTTTCTAATTAACGAGACTGGCAGCCCCGAAGGGATTCGAACCCTCGTAGCTGGCTTGAGAAGCCAGAGTCCTAGGCCGCTAGACGACGGGGCCAGATCTCG
>JBDKIY010000083.1:0-3179 GCA_039796875.1 Actinomycetota bacterium
GCAACTGCAGGAACTGACGAAACCGCCAGACCCAGAATTACCGCAAGCGAAATCGCCCTAAAACTCTTTTTCACAATTAACCTTTCGGAGGGAAGGGCTTAAGAATAAATGCCCAACCTTGGAAAACCCTGTTTTTAGGTGTGAGTGTCCTTAATTAGCTACATCACGACGAACAAAGAGAATTGAAGCGATTAAGGCTCCAACCGCTACATATGCACCGCCAGTAGCAAGTGCATGGGAGTAAGTGACATCTGCACTACCTCCTGAAGCGATGATCGTTAATTGTGATCCCGGCAACCATGACTGAGTTGAACTCTTTACCGCTACCAGCAAATTCTCAACAATTAATAACCACAGAACTCCGAATGAAATCGCGCTGATTGGAGAGCGAAGAAGAAGGCCAAGAACCATTCCAATGATTCCGAAACCAACAACAGAGATAGTTACATTGATAAAGGTTGTGTAGATGAACTCAATTCCTGCGCTTGAGAACCATAAATCTGTAGATACATCTACCGTTGGTGCGAGGATTACAGATGTCGCAATGCTTACGATCGCAGACAAAACGATCATAGCTAGAGCAAACAACTTCATTGAAATCAGTTTTCCAGCCAAGATCTTCATTCGACTTGGTTGGCGAACTAATAAGTTACGCAAAGTTCCATATGTGTACTCCTGCGCGGTTTGAGCGGCGAAGACACATAGAGCAATGATTCCTAAGAATCCACCAACGCTTGCAAAGCCTTGTACTCCACCGCTTGCCAATGCCAATACTTCGCGGCTAATAACTTGTCCGCGATCAGCATTTCCCTGAGGTGAATCAATAAGCAAGTACAACAGCGCTGAAAACAATCCGCTGAAGAAAACAACGGCACCCATAGTGCCTAGAAATAAAGTTGGACGACGTAGCTTTCGAAGCTCTGCTCTAACTACATTAAACATTACTTGTCCCCCGTCATTTCAAAAAATGTTTCTTCAAGATTAGGAAGCTGTGGCGCAAGCTGAGCCAGAGTTATTCCTGCATCAAAGGCCGCCTTGTTAAGCACTGGTGCCCAATCCATTGGAGCCAAAATATGTACGGAATCATTTCTGATGACCGTATGGTGTCCTGATTTTTCTGCGATCTCTGCGATGCGAGCCAAATCTGAATGCTGTAATGATTTAGCAATGATTGTCGGTTGTTGCTTCGTCATTAATTCGCCAATTGGACCAGCGAAAACAATCTCACCTTTTCGAAGCATCACGATGTGATCGCTAATGATTTCAAGCTCTGACAATAAGTGTGAAGAGACAAAAACAGTTGTTCCATCATTTGCAAGGTCACGCAGTAATGCGCGTACCTCCTGAATTCCTTCAGGATCTAGGCCATTTGTTGGTTCATCCAACATAAGTAACTTTGGGTTTGGCAACAACGCTGCAGCGATTCCTAGACGTTGCTTCATTCCTAATGAATAAGTCTTGTACTTCGACTTTCCACGTTCACCAAGGCCAACTTTTTCCAACAGAGTTTGAACTCGCTCGATAGGAAAGCCACCAAGTCGTGCAAGCACCATCAGGTTTTCATGACCCGACAAAGCTGGATAGAAAGCTGGACCTTCAATCATTGCGCCAACACGGCTCAAATACTTTTCGGGATGTTCGATCGGTTCACCAAGAATGTGACCCTGACCTGTAGTCGGCGTGATGAGACCAAGAAGCATGCGCATTGTCGTTGTCTTGCCTGAACCATTAGGGCCTACGAAGCCACACACCGTACCCAGCGGTACTTCGAAGTTGATATGTGAGACCGCTAAGCGGTCGTCATACTTTTTGGATAGATCTGAGACTGAAATTGCAGTGTTGGACATGCCCCTTACTCTGCCACAATTAACCTATGAGCAAGCGACCTTGGGGGTATCAACCTCGTCCAGAAACACTGGGACCTGACTGGGAACTTCATCCGCAAACACATTCTGTTCGCGCAGGTCTTGCTCGCACCGGATTTGGTGAAACATCTGAAGCATTATTTCTAAACAGCGGTTTTACATATACATCTGCGGAAGAAGCTTTTGATTCATTTACTGAAGAGACAGATCACTACTTATATAGCCGCTTCCACAATCCAACGATTGCAATGTTTGAGAATCGTTTGGCTGCCATCGAAGGCGCAGAGATGTGCGTAGCTACAGGTTCTGGAATGTCAGCGATGTTCGCATCCCTTGCATGTCTAGTTGAACAAGGTGATCACGTCGTTGCATCTGCTGCAATGTTCTCTTCTTGCCACGTAGTTATTACAGAGTTCTTGCCCAAGTGGGGCGTCACCTTTGAATTAGTTAAGGGAAATGATCCTGCGGTTTGGGCTAAAGCGCTCAACAAGCCAACTAAGGCGGTATTTATCGAAACTCCAAGTAACCCATTACTTGAGATTGTTGATATCGCGATGGTGAGCGAACTTGCACACAAGGTTGGTGCAACGGTAATCGTTGACAACGTTATGGCATCTCCAGTTCTGCAAAAGCCTTTGTCTCTTGGTGCAGATGTTGTTATGTATTCCGCGACCAAGCACATCGATGGCCAAGGTCGTGTACTTGCAGGAGCACTCTTGGGATCGGCTTCTTATATTCAGGAAAAGCTTTTGCCATTTGTTCGTCACACAGGTCCCGCACTGAGCGCATTTAACGCCTGGGTTCTTGTTAAGTCACTGGAAACAATGCACATGCGCGTTGAAAGCATGGTTGCAAATGCACAAGCGGTTGCAGAGTTCTTAGAAAAGCAGCCAGCAATTAAATCTGTGCGTTACCCAGGACTTAAGTCTCACCCTGGTCATGAATTAGCGATGAAGCAGATGAATAACGGTGGCGGAACCACAATCGGAATTGAATTCAATGGTGATCAATCACAGGTCTTTGCCTTCATGAATAAGCTTCGCGTCATTGATATTTCCAACAATTTAGGTGACAGCAAGACCTTAATTACGCATCCAGCGTCAACAACCCACCGACGTTTGTCTCCAGAAGTTCAGGCTGAAATGGGAATCACACCTTCTGTATTACGACTATCTGTCGGCTTAGAGCATTCAAGCGACTTGATTAAGGATTTGCAGCAAGCTTTAGCTAAGTAGTTGTGCGACAACCAGCAGTACTGACAGCAGGCTTAAGTAAGTAATTGACCACTGGAATATCTTTCCGGCAACCTTTGCA
>JBDKIY010000084.1:0-2663 GCA_039796875.1 Actinomycetota bacterium
AGCGGTAAATAGATTTAGGAAGGCAGCATCATCAACACTACGTAGGTAGTCGGAGAAGGAGCGCATTTCCATAACTTGCCTACATTACTGGCATAAGCGAAGTTCTTGTTAATTAGCCTCTTCGCTTACGCGGGGTAAGCCAGGTTGCAAGGGCGGCTAAACGAACGACCAATGGCGAGATCGCCTTGCCAATAAAGCGCGCCTTACGGAAATCATGGATTGGCCAACCTTCAGCCATAGCACGCAAACTCAACAGCGCATCGGGATTAATTGCGGATGGATGTCCAACGCATTGCAACAGAGGTAAATCATTATTGCTATCTGAAAAAGCAAGACATTCCTTTAAATCAAAACCTTTTTGTTGTGCAAGTTCAGTTACCGCAATTGCTTTTTCTTTTCCATGAAGCAACGGGCCATTCATTCGACCTGTGTAGGTTCCTTCGCTGATTTCTGCTTTGCTTCCTAGCGCACCTGTTAATCCCAAACGATTTGCAATTACAACCGCCATATCTTCAGGTGCAGCGGTAACCAAATAAACCTCAACACCTTCAGCGACCAAGGTTTGTGCGATATCAATTGTTCCTTGCCACATTGCTGGCGATACATATTCATCGTAAATTTCTTGAGCAATAGCCTCGATCTCTTTGACGTTGTGGCCACCAATGAAGTCAGTAGCAGCATCTTGAAATCTTTGGATCTCTTCCGTGTTCTCTTTGCCCGTTAAGCGAAATCTCAGGTTGGCCAAAACAAATCGAGAAATATCCTTCTTAGTGAAGTAACCGCGCTGATACATACCTCGGCCCAAGAAGTAAATTACTGAACCACGGATAAGCGTGTTATCGACATCAAAGAAGGCGGCCCGTTTGCTCGTGAGTGCCATGTCACTACCTTAGCGAGAGAACTCCTTGAGGGACGCTTTATGCTTTCCCAATGAGTTCAACAGTGCATGTAGTTCGCCATGGAGAAGTCCACAATCCCGAGAAGATTTTGTATGGACGTCAGCCTGGTTGGAGATTGTCTGAGCGTGGGCAAGAGATGGCGAAGACGATTGGCGAATGGTCTAAAACATTAGATCTTGGAGCTCTTCATGTATCACCCCTACAGCGCGCACAAGAGACTGCAGCTCCTATCGCAGCTGCACACAACATCGCCATTACAACTGATGAACGGTTGATTGAAGCGGCAAACATCTTTGAAGGAAAACCATTTGGCGTAGGTGATGGGGTTTTGCGTCACCCAGCAGCATGGAAGCATCTTTGGAATCCATGGAAGCCGTCATGGGGTGAACCGTACGACGAACAAATCAATCGCATGCTGGCAGCAATTTTCGCTGCGCGCGATGCCGCCAATGGCAAGGATGCAATTTGTGTTTCACACCAGTTGCCAATTTGGATTTTGAGAAGTGCGATTGAAAATCGTCGCTTGCTTCATGATCCTCGCAAACGCGAATGCACATTGGCATCAGTGACAAGTGTTCACTTTGATGATGAAGGAATGATTTCAGGCCTTACATATTCAGAGCCTGCGCGTCACTTGTTACCAGAGAAGAAGTAATGAAAAAGTTCGCCGCATTTATTGTTCTTGCATTTGCATTAACTGCATGCGGTGGTGGTGGCAGTTCTAGTGCTGAAGAGAGTTTTGTCTCTGGTGATGGATCGACTACTTATATAAAAAGTGCTGATCGAAAGATTGCACCAGCAATTACTGGCATGACCTTATCGGGCGAAAACTACACTTACGAGAAAGACCGAGTTGCCGTTGTAAACGTTTGGGCATCATGGTGTTCTCCGTGCAGAGCGGAAGCACCAACTTTGGTTGCGTTAGCTAATAAGTACACCGACGTTGCATTTATCGGAATCTTGACTCGAGATAATCCTGCTAACGCTGAAGCCTTCGAACGTCGATTTAAGATCCCGTATCCAACGGTTATTGATGACTCGATTCTTATTGGCTTTAAGGGCTCTCTACCCGCAAATGCCATTCCTACAACGGTAATTCTCGATAAAACTGGACGTGTGGCCGCCCGAATTTCAGGGGCAGTAACTGTGGCTTCATTATCTGAACTCATTGAAAAGGTTTCCGCAGAATGAGAGATTTCTTTGTAGAGCAAATTTTTTCAGGCTTTGTTGTTACAGCTTTCCCTTTCGCATTTATTGCCGGTGTTATTTCGTTCTTGTCCCCATGTGTGTTGCCACTTGTTCCTGGCTATCTTTCCTTCGCCGCTGGCTTTTCAGTTAGTCGCGGAAAAGTTTTATTAGGATCGCTCCTGTTTGTTCTTGGCTTTAGCTTGGTTTTTGTTTCATATGGAGCACTTTTTGGTGGATTAGGTAACCAACTATCTGCCAATGAAGAGTTAATCTCTCGAATACTCGGAATACTGACAATCTTTTTAGGTTTTGTTTTCTACGGGCGATTTCCTTTCTCCCCAACAATACGTCCGAAGATGCGTACGACCGGTGGGCTGCTAGGTGCACCAATGCTTGGCGTGCTTTTCGGAATTGGTTGGACTCCTTGCATCGGGCCAGCACTTGCTGCGGTACAAACATTGGCTTTTCAAGAGTCCAGTGCGGTGCGCGGAGCAATTCTTTCATTTGGATACTGCCTCGGTTTGGGGTTGCCTTTCATTCTTTCTGGTTTATCCATGGACAAGTCAGCAAAACTTC
>JBDKIY010000085.1:0-3042 GCA_039796875.1 Actinomycetota bacterium
TCTCTCTTGTTGGCCTAAGGAGTTTGACCGCAGCCATCGTCACCTTGCCCAGTTGAAGGATTTAACTAGCCAGCTGATTGGAAGATTTGCCTTGGCCGCTGAACGTGAGACTCGAAATCACTATGGAGATGGTGATTTAGTTCGTTACAGCGCAAATTTATTGGTGCCACGTAACCAAAAGGTTGAGGTGGCTCTTCTGAAATCTATGGCTGGTTTTTACATAATTCGTGCGGAAAAGTCTCAAGAACGGTATGCCAAGCAACAGCAAGTTATTAGCGAGCTGGTTGATGCGGTACTTGCCCAGGCTCCGGCAAGTTTGGAGAGTTTCTTCCTTCAAGAATGGAATAAAGCGAACACCGATAAAGAGCGGCTACGTGTAGTTATTGACCAAGTCGCATCTTTAACCGATGTCGGGGCATATGCGCTCCACGAGAAATTAATTGGGGCCTAGGATTACCGCCATGTCAGGACGAATTCGCGATGTAGATGTCACCTATGTTCGCGATCACTCACCGATTGATGAAGTTGTAGGTGAATATGTCCAACTCAAGGGGGCGGGTGGTGGACAGAAGAAAGGTCTTTGTCCTTTCCATGATGAGAAGAGTCCATCATTTCATGTAACTCCAAGCAGGGGATATTTTCATTGCTTCGGCTGTCAGGTTGGCGGAGATGTAATTGCTTTTGTAATGAAAATCGATCACTTAACTTTTACTGAAACTATTGAGCGTCTAGCAGAACGTATTGGTTACCAACTCACTTATGAACAAGGTAAGGGAGGAGTCAAGGCTCCCGCAGGACAGCGATCACGTTTAATTGCCGCACATGCTGAGGCTGTTATTTTTTATCAAGAGCAATTGCAATTACCAGAGGCCGCCCATGCTCGCGATCTTTTAGTTAAACGCGGATTTGATCGGGCCGCTTGTGAATCATTTGAAGTTGGCTATTCGCCAGATGATTGGGATGCTTTGACAAAATTTTTACGCAATAAAGGTTTCTCAGTAGAAGAACTGACCTTGGCAGGACTTTCTAAAGAAGGGCAGAAGGGCCCCATAGATCGCTTTAGAAATCGCTTAATGTGGCCGATCAGAGATATATCTGGAGATGTTGTGGGATTTGGTGCCCGTAAATTGGCCAGTGATGAAGTTGATCAAGGTCCCAAATATCTGAATACTCCTGAAACTCCTATTTACAAGAAAAGTCAGGTTTTATACGGGCTAGATAGGGCAAAAAAAGAGATTGCCAAGAAGCGCCAAGCGGTAATTGTTGAAGGATATACCGATGTCATGGCCGCTCATCTTGCCGGCATCACTACCGCAGTTGCTACCTGCGGCACCGCTTTTGGCGATGAACACATAAGAATTTTGCGACGTCTATTAATGGATGATGATGCTTTTCGTGGTGAAGTTATTTTTACATTTGATGGAGATGCAGCTGGACAAAAAGCTGCGTTGCGAGCTTTTGGCGATGATCAAAAATTTGTCACTCAAACCTTTGTTGCTGTTGAACCAAGCGGAATGGATCCTTGCGAGTTGAGACAACATCATGGCGATGCCGCGGTGCGAGATCTTATTGCTCGTAGAGTTCCGCTTTTTGAATTTGCCATTAAAAGCGCTATCAAGCAATTTGATTTAACAATTGCAGATGGTCGAGTCTCAGCTTTGAATGCAGCAGCCCCGTTGATTGGAAAAATTCGAGATGCATCGCTTCGTCCTGAATATGCCCGCAGCTTGGCGGGCTGGTTGGGCATGGAGGTTGAGGTTGTGCTGGCTGCGGTCAAAAAGAATTCATCATCTGTGGCGCGAGTTGCTACAGAGGCGGCACCTTCGGCTAATTGGCGCCCAGATCCAAACGAGCCTCGTCTGATGTTAGAGCGAGAGGTGCTTAAGGTTAGATTGCAGATGCCGGCACTTATGCGCACTTGGCGGGAGCTTGAAGCAAATGCGTTTTCTCATCCGGCGTACATTAAGTTAAGAGAGTTCATTGATTCTCAACCTGATTTTGCGGCGATAGATTTTTCAGCAGCCGAATCTGAGGAGCTGAAATCTTTCATTACTGAATTGAGCGTTGAACCCATCCGCACCGATGGCGAGATTTCCGACAAGTATGTAACCAGTGTTACAGCCCGGCTAAATGAGGTCGCTTTAAGTAGATCCATAGCCGAGGTGAAATCCACTTTGCAGCGCCTAAACCCCGTGGAAAACGAGGCGGAGTACAACCGCATTTTTACTGAGTTGGTTGGGATGGAGAGCAAACGTCGCCAGATGAAGGATCTAGCTCTGGGTGAGAGCCTGGCTTAATTTCTCGCTTTAACTTCAATTGGTCTAGAGTTGCGCGCTGTAAGCCGATCCCTGATAGCTCAATCGGCAGAGCAGCCGGCTGTTAACCGGCAGGTTCTTGGTTCGAGTCCAAGTCAGGCGTAGCGCTCCCAGACCGTCCCGGCTCACTTGGTGCGGTGGCATCAGCAATTGGTTTTGCGGGTGGAGATATTCGCGGCCTAGTTGTTCTTTCCTCCGAAGGTGGTCGAGGAATTGATGACATAACCGTCGCATTTCCTGGAAATGATCCACAAGATTTAGTAAATGTTTTAAGCGCTATTGGTGGCGTTGAAGTTATTTCAGTAACTCCAGTTAGCTAATAATTTTTGCGCCTTCACTCGGTAGCGAATCAAAAAATCTTGGAGCTTTAAAGCCAGACTCAGCAAAGGCTTTTTCAATTGCTTGAGAAATCTTTCCCGCATCGGATTCGTGAATTAGCGCAATAGCACTACCGCCAAATCCTCCGCCCACCATTCTTGCTCCTAAAGCGCCGTGAGCGAGTGCAGTATTTACCGCTAGATCAAGTTCGGGACAAGAAACCGTGTAGTCATCTCTTAATGAGGCATGGGAATCATTTAACAGCTTTCCAAATTCAGCAAAATTCTTGTTGGTTAACTCTTGAACCGCTGCAATAACTCGAGCAATTTCAGTTACCGCATGCCTTGCGCGCTTGAATTCCACCTCTGAAAGATCACCTTTGTTTTCCATAAGTTGTTGAATAGATAGA
>JBDKIY010000086.1:0-4550 GCA_039796875.1 Actinomycetota bacterium
CTATTTTCAAATCTGCGCTTTGATGCGAATTGGCACACCCAAGGCGATGGATGGCAACGCGACTTACTCTGCATCGATACAGTACTTAATGAATTAGAAACCGATGGTTGGTTAGTAAACCAAACCCGCATGTGGCTAGCTTCGCATTGGACCGTTAGAAATGGAATCGGTTGGATTCACGGCCAAGAGCGCATGCACCGTGAATTAATTGATGGATCACGCGCGGCAAACTTACTGGGCTGGCAATGGACCGTTGGAGCCGGAACCGGAAAACCGTATGGCTTCTCACGTTGGCAAGTAGAAAAACGCGCACCAGGACTCTGTCACAAATGCCCCCTTAAAAAAGCTTGCCCCATCGAAAACTTCCCAGATGAAGTCACTCCTGATCACCTACAAAAAGATCCGATTCTTGATTTTGATCCAGACACCACACGAACCACTGGACCAACCTCTCCAATAAAACTAAGAACTCCAAAGTATGTTCTTTTAACAATTGATTCCCTCAGTGACAACGATCCCGCGTTAATAAATAATCCAAACATCCCCGCAGTATTCATATTCAACAAACCCGCACTTGAAAAATTACAACTTAGCTCCAGAAGAATCGGCTTCTACATCGAAACCTTGCAAGATCTACAAAAACGCAGAGAACTTCAAGTTTTCCTCGGCGACCCTTACGAATTCGCGAACCAAAACGATGTCGCAGTCACCTACGCACCGCGGAACAGTTAGAAGCTACACATCCTGGCGCCAGAAAATCGACAAGCAATACAAGAAAAGTTAACGACCGTTCTCAAATTGATCTACGATAATTTTTGCAATTATCGGCTTTGCGAGCTCGTAATTGATCCCATATATGTATTCGAATGCTTTCTCAAAGGTATTTCCGCTAGCCATGTATTCAATCAATTTATTTATTGATTCAGGACCTTTGAGAGCAACAAGAATTTCAACCGTTCTGGCACTCATTTCATATTTCATTGCGTATGGAAAGTTGTCCCAATTTTTCTCATAATGCGACATTGATAAGTAGTCCACAACTTTTGCCACATCAAGTTTGACGCAGAATTCGTAAGGACAATCAGAATAAAGCAATTTTGCATCGACAGATCGAAATTGCATGAATCTGTCAAAGGAATTGAAATTTGTGGCCGTACCTTCCATAAATACGGCAGTTCCCTCATTGAACCAAGATGGGGGAGTATAAATTCTCTGGAACCAGCGCTCTCCGAGGATAACTCTTTGAATTGTATGTAAATACTCGTGTGCGATAACAAAGCCAAGACTTGCTCTTGCATACTCAGAGAAAGTTTGATTTAACTGCTCACGAGAGCCCTTATCGGTCATGCCAAGAAAAATGATTCCGTTTAGATCGCTATCGACAAATGCTTGAGCAAAACATACTTCGCGCTGCTTCGGGCAAATTTCTCTAGCAGGGTTAATATGACGATTTTTGAATGCATTAGTTTCGTTGGCGTACAAGCGAGCGAATGTTTCATCCGCCCACTCATGATCTTTAAAATTAAATGCAAAAATTCTTAACTCGCTGACATTTTTGGCTGAAGGCAAAGCTTTGGAAACCAGTTCAATTACCGATTTTATTTCTGGGTAGTTAGGCACCGTATTTGGCCCAATTAGGATCTCAACTTTTCCAACCTTGCTGGCATTATTCGCTATATTTTTGGATATGCCCAACCACGCCGAATATGGAATTCCTAAACGCTTTTCATAAACGTCATCCCAACTAGTGGGTACCAGAGTCGGTACGGGGAAAGTATCTTTTTCAATAGGAAATATTCCGTTATTTCCACGAGACCATAATTTGTCTGCAAACTTCATCGGAGGTTCGGTGAAGGTAATTGATGGGGTGGGTTCCGGTGTGGGCGCAATTGATGGCGTCGCGCTTGGAGAGATTGAAGGTGTTGGAGTTGGTGAAACTTCTGGCGATGCAGAAACCGAAGGGCTTGGCGATGGAATCGGAATTGTTGGTTTAGGCGCTGCTGCGACTTTTACACCTTTGTCCCAAACTAATTTTTTACCACTTTTAACGCAAGTAAACGTCTTTCCAGCAGAAACCTGTTTCTTCCCTAACTTCTTGCAGTCAGTTCCAGCTTTCGGAGCTGCGGCATGCGCATAACTGAAGGTCGAGAGAATCAGAATCAGCGCAATCGCACTAGCAAATTTGCGCTGCAAGCTCATAACCGAAGGCTATCCAACTCGCTCCCACAGAAATGAGGGCATGGACAGACAACCCTGATTAATCCTTCGCGCCCTTATATCCATTCTTCTTCGTTGCATAAGCAAATATCGCAAGCCCCACAACTAAAGCTCCGGCACCTACTCCATAAGAAAGCACATCAGACTTTCCCGGCACCTACTCCATAAGAAAGCACATCAGACTTTCGATTGGAATCCACAAATACACCAACAAAGACCACGGCGATAATCGCTACGACCACACCAATTAACTTTGATTTCAAATCATCCAAATCATCCACACGAAGCCACATCGGCACATCTAACTCCGCATCAATAAACAACTCATATAAACCGTAGCCAATAACCAATAAAACGGTTCCCAACAAGATCGCATCAACCGCGGTCAAAACATCAACAATAGTTTGCTTGAGCGAAGATCCTTCAGAGACAGTATCTATAAACGCCATCACCATTTCATATGAACCCTGCGCCATCAAAAGCAACGCACCAATAATCGATGCCAAAGCTGGAACAAATACCGCATATCGAGTGACGCTCATCAGTTTCTTCATCTATCGGTCCGCTTCCTGTTATGTGGTTTCATCGTTTGCACTCTATTTCTTCTTGTAGCCAGAAGGACATTTAGGATTAACCGCGGTAACTTTCTTAACGGTTTTTCCTTTTACACATCTAATTGTGATCCTCTTCTTGGCAGCTGCAGCTTCTGCATCTACTTTCGCCTTCGCTTCCGCCTCAGCCTTTGCCTTCGCTTCCGCCTCAGCCTTTGCCTTCGCTTCCGCCTCAGCTTCTGCTTTTGCCTTAGCGATAGCCTCAAGTCTGACAGCTCTTTCCTCTTGGCGAGTGGATTTACCATAAACGTACTTATCTATTAGCGCCTTACCTTCGTCGTAGTTTGGAATCGACAACGGTTTAGCGATTTGTACACGGTATTCAGCCTTAGCGTTAGCTTGCAAACCAATGCCAGACTTTATTCGCACCCAAGATCCTTCAACTGCGATTGAATGTTCATTTGGGATCTTGTCACCAGTTGGATTATTTGCTCCAATATAAACATTTGTAAAAACTTCTTGCTTTCCATCTTCATCTTCCAAGATAGCGGGTCCTACAAGATAGCTTCGCTCTGAATTCTCATTTCCACCAACCCAATTCTCAACAAAGGAATATCCACCTGACATACCGATGTCATATCTTGTTGGGACGTAGAAACTAGTTATGAACTCCCAAGGTTTGTTTCCGACTTTGAAAGCTGCGGATATTAGAGATCCTTTTCCAGCAGGATCAATCGCAGCCAACATAGCAATTTTCTCTCCTACTTTCCACTCAAAGTTTGGAATCATGGAGTTCATTCCTGTTCCCTCGTAACCGAACGGGCGCGTAGTTGTTCTATCTCCTTTTGCCCAAACAGACACTTGCTTTTCTGGAGCCGCAGTTCCGGGAAGACAGGTCCAACAAGTTCCATCTGAATTAACGTCCCAAGCAGAGAAAATCGCATATTGAGTTCCATCCTTGTATTGCTGAATTCCTCCATAAAAATCCGGGAACCCACTATTTGCTCCAGCAATCATGAAGTATGTATCGCTTGATACAGCAGTTGGAATAATCTCGCGATAGAGGAATCTAAATTTACGTGCCTCGTAGTAGCTCTTAAACGTTTGTCCGGCAGGCAAAGGAAGGTCGGGATCAAAAAAAGCATTAACTGAATCAGCTCGAAGAGGATCTTGTGCATAGACAGGGCTGGATGGAAGTAACACAATCATTACTGAAACAATTGCAAAGAGTTTCTTGATCATCTCCGGACTATATCTTCAGTTATAAGAATAGAGAATGATCCAGAGATTATTCTGAATACTCAAACCAGCTCTTTTCGCCATCAAAAATGCACCCGCCGGTAATGGCGCCGCAATAATCGCCATAAAGGCGAAACATAACCGTAGTGATCTTTAAAAGTGGCATTCTCAAAGACATAATCCTCCAATGAAGATTTCGCGGGTATCCAAAGTTCTGATCCTTTCCACGCTAACAGCGCTCGCGGTATCGCTAGCCCCGCAAATCTCTAACGCAGCCCCAAAGGTTGCCCAAGGCGCAACCTGTAAATCTCTAAACAAAAAAACGACTGTTCAAAACAAAACCTTCACTTGCATCAAGAAAAACGGCAAACTAGTTTGGAGCAAAGGCGTAGCAGCAAAAGAGAACAACAATTCTGCTTCCAATTCGAACCAGCCGCCAACCACAATTGAATTACGGGCAAAACTCTATAAAGGCATTTACGAGCGCTATCTAAAGGCCGATAAGAAAATGAGCCCAAGTTTCAACTTCGTTCGTTGCCCGAA